>JAVHLM010000037.1 GCA_031082125.1 Candidatus Eremiobacterota bacterium
AGGAGGTGCCTAAATTCATTCGGGAATTTGTCCCAAAACTATTGACAAGTTCCGTGTTCTGCACACCCGTTGACTACAAAGCTCATTGAGGATGCTCTCTGGCCCTGATGCAGGGGAAGGTCCTGTTCAAAGCGCTTTTAAAGCACTAAAGCCTTATATAATCAATAAAGGAGGAGAGAATTATGAAAAAGCTTCTGGTCGGGTTACTTGTGTTCATGGTGCTGTCGGCCCTTGTCCTATCGGGCTGCGGCGGCGGCAGCGGCGGCGGAGGGAGCGTCGGCTACAGCGGCGGAGGCGGCTCCACCGCGAATCCTTCCACTTCTGGAAGCACGACGACCTTCACCGGCACCAAGGGCTATGTTTACACCGTATCAAGCGGGAAAGCCGCATCAAGCCAGATCATAGTGCTTCCCACGAACTCAAGCGTGCCCTCTGGTTTCACTCCCGCCGTGGGATACACGGTCCGCTCGGCAACAAACTCGCTCATATCCACCATAACAGATGCAAAGGGCTACTTTGATCTCAGCACATCCAGCGAAACAGCGGTTTCCCAGGATGGGGAAGGCGTGGTCGTCGAGGATCCCGCCACAGGCACTTCAACTTCGCCGATATGCTTCCCGATCATGAGAGATCCCATGGCTCTCTCGGAGCTTACCGATGTGAGAATCGTGCCCCCCTTCGACACGACGCAGAACTCCTGGTCCCTTATAGCAAGCGCCTACGAGATGTTCTTCCTGATCGGCAGATCAGGCGACACCTGGCACCCCGTTTCTGACAGCGTCACCTGGTCGGTGAGCGACGAGAACCTGGGCTCATTTGTCGAGAATTACGGCCTTTTCAAGTCCAGCACCGACCTCTCTACCACTACCACGGGAACGGTTAAGGCCACATGCTCCGACTCCACCTTCTCGCTCTCCCTCAAGGTGGTGGCCATCAGTGATCTGGGAAGCATAGAGGGCACCGTGAAAGATGAAAGCGGCAATGCAGTCCCATGGGTAATGGTGAGCGCGGTGCCGTCATCGACGGCGACAAGCACAGTGGACAAATCATCACGGTCGCAGCATTTCCACCAGTTCCCCTATTATTCACGGTTCATGGCAATGACGGACAAAGACGGCGCCTACACTATTTCATATGTTCCCCCCGATACCTACACGGTAAAGGTAAGCTCCTACTATGGGTCAGGCCTTGCCGAGGACACTGTCACCGTCGCGGCGGGCAAGAACCATAAGGACTTCACTGTCTCGAGCGTCTCCGCTTACATAACAGGTGTGGTGAATTACGATAAATACGCCTACAAGCCGGGAGACACAATGAAGGTACAGGTGGTGCTCTGGAACAAGGGAGGAAGCTCTGTCGATATCAATTACACCAAAGTGGACTTCGCCCTCAAGTACTGCGCAAGACCAGCCAAGACCTCAACGACCTCGACGACAGTTCCCGAACCGGTCACCGTGGCTGCCGCTTCTGACACCACCGGTGGAACGGCAACGGTGCCCAAATACGGCAAGACCCTCATTCCCACCAGCACGGTCTCCCTGGCAATTCCCTCAGACCAGGCAACGGACGGCTACTTCTACCTCGAGGGGACTGTCACTACGACACCTTCCATAAAGGTTGAGCCCTGGTACGTGAAGATCACAAGCAGCGGTCCGTCTCCCACACCTTCTCCCACGGCAACAGTGTCGCCCTCGCCATCACCCACAGCTTCGGCTTCACCATCACCGTCACCAAGTTCGACAGCGTCCAAGGCCCCTTCCAGGAAAGGATAACCGGCCCCTTACCTGCGAAGAAAGGCTTTAAAAGATCTGGCCACAGGATTTCCCTGTGGCCCTTTTTTTGAGGTGCGCTCAGGGGTGTCTCTCAGTCTCTTATAGAAGGAGTAAGGACAGGCTCGAGCGTCCTGGATTATAATCATGACACCTTCTGCAAGGTCGCCTGACCCTCTGTTGAGACTGCAGGCAATGTTATGCCGAAGTTTGTCCACGCGCCCTATGTGCCTTTCTGTTCGGCATGATCAGCGCCTGTGAGGGCTGTGCTGCCACAATAGAGGAGGATTCCAGCGGGGAAAATACCTGAAAAAAGCTATTATTGTCACTTTATAAAGGGATCGCGGCGCTTAGGGAAAAGACTGCCGGGAGCGCGGGCACTGGCAGCGGCCCGGGTTAAGGCGTTGCGGTCCCCGGGCCGGTTTTGAGAAACTTTCCGCATTCTAAAAATTTTAACAGAATGCTTACAATTTGGCAATACAGGTATGGTATATTATAAACATAAAGAGATGTTGACAATAAAAAATGTCATCAATGAGGGGGAGGAGTCCACAGTGCATATCAGAGTCAAGGCTATCAGCATTGAGATCGGCACCGGTTCTCCGGAAAAAGAGAGAGGGAGCACCAAGGGCACGCACGGCTTCAGATGGAATTACACGCAGGCAGGCAACGCGGAAAAAGCGCCGCCTTCTCAGGGCGTGTATCACGGTTTCCCCCCCTCCCGGCCCCGTCTTGCAGGCCCGGACCCGGATTCCGAAAGCACTTTCGCCACAGGAACTTCAGGGGAGTCACAATATTTTGATGCCGCCGCCTTCAGGGGCACTGGGAGAGAATGTGCTGCGGGAAAACAGGGAGGGAAAGGCCTCATCCTCATGATTGTCGTCCCCTGCGCCCTGTTCTTCATGCTGGCTCTCTACAGCATGGTGAAGAACGAGGGCCCGATGGCTGCTGGACCAAGGGTTTCCCAGGACCTCTCTGCCCTCCCGACGGCCTATGCCGCCATGGAAGATGCTGCAAAATACCAGGCCGATAGCGACGCCACACACCCGGGAGTACTGCTGGTGAGAGAAAATTTCCGGGCCATCAATGCAAAGAATTTTCAGCATGTCTATTCCATCCGCGCAAGGAATATAAGAGAAAAGAGAGATGCGGACTTCTACAGGGAGCTTTATGCCAATAACCTCTCCATAGAGGTCACCGGCGCTGAACTCGGCTATAGCAGCAAGAGCCAGGCCCTTGTGAACATCAAGCTTTGCTCCCGGGACGAATACAGGAACAAAATGGAAAAGGCTCTCTACACGGGATGGTTTATCGTGGTGAAAGAAGATGACCGCTGGAAGATCTGTGATTCCCATATAAGGAAGGTCAATGACCCGGGCGGTTTTCTTGCAAAGAGCCTCTAAAGGCGATGCTGCTTCTTAACAAGAATAGACCGGAGAAAAGATGGTGACGTCTCCACAGGTGAGGGTGAGCATGCCGCCGGCGTATTCGGCCCTGAGAGAGGCCCTGTCGAAAATGATCCGGCAGAGGGTATCGACGAAGTCTGCCTCAAATGCCTTCACCACAATGGATGCGCCACCTTGCCTCTCCCTGAGGAAGAACCTTGCAAAGCTTTCAGCCTCATGGTGAAGCCTCTTGAAAACCACTACCTCTGCCTGCGGAAATCTGCCGAGGACTCTCCTGAGCTTTGAAGGAGCAGTGTCAGCGCATTCAATCCAGCGCTTTACGGCGCCCTTTTCATCAAAAACCGTCACGTCGGGCCGATATTTCCATCCCGTAGGATGCTCCACCTCGGGCTTTTCATGGGCATAGAGCAGAGAGGCGATAAGCTTGAGGACGACGTGATCCATCGACTCACCCGGCCTTATGGAAAAAAAGCGCTTGCCGTAATGTTCTCCGTTTACCGTGATAGTGAACTGGAATTCTTTTTTTCCCATGGAGAGGGTTTCCAGGGCCGGCCGGCTGTTCCCTCCAGGGCCTGCAAGGACATCCCGGTAGGAGCGGCGGGACCGTGAGGGCATAATGTGGAGAAGGCTTCCTGTTGACGACCCGCTGGGAGAGACTTTTATCTTCACCTCTCCATTCCTTACGATACTGCAACAGACGGCTACTTTTACCTTGAAGGGATCGTCAAGGTGAATATTGTTCCATTGTCTCTCTCCACCTGGATTTGGGCTGAAATCTGGCTGGAAAGGTCACTTACGAGCTGGAGACCCAGCGTGGAGCAGTTCTCAATGTTGACGGATTCGGGGAGGCCTGTGCCGTCATCGCAGACGCGAAGAACAAGCCGGCCCTCCTGTGAAGCTGTTAAATGCACTTTGATCTGGCCTTTGTCTCTCCCTTGAAAGGCATATTTCAATGAGTTTGATACGAGCTCAAGCACGATAAGGCTGCAGGGGATGGCCATGTCGAGAGAGAGCTCAGTGCGTTCTGCTCTCACGGAGTAGGTGATGCCCCTCTTGCCATAAGAGGCGAACAATGATGAGAGAATGCTCTTCAGATAATCCCCGAAATCTATCCGGGAGAAACTTTCCGTGCCATAGAGCTTTTCATGGACAAGGGCCATGGAGCGCACCCTCTCGCGGCAGTCCCTGAGGGCGAGCTTGAGCGTTTCATCGCTGATGGCTCTCTCCTGGAGGCTGATCAGGCTTGAGACGAGCTGCAGATTGTTTTTCACACGGTGATGAATCTCCTTGAGGAGCACCTCCTTCTCCCTGAGGGAGGCGCGGAGGGATTCCTGGGCCTTGAGCCTGGCCAGGGTGCCCCCGATCTGCAGGGCGATAGATTCAATGCCTATGCGGGCCATCTCAGAGATACCCGGACAGGTCCGCGAAGCAAGATTCAGCGACCCGAGAAATATACCGTCATTTTGAAAGGGCAGGACTGCAAGAGATTTGAGCCCCTCAGCCATGAATAATTCCGCCATTCCTGAAAAATTCTCTTCGCAGGTAATGTACAGAGGCTGGCCCTCTTTGACAAAAGCCGCCTGGGGTGTATCCAATGAATAAGAATCTGCGGCATTTACAAAGGCTTCCGACAGGCCCTTGTGCATGACGAGCAGGAACTCCCTGCGACCTTCATCGAAAAGGTAGATTCCTCCGCATTCAATGCCCTTGAGGGAGAGGGCGGCGTCCAGGATGAGAGAGAGGGCTTCATTGAGAGTGCCTGTCGATGAGAGTTGGAGGCCCAGGTCACGCTGGGCCGCCATGAGATTCTCCCTCTCGCTCTCTTCGGTGACATCACGGGTTATCGCGACATAACAGCTTCTTCCCTTGAGAATGATGCACCGGCCGGAAAGCTCAACTGGGAACAGGGCACCGCTCTTTTTCCTGTGAAGGCGCCTCAGGAAACAGGGCTTCCCTATTTTCTCAAGGGCTTCGGGAATCGACGCAATGTCAGCAGAGATTTCCCTGACGGTCATTGAAAGAAACTCATCGCGGGCATAGCCGTAGAGGAGGCACATCGCCTCGTTGACCTCCACGAAGCGGAGGGTATCGAGGTCTACTATGTGGACGGGCAGGTTAAGGGACTCAAAAAGGGCCCGGTATTTTGCCTCGCTCTCCCTGAGGGCTTCCTCTATCCTGCAGATCTCCGTGATGTCGCGGAGCACCCCTACCACCTGAATAACCGTTCCGGCGTCCCCGAGGATGGCTTTCCCCCTGCTCTCCACCTCCCTGATGGTTCCGGCGGGGAGCAGGATCCTGAATCTCAGGAGCCTGCTTTCACCGGTAAGGAGGGTCTCTGCAAATTCCCTGCCGACCCGCTCCCTGTCAGCCGGGAGCACAAAGTCCAGCAGGCTTTTCCCTGTCACTTCCTGCGGGGTTACCCCGTACGCCTTAATGCTGCCACTTATGAAAGCGATGGCTCCCTTGGAGTCAACCACATAAATGATGTCAGTGGTATTATCCAGTATGAACTCTGGTAAGCTGTTCTCTTCAACGATATGAGAGGATTCTTTCATAATAATGATAATTGCTTTGACTATTGCAGGCTTTTTTACTGCTCAAAGTATTCAACCAACGATGGAATAGTCCTTTCAGGAAACCATGGCTTTTCAATGCTTCAGCTTGATGATTATCTCGTTCTTCCCCATATAGGTGCCGGCATAGCCGGGCTTGGTGAAAAGCACCGCGGGAGTGAACCATGAGGGCACGATGTAGAGGAGGCTCCCTGCTGCCGATCCGCCGGGAGAGACCTTTGAATCCATGGGGAAGGCACCTGAAAGCACAGAGGACAAGTCCCCCATTTTCCCTATTGACTGGGTGAAATCCCCGTAAAAGTTGTTCTTGTTGGTGGAAGTCTGTTCGCTTCCCTCGTCGCCGCGAAGATAAAAATTCCCCGGCGACGCCGGGATTGTGCACCACCCTATGTTGCGCATCGAGGTGCTCGTGTTCTTCACTTCAGTGGTGACAAGCACGATCTTGGCCTCGCCCTTGTCCATCATTGCCTTGATAGATGAGAATGAAGCCTCCTTGGCAGGCGTGTAGCGCTTGCTGAAGGGAAGGGAAGACCAGGCGGTCACTTCCTGGACCTTTGAGACCTTTATCTTCACCTCGCCATTGTCAGCCCATTCCCCGACAACTGCCTTGTTGGTGCTCTGAACAGCGCCTTTTGACGTGCCCTTTGATGTGCCAGGGACCTTTGGTGCAGGTGACGCACCGAGGGCCTCGATGGAAAGTAAAAGGATGAGAGCTCCCGCGATAATGAGAGCCGGGCTTTCTTTTTTCATGTGCAAAGTGCTCCTTTCATCAATCTCATAGAAGGCAATTCATCACGGAGAGGGCCCGATGAGGAAGCCCTCCCGCGGAGCTAAGCTCCGGTGGGGGAAACGTGCCACTGCTCCCAGCCTCCGGAATTGGCGTTCGTCTGGAGCCCGAACCTGGAGGCATTCTTGCTGAGCCACTTGTAAGCGCCCGGCGTATTGGCGAAATCTACTGCCAGTCCCTTTTCATGGTTGCTTGTCCCCGGTTTTGCGGCCCTTCCGGGGCCATACTTGGCATAGAGGGCCTCCTGTTCCCCGCGAGACCGGAATCCCGATATAATGTCGAGGTTCACGCCGTCCTGTTTTGCCGCGGCAATCATTGCCTGCAGGTTGGAGGCTATGCCTGAGTCAACCTTCTCCCCCGAGACGGTGACAAGCTGTCCCGTGGCGCTCCCCACGCCGCCGGTTTTCCCGCCGCCGCTCCCCTGGTAGCCCTGGCCACTGGTGGAGCCGACGCCGGGGAAGCTGGGAAAGCCCACGCCGGGGAAGCAGCCGCCGTTCATGCCGTTGCCGCCTATCCCCTGAATCCCGCCAGGGTAGCCGCCAGACATTAAGCCCCCCGACACAAGCATCATCATGAGCAGCATGTTCTGCATCTGCATCTGTTGGTACATAAGGAAAAACATCATCATCTGGGAGTTCTGCATCATCATCGAGTTGAGATCGGGAAACGCGGTGCCGTAGCGGAGCTGGCTGATCGAGCTGAGGCAGCCGTTATAATACCCCTGGAGCCCTGCGATCTCCTCCATTGAGGGCTGCGCAATGGGACAGAGGGCATTTTCCGCAAGGACATTCTGCCGCTCCTGGAGGCGCTGCTGAGCAGCAACCTCCCCGTAATAGCCGGACTGCTGCACATATCCCGAGCCTTTGATTATGTCGCCGCCCATAACCGTTGCCTCCGCAATATTTAAACTTCTTGTACTGTAATCACTTTTTTCTGTCTTCTTAAGTATAACGTACTCACCTGATTTTGACAAGAGGATGTCGAACTTCCGGGCCTTGACCCTTTGGCATTTTTCTGCTACTATCTCCTCAGATGAAGGAGTTCCGATGCCTGCCATCCGAGATGGTCCGGAGGGAGTCAACCTGTGAAGATCGAATACGGCCCCAGAGAAAGCTCGGGAATTGATCGTCCGGCACCCAGGGAGAGAATCGCCGGGGAGCACACAGAGCCACGGGACATGGTGAATATCGGGGGTGTCCTGAATCAACCGGAGGGCCTCCTGTCATTGGCCCAGGCTCTCAAAGCCACGGCAACACCTGCAAAATCAGCCGAACTGGCGAAAAAAATCCTGAATACGCCCGAAATCACTCTGCGATCCGATCTGCCTTCCGGCAATCCCCCCAGGGGCTCAGACTCTTTGACCAATATAGTGGACACCTCGGAAGGAAAGCCTGCTCTAAGAAGCGATTACGGCACTGCCCCAGGGGGATCAGTGCCCCTTGACAAGAGAATGCTGAACGGAATGCTCGAGCTTCACGACAAGTATGGATTCAGCGTCAGGATCTCCAGTATCGCAGGAGGCTCCCATTCGAAAAATTCATTTCACTATTCGGGAACCGCCTTTGACATTGACAGAATCAACGATATAGAAGTCTCAAAAAAAGACGGGCTTCATGATAAAGTGATGGCTGCGCTCAAAAAACTCGGCGCCATTGAAATTCTCGGCCCGGGAAATGCCAATCATGACCATCACATCCACGTTGCATGGTCACGAGCCGATGGCAATGATGAACCGCCGAATGAACAGGATCAGCTGGCCAAATATGAAGATGGCTATTGAGGTTTCGAGGCTCTCCCAGGCTTAAATCTCATTCCCGTGAGGAATCCATATCTCATCCTCACCGGGAAAATTACAGGCACTCTTCCTGAAGGTGAAATGAAAGAACCTGCTTTCATATCCAGAATTGCCCTGCTTGCGAAGACTGCCCTGCTTCTGTTGCTGCTGGCCTTGTTTCCCCTGCCGCTCCATGCGGCCGAAGCCCGGAAAGAAGCCACTCTGCAGCAGCGCGAGGAGGACCTGGCCACCTGCTACTTCAACCTTATCGGCTCGTCACCGGTACGGTGCACCTCGCTCAATGGATCCGAGAGGAAACGGCTCTACGACTTCGTGGCGGGACACAGCGTGGCGCGGCTTTCGGAGCTGAAGCGCTATGATCCGAAGAACAAGATGGGATTCTGCTATGGCAGGGCCATGGCAGTGCAGCTCGCCGCCCGGCGCATGGGTCTCTCCCCGAAATCGATCGGCAAGATCTTTACCATCGGGAGGCTTGGGGAAGGGACCGTCCCCGAGTGGCGATGGCACGTGGCGGCACTGGTCCTGGGAGATGACAGCCGCTGGTATGCCATGGAGTTCAACCTTGCACAGGAGCCCTGCACCATGGAGGAATGGATCGGGAAGGTGCATGCTGAGAAGGACCGGGACAGAAAAGCCCTCTTCTACCTCACCTCCACCGATGCGGTGATGCCCGACCTGAGGGTCTTTCCCCCCATTGCTGAGGAGACAGGCAGACGTATCATAGAGCTTTCCTTCAATCCCGCCGGCAGGGTGGGCTTTGTGCCTCTCGACAGGGGTGAGACCAGGATTTTCCGGGTCTATGACTCGGTCCTGAAAGATTATTTCAGCTGCCTGGGCAGCAGGGAAGGAAAGAGCTTCGACTTCACCCAAGTCGTGGTAAACGGTACCCCACACTCCAGCAACAGCTATTTTGACGATCTTCTCAAATCTATCACCACGGCGCCGGAAGAGGATTTTTAGTGCCTGCGTATGCAAAGGCCCTCAGATACGATGGCCATACCGGAGATCAGGGCCCGCCGAGGGCAGCGCGCAGGGAGTTTCCCGCATCCTTGAGCTTCTTTACCGCCTCACCGGCGGTAAGGCCGGTCTTCAGCATCACGAAGGCAGTCATGGTATCCATCCCGGCGCTTTTCAGGGACCTGGACGCCTCCTGGTAACTTACCTCCGCGGTCTCCGCCAGGATGCGGCACGCCCTGTCCACCAGCTTGCTGTTGAGAGGCTTCACGCTGATCATGTAATTGCGGTATACCTTTCCCATCAGCACCATGCTTGCAGTGCTGAGCATGTTGAGCACCATCTTCTGGGCTGTTCCCGCCTTGAGCCTGGTGGAGCCGGTTAGCACCTCCGGACCCGTGGGCACCTCGATTGCCACGTCGGCCACCGAGGAAATCATTGCCGGGCTGTTGCATGCCAGGGCGACTGTGTGTGCGCCTTCCCTCCGGGCATAGGCAAGAGCCCCGGCCACGAAGGGAGCCTTCCCGCTTGCCGTGATACCCACTACCACGTCCTGCGCCGATATTGAGAGGCCGCGAAGCTCTCTCCCACCTGCCTCGCTGTCATCCTCGGCGCCCTCGACAGCATGCCGCACGGCAGCGTCACCGCCCGCTATGACGGCCACGACCAGGCCTTCTTCAGCGCCGAAGGTAGGCGGACATTCCGAAGCATCGAGAAGGGCAAGCCTTCCGCTCGTCCCGGCGCCCACGTAAATAAGGCGCCCCCCTCTTTTCATTGATTCTGCAATCATTTCAACGGCCCGGGCTACCTGGGGAAGCACGGTGCCCACCGCCTGGGCCACTGTCATGTCCTCGGAATTCATGAGCTGCACTATCTCGTATGCGCTCATTATGTCGAGATTGGCTGATTTCTCGTTCTGCTTTTCCGTGTTAAGTGAATTTACCGGCATGGTGCTCATAATGACTCCTTGCTTTTCAGGCGGCTGTTCCGGCGGCCCTGCGGGGACTGCCAGGGGCTTGTTATTTTATCTGATTGAGAGCTTCTTTAAAACCCGGTGACTCCGCATCGCCGGAGAGCTGGTGAGCCAGGAGGACGGAGCCCAGCACCGGGGGGTGGGCTATCTTCACTACTTCTGCCCTGTCATGGAGCCTGCCCCGGATCATCCCGATAAGGGGGCTCCCTTCATGGAAGAGCCCGCCGGTAAGCACTATGGTTATGCGCTGCCCCTCGGGAAAGCGGAGGCGCTTGAGGAGAACGTCCACAAGTCCGTAAAGCTCATCGGCCGCCTGGGTCAGGAGCTGCCTCGATATCTCGTCTCCCTCCTCGGCAGCCTCGAAGACAAGCTCGGCCACCGAGGCGATAGTGTTCCTCGTGAAGTCCTTGTGATATACGATGGGGACCATCTCGTTAAGAGAGGGAATATCATATTTTTTGAGCACTTTTTGCACCAGGAGGGTGTCAGGCCCGCGGTAATCATAGCAGCGCATCACTGACTGCAGGGCGCGCCTCCCGATATCATAGCCGCTTCCCTCGTCGCCAAGGAGGTATCCCCAGCCTCCTACCCTCCCCTGCTTTCCTCCCTCGTTGATGCCGAAGGCGAATGCTCCCGTGCCGCCGATAAGCACCACGCCCTCGAGCTTTCCTGACGCGCACATGAGGGCAGGTATCGCGTCATGGCCGAGGCCCACGAGAGTCCCCGGCCATTGCGCCTGGATGAGCTCATAGACATTGAGCCATGCCTTGGGCCGGTCCACCCCGGCAAGCCCGCAGTAAATGGCAGCCACTGATGCTCCCTGCGGCATCCTGGCACGCAGTGAAGAGAACAGCTCTTTCATTATCTCCTGGAAGCGCTCCCATCCATAGTGGTTAAGGTTGCTTCCCTGGGTTATCGTGTCCACAAAAAGGGTGCCATCGGAGGAGACCAGCACGGACCTTGTCTTCGTTCCGCCCCCGTCAATTCCTATATATACACGCATTGCTCCCATCCCTTTATATGATTCTGCGGATTAACCTCATTGGTAAGCCCTCGGAGAGCCCGGGGGCCTTTTCTCATGACTCTTCTCTCTTCAATGAACAAAGTCCTCGTAGAGGCGGCCCGCAATTAACCCCGCGACTGCAGCTTGAGGAACCGTAAGAGTAGCCTGCTCCGAACCGTGGCAAAATGTTAAACAAAAATTTCTTGAATTCTGGAGGGCGATAGGGTACAATAGGATAGAATCTGGATATATTTTACTACAGCGGGAGATAACTGCCATGGACATGAGAATAAATGATTCCACACCTTCCCTGCCTGCCAGGATGGCGCAGCATGGCGCTCCCTCAGGGCAGGAGGCCGAAAGAGACCTTTTTCAAAAAGGGGTGAGGGACCTCGACCCTGGCGATGCTTTAAGGCGCCAGCAGCTTAAGCCCGTGGACGGCAGCTCCCTCAACACAGAGTGGGGCTACGGCAAGAATGAGAATGCCTTCAACGTGGCGATACTTAACGGCATAAAAGAAAAGTGGGGCGATTTCCAGCCTTCCGTACCGCCTCTCATCATCAAATCTGACATTGCCCAGGAAAGTGCTTTTGACCCACGCGCCGTGAGCAAGACCGGTTACGTGGGCCTCATGCAGGTGGGGAAAAAGGAAGCCCTCGCCCAGGGCCTTTCCCTTGAGCCAGTGGATGAGAGGTACATCCCCGAAAAGAATATTCTGTGCGGTGTGGGAACTATGAAGACCAAGATAAAGGTCATCATTGCACCTCTTGATTTTTACGGTGCCGAGGAATTTGGGAAAAGCGTGGCCTCCTATTACAAGGACAAGGGAGACCCTTCAGAGATCCAGAAGTGGCTCCTCTGCCTGGGAGCTTATAACGGCGGGGGCGGAACGGTCCTGCGCGCGATGGATTATGCCATCAAAGATAACAAGGACCCGAGAGAGTGGAAAAATCTCATTGAGCCCAAGGAATCGCTCAAAAAATCCCCCCTGTACCGGGGAATCGTTGACGTGTTCGGCGAAAAGTTCGCCACCGGCAAATATTACGAAATGGGAAAATACCCGGGAGAGGTGATGAAAAGGGCGGGGCTCATCTCTTCCAGCGAGGCCTCCGAGCTGGAGATCCCTCTTCCCCCGGGCTATGAGAACGGCAGCCAGGTGCCGCCTGGCAGGGAAGATGTCTACTAGAGCAATCTCTCCGCATCTCACGGCACAAGGCTTCTCATGGCCGTGAGACTGGCATCAGACACGTATTTCCCGGGGTCGTCCAGGAAGTTTGACAGGGCCTGGGCAGGGTTCTCCATGAACTCCCTTTGAAGCTGCGGCGAGTTCGCCGCCCTGGTGCCTGTCACTCCGGGCTCCATCTCGTTACCTGTGAAGATTTTGAGCAGCTCAGCCCCCGGGCTGCTGGCGGCGTCGGCCCAGAATCCCTTGTTTACTTTTCCTGCATCATTGGGGGCCAATTCATTCATCAGCCCGTTCATCAGGTGGTTGACGCTGGGCTGATATTCCTTGCCGTTTTCGCCTGTCGCGTTGATCTTGTCGGGAAAAGAGCCCAGCATCCTCACGGTGTTGTCATCTTTGAAGGAGGGGTCTATGTTATCCTTCTTGATCCCGAATACACTGTCTGAATAGCCCTGGTAAGGCCCGTAGGCGGCAAAAGCCCTTAAAGCCTCTTCCTTGTGAGCCTTGTCTATTTCCTCTTTTGACGCATCGGGGTGATTCTTCAGGTAGTTCTCGGCAAAGGAGTCTTTTGTCCTGTCCAGGATGTTCTGCATATTCTGAGAGACGGCGTCCTTGCTCTCACCATTCTTTGACATTTTGGCGATTTCGTCCGAAACCTGGTCGCGAGTGGCCTCCTTGCCTGTCCTGGCTTCGGCTCTGTCGGCAGCGGCCTGCCTGAGCTCATCACCCTTGAGCTTGCTCACATCAACCCCTTTTTCCTTCTCATAGGCCTTCAGTGTTTCATCATTGCTTGGCGGCCTGCCGTGCTCCTTCATGTAATTGCTTCTGAAATCCTTCCCGAACTTGTCAAAGTCCGCTTTCTTTTCGCCCGGGGTCTTTTCCCCCTTCTCCTTGAGGTCCTTCGCCTCCTCCTTGGCCTTTTCCGCCTCGCCCTTCTCCTTCTCCGCCTCGGCTTTCTGCTTTTCCGCCGATGCAGGGTCACCGGCCTTGTCGGCATCAGCCTTCTTCCTGTCTGCATCTTCTATCGACTTATCGGCCTTGTCGGCCACCTCGTCGGCTTTTTGCTGCACATCCTGCGGGGAGGACTCCGGTTTCGACTCCTGCGATGTGGTGTTCATATCTCCAAGCTTGGCGAGCTTGTCATCAAACCATGACTTCGCGTCATCGGCACTGCCGGTCTCCTTGACCTCGCCGGCGCCTTTTTCTTCCTTGGAGCCGTCGCCTGCCTCGCTGCCGCTCCCTGCCGCCGACTTGCCGGAGCCGGCCGCGGAGGCCTCCTCTTTCTCGCTGGTTCTCTCTTCCTTGGCGTCGCTTGATATATCTGAAGAGTCCTCGGGATTGTTCAGGCTCTCGTTGATTTCTTTTGAATCGGCCTCTTCTGTCTCTTTTGTCCCGGCTTCGGATACCTCGTTGCCTTCGTCGAGCTGCGAAGAATAGTCATCACTGATGTCTCCCGCATCGCTTACTTCGCCGACTTCTTCTACTGCAGTATCGTCATCCATGGTATGCCCCCCCTATGCCGGTTTCTTCCCCGGACAATTAATGGCGTATACTTATATATCACATATCTTTAAGAAAAGTATAGGGCGAACTATTACCGCGATGTAAAAAAAATGTGTCCAATTACAGATTTATTGTTGCAATTCCGTAATAATTACAGGCCAGTGAAGCCGGGGATAGGCCCCACCTCACTGATTTTCCATTCTGGGTATATCAGGAGCTTATATTTCAATTGGCTCCTGACATCATTATCATGTCAGGTGAGCTTTGCAGCGGCACCCTGTTGGCACTGGGACATATGCTTGAGACAGCGGGAGGCGGAAGGCTTATCGGTGTCCATACCGGTCAGGAGAATATCTCTGAAGAGGTGCTTTCCACGCCGAAAATCAGCATTTTTTACGAAAGCTCAGAGCGGAATTATCAGGAAGTTGCCAGTTCCATCGGCGAGAGCGAGCGGGTTCTCAGTATCCCACCGCCCGCTTTATCCCTTGAAAATAATTGTAAAATTTATTGAAGAAGGAACAGATTCCCGGTGACAGAGAGGACTGGCAACGGGTACTGCAGCCTTTGTCAAGAGGAAAGAAAGAAATGATGGTGTATATTTATTACAATGAGTGAAGAGAGCACAGAAGACCGGACCGCACCGACAAATAAGAGAATTCAAAAGTGGAAGGCCTTCTTAACAGGCCCGGCTTTCCTTCTCTTCCTTGCCAGCTTTATCTCTCTTTTCCTTGAGCTTCTTTTTATCCGCCTGGTTCCCTCTGTTATCCATGTCGTTGGCTTCTTCACGAACCTGGTGCTTCTGGCAAGCTTCATGGGCATGAGCATCGGCATGTTTCAGCGTGACAAACGGACCAGCCCTGAAGACCAGATAATGCTCCGTCTCTTCATTCTCACAATTATTCTGAGTATTTTCATAGTGTTCCGTATCAAAGCGGTCATACCGACTCAGGAACACAATCTGAATGAAGTCTCTGAGATCAGAGCACCACATATGAGAGTGGGTCTTTTCTTCATTCTTACTGGAATATATGGAGTGTTGCTCTACGCCTTTATCCCCATCGGAGCACTGGTAGGCAAATGCCTGAAGGAATTCCCCCCTGTAAAAGCTTACTCAATCAACATCCTGGGAAGCCTGTTCGGCGTTCTGCTCTTTTCAGCCCTCTCATATTTTGGCTTCTCTCCGGTAAGCTGCCTTCTTGTGGGAACACTTGCCATACTCCCCTTTCTCCGCAAAAAACGCCTCCATGCCCTCCTGTCGGTCCTGCTCGTATGCATTGTTGCATCAGCCTATCTATATGAGGAAAAATCGAACTCCTGGAAGAATCTCTGGACTCCCTATTATAATTTGAAGGTATTCATCAATCCTCCTGCCCCGGATGGCTCATCAGGGGGATTCAGCGCCTTTGTGAACAACTTCTTTCTGCTTTCCGGAGTTCCTATCTCAGATGATAATGAAGTATATGGATTACCCTACAGGTACGTCAGGCCTGAAAGGATCCTGGTTCTCGGATCGGGAGGAGGAAATGATGTCGCAATGGCGCTGTCAATGGGAGCCTCTCATATTGATGCAGTGGAGATTGACCCCATGGTTTTCAGGCTGGGAAAGTATCTCAATCCACAACAGGCATACAATAATCCAAAAGTCACCGTGTATATTGGCGATGCACGAAATTACCTGAAGAACACTCAGGAAAAGTATGATCTCGTCATCTTTGGAACACTTGATTCTCATGGGCTGTTTTCGGCTTTCTCAAGCATCAAGATGGAGAATTTCGTCTATACAAGGGAATCCTTCGAAGAGGTGAAGCGGATTCTGTCCCCTCAAGGGATTATAGCCACAACAGTCGGCTTTGATCAGATTTGGGTGCCTCTCCGAATATACTCTACCATGCAGCAGGTGTTCGGGAAAAATGCCATTGTGCATCTTGGAATAAGCTCCCTGGTGACCGTCCTGGCAGGCCCCGGCATGGAGGGAAAGTCAATCCAGGAGATGAGCCGCTATAAAGGATTATCGCCGGCAGCGGTTCAGGATATCATTGCAAAAAATCCTGAGATTTCAATAATTCCTACGGACGACTGGCCCCATCTTTTCCTGAGAAAAAAGAAACTCCCGCTTGAATACCTGAAAATCATGGGGGCACTCCTGCTCATCTCCTGTTTCCCGCTTGTCCCCGCCTTGAGAGCATCAAAAAGAATATCAACCCACTTTTTCTTTCTTGGCGCCGGCTTCCTGCTTCTGGAGACCAAAAGCATCACCGAACTTGCCCTTACCTTTGGCTCTACCTGGATCACAAATGCTGTGGTCATCTCTTCCATATTATTTGTCGTGCTTCTTGCCAATCTCTATGTTCTTCGTTTTAAACCGGAGAAATATGATACCTGGTACACTCTGCTGCTCATCAGCCTTGTTCTTACCTACCTGATACCGCACAAAAGCCTTCTTGCCGGAAATCCTGCACTACAGGTTCTTATAAGCTCTCTTTTCTGTGGTCTTCCCATCCTTTTTGCCGCGATGATCTTCGCCATATCATTCTCACAGGTATCCAATTCATCAGAAGCCCTGGCCTGGAATATGCTGGGATGTGTCATAGGAGGATTATGCGAGTATCTCTCGCTACCGTATGGCTTTCGTTTCCTGGTCCTCATCGCCATCGGGATGTATCTGCTCTCCCTGATAGACCTCATCAGGAAGAAAGTCGGGGAGCATGGGCTGGCTAATTGACCTGCTTCTCATGTCCCGGACAGCTTATTTTCACCAGTTGAGGGAAGGATCAGACTATGAACATACTGTTTGTCCCCCATACCCATTGGGACAGGGAATGGTACCGCCCGCTGGAGGTTTTCCGGATGAACCTTTCAACGATGATGCTGTCACTGCTCGAGATAATGGAGCACGATCCCGGGTACCGCACCTTTGTGCTCGATGGGCAGACCGTTGCCCTTGAAGATTTCCTCGAATGGTTTCCCCATGAAAAGGACCGTGTCGTCTCGATGGTCAAGGCAGGCCGCATCAGGCTGGGTCCCTGGTATACTGAGCCCGATGAATTCCTTGTATGCGGCGAGAGCCTCGTAAGGAACCTTCTGATGGGGAAGAGAATCGGAGAGAAATATGGAGACTTTATGCGTATCGGTTATTGTCCCGACACTTTCGGCCATGTCGGACAGCTTCCGCAGATTTTAAAAGGCTTCAATATCGACCACGCAATCTTTACCAGGGGGATGGGCGATGAACCGAGGAGCACCGAATACTGGTGGGAAAGCCCCGACAAAAGCACCGTGCTGGCCACGTGCCTGCTCCACGCCTACAGTATAGCAGGCAACCTCCCCGAGGATATGGACAGCGCCCTGGAGCGGGTCCGGCATGAAGTGGAGAGACTGGCACCTTATCAGGCCGGCAGGTACGCCCTTCTTAATCAGGGAGGCGATCATTACCGGCCCCAGCCGTTTCTCCCGGGGCTTGTCAAAAAGCTGAATGAGGAAGGACCATACGAAGAGGTGCTCATAGGAGATTTTGAGCAGTATTCGACCCTGCTGAAGGCAGAGAACCTGGACCACATTCCGCGCATCAGAGGCACCCTCAGGGGCTCGAGAAATTATCCGCTTCTCTGCGGTGTTCTCTCTGCACATCGCGACATCAAGCTTCGCAATGAAGAGATGGAGATTCTGCTTCTCCTCAGGGTTGAGCCTCTCAGCGCCCTCAACAGGATTCTGGGCCGCCCTGCCGGGCCGATTCCTCTGCGGCAGGCCTGGAAACAGCTCCTCCAGAATCACGCTCATGATACGATATGCGGGTGCTCAGTGGAAGCAGTTACCAGGGAGACTCTTCTTCGTTTTGAAAAGGTGGAGCAGATTGGAAATTGTCTCAAGGCTGAAGCGCTGGCATCTTTCAGCAAGGCTTTTGATATTCCTTCCCGTGATCAGGAAGGGGCATCACCCTGGCTCATAGTGAATCCGCTGACCGAGCGGAGAACAGAAGCCGTTGAATTCACCATCACCGAGGAGGCAGAAGCTCCGGTGAAGAGATTCCGGTTACAGAGCTCCCGCGGGGAAGAGATTCCCCTGCAGATCCTGGAGACGCAGGAGCGGGAGGGATCCCATCCTCATCCTTCGAGGGCCATGCTGAGGGATACACAGCTTCTTTTTGTTGCGGAAAACATGCCGCCTGTGGGAGCATCGCTGGTGTATCTCATCAAGGAAGATATTGGTGCAAAGGACATGCCTGAAGAAGCGCCTCCGGGAGAAACCTCTCCCTGCATCTCCAATGATTTTTTCAGAATCTCGGCTGAAGAGGGAGGAGCCTTCTCCCTCCTTGATCTCAGGAACGGTAAAGAATATCACAATCTGGGCTTTATCGAAGACGACGCAGATGAAGGAGACACTTACAACTTCAGCCAGGTTCCCGGGGATTGGACTCTTCATCATCCTGTAATCAACATTGAATGGTCTGTGAGCAAATCGGGGCCACTCTGTCAGGAGCTCCTTCTCCAGGGTGATCTCCCCCTGTCTGAAAGCCTCGACGCGGACCGGAAATCCCGCTCCCTGCAGAGGGTGGCGTGCCCTCTCTCGATGGAAATACGCCTTTTCAGGGGAGTGCCGAGGATCGATATCCGGCTTGCAATCGACAACAGGGCAAGGGATCACCGCCTGCGTATCGCCTTCCCTCTTGGAAGCAAAGCCCGAAGCTGCCGCACCGATGAAGCCTTCGATGTGATAGAGATTCCTGAGGCTCCCGCCTGTCAAGACTGGATAGAAAGGCCCTGCGGGACCTGGCCTATGGGAAAATTCGCAGATCTCACCGGTGAAGATCGCGGGCTTGCCATACTTGCCAGAGGGATAAGGGAACTGGAGATCCGAAGAGAAGAGGGAGAGACTGTCATATTGCTCACGCTGCTCCGGTGCGTAGGCTGGCTCTCCAGGGAGGGAAACACTTACCGCAGCCCCGAGGCAGGTCCCAAATATCCCACCCCTTCCGCGCAGATGGAGGGAATCCACAGGTTCGAGATCTCTCTTTACCCCCATTCACCGGAAGAGAAAAATACGATTATTCACTACGCTCTTACCCGTCAGGCCCCTCTGGAGATAGTCCCGGTCTCTCCGCACAGTGGAATCTGCCGGCCGGGGGAAAGCCTGCTCTCTGTAGAGCCCGGCGAGCTCGTTTTCTCCGCTCTCAAAGAGAGCGAGAGAGGCGATGGCGTGATCCTGCGGGTCTTCAATCCAACCGATGCACTTCACACACTCTCTTTGAAGACACTCCTCCCTTTCAGGGGGCTTCGCCTTACGAACCTTGCGGAAGAAGCCATCAGCGGGGAGCTCCCCGTCACTGCAGCAATTCCTGTAGAGCCTCACCGCATCATTACTCTGGAGCTTCTTCCCTCTCTCTGAAGCTGAACCCGTGGAAGCTCACCCTTGCGGATTTCTATGGCTCACCTGCAGTATATCAAGAATACCTGCATAGAAACTCAGAGAATGGATGCGGGTGGCATAGAGATGAGCCGATGTCTCGGCGAGATCTGAAGGGCAGCGGGGATCGAGGATATGAAAAGCCTCATGGGCCAGCATGATATCCTTGAGAGGGCAGGGCATGGTAAGCCCTGCAGCCTGGCAGGCACTGCCCAGTTCCTCCAGGGCTTTTTTATAGATTGTCAGGCTTTTTTTCTTCACATCGACGGTTCCCCTCACAAGCGCGGAACCGTACCAGGGGTCTTCATCGCTCTCAACAACGGTAAAGCCTGAACTGGAGGACAGATGGGGACTCCATGGAGTTATCCCTATGACCTTATCCACCCTGGCATTGCATCGAGAGATGAGAGCACGGGGAGTTTTCTTATGAAAAAAGCTCCTGCACCGGGAAACCTGCTCATCCGGAGAGAGAGCCAGAAGCTCCGCAAAGTATTCCGGAGCCTGGTCAGAGCACCACATGCTTCACCAGCACGGAATACACGAGAGCAAGGAAGACAAATACCCAGACATAGGGCAGCGTTTTTTTCAGGAACTCCTCGGGGCTCAGCTTGGTAAACTGGGCTATCCAGACATTATGGGTATTCGTGGGATCACATATGCCCTGAATCTGCCCCACTGCAAGAAAAGCTGCCATGACAGCCTCGCTGGAGAGCATCCGGGCACCCAGCACGAGGGCGGCAAAGCCTGCACCGAGTCCGTACAGATTCAGCGGTCCCCTGTAGAGAGAAAGGGGTGCAAAGATCGTAAATATTATGATGTACAGCAGAGGAGTTCTTGGTATGACGGCCTTGATGAAGGGATCCATAATCTGTGTGGTCACCGGGTCCATCATCGCGGCAAGGGTCATTCCGATGCCGATGAAGAGCCCGAAGACAGGCGCAATATCCTTGAGGCCTTCCATTACGCATGCAGTGAGGTTCTGAATTATCCGCCCCGGCTCCGTCGTGATACATCCATAGAGTATGGCCGTTAAAAAAGAGGGTATAATCGGCCAGTGAAGGGATGGCAGCATAATGAGGGCTATGGGGATCACAGGGGTGAGCAGCGCATACCATGGCGTCTTCTTTCCGGGCTCGGCGGCGGTGAAGGACCATGTGAAACGCTCTGTGTCTTTACGGCCTTCTATGATGAGAAAAGCGACCGTCACAAGGCCCAGCAGAATGCCATAGGCGCCGGCACAGCTCCGGACAGTGGCGAGGTCGAGCTTCAGCACGTCGGTGTAGAAACCCATGTTGGCGCCGTTGAAAACCCCGCCGAGGGATATTGCAAAAAGAAAGATGCTCGCGGAAAAAACCGGTGAAAGCCCGCCGCCGATGAGAATCGGGAGGGCGAGAGAGCCCAGCATTATGACTGCCCCGAGGCCTGTGAGGGAGAGAAAAGCTACCGATATGGCGGCAGTCATCACAAAGGCGATGAGCATCTTCCTGTCCCCGGCAAATTCTGCCGCAATCTTCACGATTCGCTGGGCGATCCCCTGGCGCATGACCACCTGGGAGAGGATGGAGCCGAATATGGCATAAAGCATTGCCTGGGCCAGGCGCGCGGAACCGGTGGTGAGGATATCGTTGAAAAGAAAGTTGAACAGGCACTGCCCCTCTTCCGGTTTCCTCATCCACGGCAGGCCGGCGGCCAGGCCGGCAACGAGGCCGATCGAAAGCGCCATGACAGGAAGAGCCAGCAAGGCAGGCATACGCCTGGTCACCATAAACCAGGCGATGATGAGAAATATCAGTATGATGATAATTCCGGGAACCATAACGAGAGTTATTCTTTTTCCGGGAGGACATTCCTCCCGTGAGGACATTCACCCCTCCTACAGTGCCTTTTCCAGTATCTTGCGGCTGACGGCAGGGGTGACATCTTTCGTTTCAGAAAGGGCAGTGAGGCCTTTCTTTTCCAATTCACCAACCAGATCAACAATCTTGTCTGCTTTCACCCCATAATCGGAGAGACGGGTTTTTACTCCCAGGCTCTCGAAGAACTCGCGGGTTTTGCTGATTGCGAGGTCGATTTTTGAATCATCATCCCCGTCGGTGATATTCCATACCCGCCGGGCATACTGTAAGAGTTTTTCTCTCTTTTTTTCTTTTCTGACAGTCCAGATTGCCGGTTGCAGGATGGCAAGCGTCTTCCCATGGTCAATTCCAAACATCGCCGTCAGCTCGTGGCCAATCAAGTGTGTGGTCCAGTCCTGGGGAACACCGGCGCCTATCAATCCGTTGAGGCCCATCGTGGCGCACCAGACAAGATTTGCCCGGGCGTCATAGCCGGTGGGATCATCAATGGTTTTTCTGCCGATTTCAATCAGGGTCTGCAGAATGCCCTCGGCGGTCCTGTCCTGAAAACTGCCCTCGGCGGGAAAAGTGACATATTGCTCCACCACATGCACAAAAGTATCAATGATTCCATTGGCAACCTGCGTGGCAGGGAGGGTAAAGGTCAGAGACGGATCCAGGAAGGAAAACTTTGGAAAGGCCAGCGGGCTGAAGACGGGATATTTTCCATGCTCATAGCTGATGACCGCTCCTGAATTCATTTCCGAGCCTGTCGCAGGCAGGGTGACTACCGTTCCGAGAGGGAGGGCTTCAGAAACCGGAACGGGATTGAAGCCATGAAAAAGCAGGTCCTGCGGCTTGTCACCCTGGTATTTTGAAGCAAGGGCCACGAATTTCGTTCCATCCATGACAGAGCCGCCGCCCACCGCAAGTAAAAAGTCCACCTGCTCCTTTTTCACCAGTTGAACGGCCTTCATTAAAGTGGTAAACTGCGGATTGGGCTCGATGCCTCCGAATTCCAGCACCCGGCGGTTTCCCAGTGCTTCAATGACTTTCTGCAAGGTGCCGTGTTTCTTTACGCTGCCGCCGCCATAAAGCACGAGCACCCTTGACTCTTGAGGGATATAGGAGTCGAGCTCTTTCAGGCGATCTCTGCCAAAGATAATATGAGTGGGATTGTAAAAATTAAAATCCTGCATGTATTTTTTTCCTTTCCTTTCATTATGAGGCAGACCGGAAATCCACCATATCCAGGGAGACTTTTCTCTCTTACCATCCCATATTTATCGTAAAGAGATAAAAAACCTTTTTGTCCTCACTCCATGGAACTTCGATGAAAATCAAAGGAGCCGGTATAATCCGGCTCTTTTTCCATTTTTCAGGTGTCAGAATCAGGCCCACTGCGTCCAGGGCTGCTGTTGCGCCAGGTTGTTGATTTTACCAGCATAGGTGGAGCCGCCATTATAGTGATGAAGGGCTTCATTCCAGCTCCCATACTGGTTTTTGAGGTCTGAGAGGTACTTGGCTCCATACTCGATGTTCTTTGCAGGGTCAAATACATCCTGCGTCTTGGCAAAGTCATGGTAGCGGTCGTCAATCTGCATGACGCCTTTGCCATGCTGCCCGTCGAAAGAGAGGGCCTGGGGGTTCCAGGTGCTCTCCTGGTAGGCCACGGCTTTCAGGATGTCAGGCGGTATGCCGTACTTCTTCGCGGCCGCATCAAGCATCTCGCCTATTTCCTGCTTGTTTGCATCTTTTCCGTAATCAGGGATCTTCGTATTCTTCTTCGCTTCTTCACTGGCCGTGCTCCTCGCCGTCTTGAGGTCCTCTTTCGCCTGCTGCTCTGCCTGTTTTGCCTGCTGCAGCTCCTGCTGATCTTTCTGGAGCTGCTCCTTGGCTTTAGCCTGCTCCTGCTTGGCCGTATTCTCTTCCTGCTTGGCCTTTGCTTCCTCCTGCTTGGCCTTTGCTTCCTCATCCTTTGCGGCCTTCTGCTCGTTCTGCGCCTGCTTCAATTCATTCTGGGCGCTTTCAACACCGCTGTTGTCGGCCTGCTGAGGTGCACCGCCCTTCTGGTCTGACGCTGCCGCCTGCTGCTGCTGCGCTTTCTGCTGCTCAGCCTGCTTGACCTTATCTTCCGCCGATTTCACTTTGCCGTCAGCTGATTTAACTTTATCTCCTGCCGATTTTACCTTTTGCGATGCTTGCTTCGCTTTGTCTGAAGCCTGCTTTGCCTTGTCATCGGCCTGCTTGACCTTATCCTGGTCTTCCTTTACTTTCTGCTCAAGCTCCTGTACCTTATTGCCCGAATCATCAGCCTTCTGCTTGGCCTCCTGGACCTTGGGATCCTTTTCTACGGCAGGATCCTGGGCCTGGTTCTTTTCGTCGGCCGCAGCGGGATCCTGTTTTGACTGGGGAGACTGCTGGGGGTTTGCCGACTGCTGGGGAGCCGACTGCTGGGGAGCCGACTGCTGGGGAGCCGACTGCTGCGGAGCCGACTGCTGAGGGATCATGCCGAGGGGCTGGTTAAAGGCGGGATTCTGCTGCTGGGTGCCCTGGCCGGGCTGCTGCTGCCCCATGCCGTTCTGCATCATCATCTGCATCATCATCTGCATCATCATCATCATCATCTGCATCATCTGCTGCATCTGCTGCTGCTGCTGGGGGTTCATGGAGGAATTCATCCCGCCGAAACCGGGAACCATCCCCATGCCGTTGTTGAAGCCCATGGGGGATGACTGCTGCGCAAAGGCAGGCATGAAGCCGGCGCTGGCCTGATCACCGAGGTCCTGGGAGAACATGGCCATGTCGCTTCCGAAAGGAGAGGGCTGCTGCCCCACCAGGCCTTCCATTCCAAGGCTCCCAAGCCCCACAGCCCTCTGGGGGCCCGCCATGAACTGGGTAAAGTCCACGGCCATCGAGTCGGTCATCCTCAGCTGTGCAAGAGGGTCCATATCGTGCACCTCCCGGTTTATTACAGAGCAATGCTCATAGTACTCCTATCATCAATATACCGACATCAGGAAAAAAGTAAAGTCAAGGGATGAGCGGGTAAATTCTCTCTTCTATTGGAGCTCTCTCCTCCAGTTGTTGATGGCTCTCCGGCTTATCGTGAAGCTGAATCGCTCCCGGAGTCTGAGCTGGATGTCCTCATCAGTGAAGCGCCCGTCTCTTTTGCTTCCTCTATCACTCTCATCGGCAAGGACGGCTTTCATATATGACAGTCCCCTCTTTTTCCTGAGCTGTTTTGTGGAGATGAAAAGGTCCCGGAGGGCTACGAGGCGGTTTCTCGATTTTACATATCTTTTGCTCGACCTGCCCTGTATAAGGCGACATACCCAGGAGGGATCTGCCTGGATCCTGAGGGCTATGTTCTTTTCTTCCAGGACATTCAAATCGGCTGTTTTAAAGGATATAAGATAAGCTTTTTGAGCTTCCACTGCCTCCTTGATGATTTCATGGAGAAGATTGAACCTGAAGTTGATCAAGGCTAATCTGGCTCTCACTGCCTTGAACTCTTTTACCTCCTCCGGGCTTATCAAGCCCTGTTCTGTGAGGTTCCATAATTTTTTTTCATCAATCCTGTAGCGAATTCGGTCATAGGCGAAAAATATCTGAGGCTCTCTGCCAATGAAACTCACTTCAGCAATGATTTCCGCCCTCTCCACATCTGCATCGTAGAGACTGGTGGCGCTTTGAATGCCCAGAGAATCAGCAATGAGGGCCCTGTCAAAAAGGTCACGAAGAGCCCGGACCTCCGAAGAAGAAATGCCCAGCAGATGAGCAAGTTCCGTGTCCGTTCCTTCGCCATCAATAAAATAATAGGAGAAACGCTCAATTCCCATGGTTTTAACGGTATAAAGCAGCTTTATGTCCACAGCGGCACTGACTTTTTCGGCAAGAGACTCCAGGTCCACAGCATCCGCATGATTTTCCTGGTCCTCTGCAGACGACGATGACGCCTCTTTCTTGCTGTCTTCCCTGCTCCCCTGGACCAGAGGGAAATACCGCTTCACCGGGACCACTTCAATAACCCGTTTCTCTCCCGGTGATGAAAGCTTCTGGAATATCTCTGAGCCCTCAACGGCCCTTAAAAGCTCTGCAAAGCCTGCGCCTGACAGCTCTACACAGCTTGAGAGCGTGATTCCCATCTGTATTTTCTGCGCCAGTGTGGTTTTCTGCTGTTGCGTGAGGCCCAGATCCAATTTTTGTGTCCCCTGCATTTGAGATGAATTTCCATGACTGCATTCTCGTAAAACAGTGCTTCCCCTGTAAATATTTGATGATATATCATCTGATCCTTCATACTGACGCACATTACCCCCTCGAGCATGCTCTCTCAAGAGCCTGTTACCTCCTCTTTCCGGAACAACTCTCCCCGGTGGTTCAAAGTGCCCCACATTGAGCACTCTCTCTTCTTGCAAGAAAAAGAGCGTTGTTTTCACTTTGAGCGTCGCACTTCAATTATTTCATAGCTGTCAAGCCAATTCTTACAGGTTGTCTTACTTATCCCTCCTGGTACAAATGTTCGTGGCCAGGTGAATTTTTGGCACAATGATTGCAGATTATAAAGATAGTTTTCCAAGCATAAAAAAGGGGGATGCGATCATGGATACGGCCAAAGTGGAGCACAGGGTTAAAAAGTCCGTCTTGATGAATCAACAGCAAGAGGAGAAGAGAATTGAATACAAAGGCCTCTGTAAGACCTGTGAAAACCAGAATCATTGCACATTTCCCAGAGATGCCAGCAAGCCGGTTTTTCAATGTGAAGAGTTTAAGGGTCAGGAAATAAGCCCGGTCTCAACCATTGAGAAATTTGTCTCTTCGCATGCGAAGGCGAATATCAATAAAAAGCCTTTAAAGGATGATAACTGGAGCTACAGAGGATTGTGCAGGACCTGTGAAATCAGTGATACCTGCGTGTTTCCCAAGCCTGAAGGAGGCGTGTGGCATTGTGAGGAGTATCAATAGAAACCCTCGCGATATAACCGCTTGCGCCGGGCCTCCTGGCATCATTAAAAATAAAGGAGTTATCTGCCATGGATGCTGCTGCAGATTATGAGATGATTAAGTACAAAGGGCTCTGTGCCTTATGCAAGAATGAAATACAATGCACATTTCCCCGGTCCAGGGATAAGCGCATTTCCCATTGCGAAGAGTTTGAGGGTCTTGAGGGAGATTTATCTCATGTCAGGGAAATCGTGGACAGGGACGGGCTTATTGCGGCACTGGGAACTATTCAGTCAAAGTGCGGCTACCTTCCCGAGGAAGAAATGAGAGCCCTGGCAGGTAAGAGCAATTATTCTCTCATAGACATTTATGGCGTGGCAACCTTTTACAGGATGTTCAGCCTTAAGCCCAGGGGAAAGCACCTCATATCAGTATGCCTGGGCACTGCCTGCCATGTCCGTGGCGGGCCGGCTGTTGCCGGGGAGTTCAAGCGGCAGTTGGGCATCAAGCCTGGGGAGACCACTGAAGACGGAGAATTTACTCTGGAAACAGTGAACTGCCTGGGTGCCTGTGCGCTTGGGCCCATAGTCGTGGTGGACGGGCATTACTTTTCCAACGTGAATATATCCACCGTGGGAAAAATAATGGAGAAAGCCCGGCTCGGGCTTGATGATGCGGGAACGGAAGACCAGAGCGTTTTTCCCGTCATTGTCCGCTGCTCTCACTGCAATCACAGCCTGATGGACACCAGGTACCTCATTGACGGTTTTCCTTCAATACGCCTCACCGTGTCTTTTGGCAACAATCACGGCTGGATCAGGCTGTCCAGCCTCTACGGAAGCTATCAGATTCAATCACAATACAAGATTCCTGTTGACACCGTCGTCTATTGCTTCTGCCCGCACTGCCACACGGAACTTGTTGCTTCGTCAAACTGTGTGGCGTGCCAGGCCCCAATGGTTCCCATGGTCGTGCAGGGTGGAGGCATGATACAGATCTGTTCACGCCGCGGATGCAGGAACCACATGCTTGATCTTGACGGAGTCAATCTGTGACAAAAAATCCCTGGCATGGAATGGAACTTTTCACAAAAGGAGTTACCCAGGATCATGAAGAGAAGGCTTAAATCAATCAATGCTTTTAAAGAGCTTCAGGAAAGGCTCATCACCGACAGGGACCCTGACATTCCCGTTATTGTCATTCCTGCAGGAACGTGCGGCCAGGCTAGCGGTGCGAATGATCTGATCCGCATTGCTAAAAGAGAATTGCTGGCGGGGGGACTAGTAGATAAGATTCATCTCCGGATTACCGGGTGCCACGGATGCTGCCAGCTGGAGCCTTCAATTCTCGTCGAGCCGGGCAGAACCTTATATCCGAAGGTCACTCAGGATGCCATGGTGAGGATCATGGAGGCAGTGGCAACAGGAGCAGTCCTGGAGGATCTGCTCTTTGTGGATACCACTACAGGAAAGACTATTGAGAAACATGATGATATTCCCTTCTACAAAGGACAGACCCGGACCATTCTCAGCCGCGGCGAGAAAGTCGATCCCATAAGAATTTATACCTATATAGAAAACGGCGGGTATCAGGCCTTGACAAAAGTGCTTTCCAAGGCAAATCCGCAATGGGTCATAGATGAAGTGAAGGCATCAGGCCTTCGGGGCCGCGGCGGCGGGGGCTTCCCCACCGGTGTGAAGTGGGAGATGCTTGCAAAGCAGAATGGCACCCGCGGAAAATTCCTTGTATGCAATGCTGATGAAGGCGATCCAGGGGCATATATGGACAGGAGCCTGCTTGAGGGCAATCCCCACAGCATTATCGAGGGGATGCTCATTGGCGCCTATGGAACTGGTGCTCCGGAAGGGGTAATTTATGTGCGGAATGAGTATCCCTATGCGATCAAGCACCTTCTCATAGCCCTCCGCCAGGCCCGCGAGCTTGGGCTTCTCGGGGAGAATATCCTGGGGAGCGGATTCTCCTTTGAGATAAAGCTTGTAAAAGGCGCCGGCGCTTTCGTATGCGGTGAGGAAACCGCACTGATCGCCTCTATTGAAGGGAGGATAGGGGAGCCCCGCCAGCGCCCCCCCTTCCCTATTAAGAAGGGAATCAACGGAAGGCCGACGGTTATCAATAACGTGGAAACATGGGCAAATATCCCTGTCATCATTGAGAGCGGCGCCGCCCGGTTCAGGGCTGTCGGCACGGAAAAGAGCACAGGCACCAAGATATTCAGCCTCGTAGGCAAGGTGAAGTATAACGGGCTCGTTGAGGTGCCGATGGGGATAAGCATTGAAGATATCGTCTACGGTATCGGGGGAGGACCGGGCGGAAAGGCAAAGATAAAAGGAGTGCAGACTGGCGGTCCTTCGGGAGGCTGTATCCCCGCACACAGGTTTGATCTCCCTATTGATTATGACAGCCTGGCAGGCGCGGGCTCCATCATGGGCTCGGGCGGCATGATCGTGATGGATGAGAACACCTGCATGGTTGATATCGTCAGGTACTATATGAATTTCCTCAAGGATGAGTCATGCGGCAAATGCTTCACGTGCCGGAAGGGAACGCAGAGGATGTATGAGATTCTCGACAATATCACCAAAGGCAGAGCAGTCATCAGTGATTTGAATACCCTTGAGGAGCTTGCCCTTGTGGTGAAGGACACCACCATGTGCGGCCTTGGCCAGACCTCCTCAAATCCGGTCCTCAGCACCCTTAAGTATTTTCGTCATGAATATGAGGATCATATCCTCAGGAATAAATGCAGTGCATTGGTATGCAAGGATCTTGTAGGTGCGCCATGCCAGGCGGCCTGCCCTCTCGGCACTGAAGCCTGGCGGTATATTTCCCACATCGCGCGCAGCGAAAATGAAGAAGCCTACAAAGTCATAAGGGAAGCCAACCCCTTTCCATCGGTATGCGCTCGTGTATGCAGCCACCCCTGCGAAGAGAGATGCCGGGCATGCACCACGGGAAATCAGGCTGTTTCGGTAAGATCATTGAAGAGATTTATTGTAGACAGGGTAGATCCTTCGGTGTATACCCCAGAGAGGTCTGAAGATAAAAAGCACCGGGTGGCCATAATCGGCTCAGGACCGGCCGGTTTGACTGCCGCCTATTACCTCTCTCTGAAGGGGTATCACCCCACGGTCTTTGAAGCGGATCCAAAACCAGGCGGCATGCTGGTCAGCGGTATTCCGGCCTATCGACTGCCGCGTGAAAATCTCAGTAAGGAAATCAATTCCCTGCTGGCTGATAAGGTGACTCTTAAGCTCAATACGGTGCTGGGCCGGGACATGACACTGGACAGCCTGCTTGAAGAGGGCTTTAAGGCAATTTTTCTCGCCTTGGGAGCCCACAGGAGCCTGAAACTGAACCTGGAAGGCGAAGATGCCGCAGGTATTTATCCCTCAATTAAATTTTTGAAGACCTTTAATCTTCAGGGAAAGAACCTGGCGGAAGGCCGTGTAGGTATTATCGGCGGAGGAAACTCCGCACTCGACGCTGCAAGGGTTGCCGTACGCCAGGAAAACGTTAAGAGCGTGACGGTATTTTACCGCCGCACCCGCCATGAAATGCCGGCCTATGAGGAAGAGATTGAAGCGGCCCTCCAGGAGGGAGTGGAGCTCAGAACGCTGGCGGCCCCCGTTAAAATCCATTTGCGCGAAGGGCGGCTTACGGGCGTTGAATTCATTGATAACAAACCGGGTGAGCGCGATTCGAGCGGAAGGCGAAAACCGGTTCCGATACCAGGCTCAGAGCAGCTTGTTCCATTGGACACATTGATCGTGGCGATAAGCGAAAAGCCGGATATTGATTTCATTTCATCAATGGGCATCGGAATAAGTGCCGGTGGAGCTCTCGTTGCTGACCCCGAAACATCAGAGACTGCCAGGCCTGGTGTTTTTGCAGGGGGTGATGTAGTGACCGGTCCCGGCAAAGTCGTTGATGCTATAGCTGCAGGGAAAAATGTTTCTGTCATGATCGACCGTTACCTTAAGGGTGAACCGCTTCGCCAGCGCCCGCCGTTATGTCTGCCTCAGGTCTACGTTGAACCGGTAACCTTGAGTGAAGAGGAGACAGGGAAAGCTCTCAGGGCAATACCCCCTGTCATCTCTGTCGAAGCAAGGAAATTGAATTTCAATGAAGTGGAGAGGCCCCTTCCTGAAAATGAAGCGATTGGAGAAGCAAGAAGGTGCCTCAGGTGTGATCTGGAGTTCACGGATCCGGCAAAGGATGAAAGCGCAATATCAGCAGTGGGAGGCAATAAAGCATGATAGCGATGATAATAAATGGTCTCTCTGTTTCAGTAGAGAAAGGCACTACACTGCTTGAGGCGGCAAGATTCCTGGGCTTTCCCATCCCCACTCTGTGCCATATGGAAGGGCTTTCATCTTACGGAGCCTGCCGGCTCTGCGTGGTGGAGATTGGTGAGGGCCCAAGAGCGAGGCTGGTGTCTTCCTGCACCTATCCGGCCGAAGAGGGCCTTACGGTCCGGACAGCATCGGCACGCGTGGTGAGAGCGCGGAAGATGATCCTGGAGCTTATGCTTGCTTCCTGCCCGCAGTCAAAGATAATCCAGGACCTGGCCTCAGCCCATGAAATACGGCAGCAGCGCTTCATGCAGGAGCATGAAGAGTGCATTCTCTGCGGGCTCTGCGTGAGGATGTGCGAAGAGCAGATGATGGCAAAAGCCATCGGATTCAGGGGGCGGGGTGAGAAGCGCAGCATAGGAACTCCTTTTGACGTAAAGTCTGAGGTCTGCAGGCTATGCGGGGGCTGCATATACGTGTGCCCCGCCTGCCAGCTCAGATGCACCTATACAGAGCCCGATGAGGCCATATGCGGCGGGTGCGCCAACCTGAGCGCTCCATGCCTCGAGAAGGATAAATTCGACGATATGATGTGTTATATGGCACCGTGCGTTGCCTGTGAAATAAGAAAAGATTAAAAATTAAGGAGGAATTGCTCAATGTCTTTTACAAGAACAAATGCTTCAGCAGCGACTCTGACAAAGAACAGAACAGAGGGCTCAATTGTGTCATCATCGGGTATGTGCGTGACCTGCGTTGACGGGTGCATCGGCATGTGCGAGATCGGCAAGTCGGCATACCGCGGCCACGAGGTCATCTATCCTCAGCCTTTCGGAGTCATCACGACAGCAGGAGAAAAAAGATATCCTGTCGATTATTCTCACTTCAACATAATGGGCACCGCTGCCGGGGCCCATGGCATCGAAGCGGACAGCGACAAGGCCATCTTCCCTGCCGTCAGCATTGAAGTGCATTTCGGCCATGACAAGGGGATAAAGTTCCGGTATCCCTGGATTATCCCCGGTATAGGCTCCACGGATATCGCAAAGAACAACTGGGAAGGCCTCGCCATCGGGACTGCGCTGGCCGGCACCGGCCTTACCATCGGTGAAAACGTGGTGGGCATGGATCCCCAGTCGGTCATCAAGGACGGCCGTGTGGCAGATACTGTTGATTTGAAGCGGAGGGTGAAACTGTTTCAGGATCACCAGCATGAGGGATATGGCGCGATAATAGTGCAGGCCAACATAGAAGATACGCGCCTGGGTGTCCAGGAGTACGCCATAGAAAAGCTCGGTGTCAAGTGCGTTGAGCTCAAGTGGGGCCAGGGGGCGAAGGATATTGGCGGGGAGGTGAAGATCAGGGATCTGAAAAAGGCTCAGATGCTTCATGAACGCGGTTACATAGTCATGCCCGATCCCACAAACCCTGATGTGATAAGGTCTTTTGAACACGGTGCCTTCAAGGAATTTGAGCGGCACTCCCGCGTCGGCATGGTGACGGAGGAATCTTTTGCAAAAAGAATCAAGGAGCTCAGAGAGGCCGGCGCGCAGTATATTTTTCTCAAGACAGGAGCCTATCGTCCCGTTGACCTTGCGCGTGCGGTGGTCTTTGCATCAAAATATAAACTGGATCTTCTCACGGTAGACGCTGCCGGCGGCGGAACCGGCATGAGCCCGTGGAAAATGATGAATGAGTGGGGCATCCCACCGGTGGAGCTTCATACCCTTCTTTATCGGTATGCAAAACACCTCACTGAGAAAGGAAAATATTTACCGACTCTGGCCGTGGCCGGGGGATTCACCTTTGAGGACAGCATCTTCAAAGGACTCGCTCTTGGAGCTCCCTTTGTAAAGCTCGTGGGTATGGCGCGGGCTCCCATTGCGGCCGCCATGGTGGGAAAAACCATAGGGCTCGCCATGGAGAGGCAGCAGCTTCCTGTCTATGTCGAGCGTTTCGGCACCACAATAGACGAGATTTTTGTCACGGCAAGCTCGTTACGCAAAGAGATGGGAGATTCCGAGTTTGAGAAGCTCCCTGCGGGAGCCTTGGGACTTTTCACCTATTATGAGCGTCTTGCCCAGGGACTGCGCCAGATTATGGCCGGCAGCCGCAAGTTCTCCATGGAGTATATATCACGGGATGATATAGCGGCGCTGACCCATGAAGCATCTGAGATAAGCGGCATAAGCTATATCATGGATACCGACAAGGAGGAAGCCGAGAAAATCCTCAACAGTTGAAGCCTGTGGTATTCAATACAGAAAAAGCCCCGTTCAGGGGCTTTTTTCATGGGAGAGCCCCCCGATGACCCCCATTTCCTCTTGACTCCCCCTCCCTGGATATATATAATGATACTGTAGCCTCAAAATAAAATGAGCGGGAGCCTTATCACCATGTCAAACATTCCCTCCTTCAGAGCCACTCCTCCTCCAGGGCAGGAGCCAGAGCTGCCCCTCAAGGGGAAAAAGATCTGCCTTGACGCGGGCCACGGCGGGAAGGACGGCGGAGCCCACGGGCCCGCCGGCACCGATGAGAAGGACATGAACCTGGCGGTTTCCCTCAAGACCAAGGCTGACCTGGAAAAATGCGGCGCCGAGGTGATTCTCACGCGGGGAGACGACACCTTTATCTCTCTCCATGACAGGACAGAGATTGCTGAGAAGGAAGGGTGCGATATCTTTGTCTCGACGCATTTCAACTCGGCGGCGAAGAAAAAGCGCCTGGCCGAGGGCACCGAAACCTTCTGGTACACCAAGGGTGACAGCGAGGACAAGAAGCTCGCCACGGAGCTCCAGACCAACCTGGTCCAGACAATAGGGCTCAAGGACAGGGGCGTCAAGCAGGCGGGCTTCCAGGTCCTCCGTGAAGCCGATATGCCCGCGGCCCTCATAGAGCCTGCCTTTATCAGCAACCCCTCGGAAGAAGCGCTCGTTGTGGATTCCGCTTTCCAGGAAAAGATAGCGCTCGCCGTCACCAAGGGCATCCTGGGATTCTTCGGCTGCCCTGTTCCCCCATCCCTCAATCCCGGCCCTGATCCCGGCCCTGGGCCTGGTCCTGGGCCTGGACAATGATTGTCGGCATCGACATAGGCGGCACCAACACTGATGCCGTCCTTCTCAAAGAGTTCCGCATCGCACGGAAAGTGAAGTCCTCCAACGAAAAAGGGGGGATCCTCCCCTCGGTGACCAGCGCCCTGGGAAAGCTCCTGGAAAGCATTGATCCCCGGGAAGTCACAAGGGTCGTCGTGAGCACCACGCTCTCCACAAATTCCATCGTCGAGGGGCGCCTTGAGGAGGCCGGCATGATAGTCGCCGGCGGCCCCGGCCTCGATGCCTCGCTCTTCTCCTGCGGCAGCAATTTCCACCTCGTCAAGGGAGCCCTTGATCACCGCGGGCGGGAGCTTCTTCCCCTCGATGAGGATGCAGTGAAAAAGGCCCTCGGGTCCATAAAAGATGCAGGAGGCTCTTCCCTTGGGACCGTTACAAAGTTTTCCACGAGAAACCCCTCCCATGAGCTTGCCATCAGGGAACTCTCAGGAAGAGTCTTCCCCTTTGTCTCCATGGGCCATCTTCTCTCGGGCACCCTCAATTTTCCCCGGAGAATTGCCACAGCCTTTCTCAATGCCTCCGTATGGCGCCTTCACAGGGAATTCACAGAGGGGCTGGAGAAGGCGGCGAAAGGAATCGGCATCACGGCTCCCCTCTTTGTGCTGAAAGCCGATGGCGGCACCATGAAGCTCGATGCTTCATCGGAGGTCCCTGTATATACCATTCTCTCTGGCCTTGCGGCAAGTATCATGGGACTCCTGGCCCTTACAGAAGAAAAATCCTTTCTCGGCCTCGATATGGGAGGCACCACTACCGACATTTCCCTTTTTCACAAGGGATCGCCCCTCTTTCAGCCCCATGGCATCACTCTCGGAGGGCACCTGACCCTCGTGCGGGGCCTGCTTTCCCAGTCAATAGGCATAGGAGGCGACAGCGAAGTCACCTTCGAGGGCCCCTGCTTCAAAGTGGGCCCCTTGAGAAAGGGCCTGCCCATGTGCCTGGGAGGGCCTGCCCCTGCCCTTACCGACGCCCTCATGGCCGGGGGCGCGGCAGCCCCCGGGTCAAGGGAGAAAGCACAGGAAGCGATGGCACGCCTGGCCGGTGCAGCATCCCTCTCTCCCGATGAGACGCCGCAGAAGATCATAAGGCAGGCAGCCTCTCATATCGCCGCCGCGGCAAGGACTCTTGTCAATGATGTCAATTCACGGCCCGTCTACACGATTCATGAACTTATAAAGGGCGAGCACATCATCCCTGAATCCGCTGTCGCAGTGGGAGGTCCCGCGGAAGCAATGGCTCCTTGGCTTGAGGAAGCCCTTGGGATGCCGGTCCTCACGCCGCGGCACTTCGAGGTGGCCAATGCCCTTGGCGCTTCCCTGGCGCGCATTACGGCAGAGATCACCCTTATAGCCGATACTGAGAGAGGTTACGCGGCCATCGCCGAGGACGGATTTTATGGACCAGTGGAGCGGGGCGCCAGGCTCAGGGAAATGGAGGAGCTTGCAGCCTCCGCTCTTGTGAAAAAAGCCATTGCGCGGGGAGCTTCCGAAAGCGATGTCACTCCGGACTTCTTGGAATCCCAGGAGTTCTCGATGGTGAGGGGATACTCCACGGCGGGCAGAACCATCAGGGTCATGGTGCAGACAAGGCCGGGCCTCACGGGCTCACTGATCAAGGAGGAGAGCCCATGCTGAAATCACCGAAAAAAATGGCTCTCGTCTTCTTCCCGGCCTATGACTGGGCCATAAGCCCCACGCACCCGGAGAGAGAGGAGCGCCTCCTCTACACCCAGGACCAGATAGCCGAGGAAGGCCTCCTGGACATCGAGGGGATCAGGGAATACCGGCCCGACATCGCCGTGGAACGGGACGTGGAGCGTGTCCATTTCTGCGTGCCCGATGTAAAGAGCAGGACCACGGAGTCCCACATGATCTCCGCAGGCGGCGCCATCAAGGCGGCAAAGCTTGTATTGAGCCACGAGGCTGACTGTGCCTTTGCCCTGGTGCGTCCCCCGGGGCACCACTCAATGCGCGTCGTCCACGGGAACAGGGGCTTCTGCAACATCAACATTGAAGCCATCATGATAGAGTATATCCGCGATGCCTTCGGCGTGGACAGGGTCGCCGTCGTGGACACGGACTGCCACCACGGCGACGGCACCCAGGACATCTACTGGCATGATCCCGACACCCTTTTCATCTCTCTCCACCAGGACGGGAGAACCCTCTACCCGGGGTCAGGCTTCATCGACGAGCTTGGCGGCCTGGGCGCCTATGGCACAACCCTCAACGTGCCCCTCCCCCCCTTTACGTCCGACGACGGTTACCTCTACGTGATGGATCACCTGGTATTGCCCGTCCTTGAGGAATTCAGGCCCGAGATCATTGTCAACTCAGCGGGGCAGGACAACCATTACTCCGATCCCATCACGAACATGATGCTCACGGCACAGGGCTACGCGGAGCTGAACAGAAAGCTATCCCCCCACATCGCCGTGCTGGAGGGGGGCTATTCCATCGAGGGAGCCCTCCCTTACGTAAATACGGGGATTATCCTCGCCATGGCGGGGATGGACTTCTCTCATGTGAAGGAGCCTGACAGGGACCTGCAGTCCTTCAAGCCCCAGAGAGAAATCATGGACTACTGCAGGGAGCTCTGCGGGAAACTGACGGTCCTCTGGGAGCACCGCAGGGAAAATGCGGTGAGGCTCCGGGGCGTAAACCGTTATGATGAGCAGGCCCGCACCATATTCTACGACACCGACGGCATCACTGAATATCAGCAGGAAAGACTGCGCCTCTGCGGAGACTGCCCGGGGTCCTGGGTCATAGACTCGTCGTCTGCCGAAACCGGGTACCGTATCCGCGCCGTGCACGTCCCGCGCAAATCCTGCCCCGACTGCAGGAAAGAGGCTCTCGGACATTTCCAGGGTGCTTCGAAGAGTGACTTCGACAGGGTCTTCCTCCAGGACCGCCAGGATAAAATCTTTGAAACCAGGTGAGCATCTGGTAGAGAGCGGACCGGGGCCTCACACGAAAGGTGCGGGTGCTTTGCCGCAAGAGGAAATGGGGCCGGCGGGGAGAATTCTGTCAATATGACCGGTAAAGGAGAGTGCCCCATGAAAAAGAGCTTTCTTGTTCCATTCACTGCAGTGATGATTTTCAGCCTTTCATGTATAGTGCTTGTCACCGCGTTATGCGGCCCTGCCTCTGCCGACCGCGGCTCCTTTGTGCTGAGGCCGCCGACGATGAAGGAGAACATCGATGTCTTCGATGCGGGCCAGAAGGCCATAATATGCTGGAGAAACGGCGAGGAGCTCATGATCCTCTCTACCGACAAATATGCAAGCGCCAAGTCAAAGGTGCTTGAGTTCATGCCCCTCCCCTCGAAGCCGTCGCGCGTCGAGGAGGCAAAGGAGGAGGTTTTCCAGGGGATAGCCCGCCTTATCTCAAACCATCGCCCGGCAGTTCCAGAAGGGAAGTCCCCTGGCCGTGCACTTGAAAGTGCACAGAAAGATTCATCCCATGAGCCTTCCGTGGAAATTGTCTTTCACAAGAAGATCGGAGCCCACGACATCAATATCGCAAAAATCAATCATCTTGACGGCTTTGGCGAGTGGGTCAAAAAGTTTTACACGATGAATCAGCTCCAGTATATGCCGGAAGACGTGGCGCGCCTGCATCCCCTTGTAAAAGACTACCTTGACCGGGGCTATTCCTATTATGTCTTTGACGTGATAGAGCTCACCACGGAAAAGCGCTCCATCGCCCCTATCCTGTATCAGTTCAAGAGCCCCTCCCTCTACTTCCCCCTGAAGGTCACCACCCTCTCCGAAGGCGACACCGACGTGGCCCTCTACCTCTTCACCCCTTCCAGGACCGACATCTGGGGCACCGGTACAGGCTTCAAATCAGGATTTTACACCTTCTCCGGGAAGGCGGATTATGCCCATCCCATCAAGTTCCAGGTGAGCCCCTTGGAGATAAAGGCCGTATCCGATGAGATAGTGAAATTCATGGCGCCCGGCTATACCGGCGAGAAGGCGCCGGGAAAGCCGCAGACGGCGACCTACGGTGATGACGAAGCCATGAAGAGAATAACCCGTGAAGATAAGGAGCGCCCCTGGTTCTCGACGGCAAAGTTCACCGGCTCGACCAAGAAGCTCACCAGGGATTTCCTGCTGAAGCCTCGCAGCAGATAGGAGGAGGGAGCGCCATCCCGGCAGGATGCCTCATCCCTGGGGTTCCCGGCCGGCCCGGAGATTTTGGAGGTTCCTCCATGAGGGAAGCGAAGCCCTCATGGAATCAAGCTCTTGAGCGGTGAAGCACTTCAGGATGGCATAGCCGCTATCTTCGCCGCCGGCCACCCGGCCCGCCACTCTCTCCCGGATTCCCTTATCTGAGGATGCCGCGCTGATCTTCGCCCCTATCTCTTTCTCGTATTCCTCGATGGATTCGCAGAACTCCCGCACCAGCTTTGTGCGGTAGCGGTCGGTCTTCTGCTCCCTGTCGTCGCCCTGGTAGTCTTCGTAACGGCGCGCCGCCGGTATTTTTGTATTGATGCCTATGGCCTCGCGCTTCCACATCGCGTCGTAGTCGCGCACCACTTCGGCCTGCTTCTCCATGCTCCCGGGGTCATCCTCGTTGAAATAGACGATATCGTTTACTTCCCAGTTGTTGCGGAGCCCCTTGGCAGAGAAGTTGGTGCTCCCCGTGAGAATCATCTTGTCAGTAATGATGAGCTTGCTGTGATTCTTCCTGTCATGGGCGGGGCTGGTCCTGTCAAGGAGCGACCACTTCACCTCGACGCCGCCGTCTTCAAGGCGCTTGTAAGCTGCCTCGTTCGGGGTGCCCCCGTACCCGTAAAGGCCTGGATCCATGATGACCTGCACCTGGAACTTCTCACCCCGGGCCTCTTTTTCACGCTTCTTCTCGATGAGGAGCTTCGCCATGTCATCATTGAGTACGAAGGCCGACACCTTGATGAATTTCTCGGCTGAAGCGATTGAGTTGAGGACCAGGGCCTGGCGCTCGACGCCCGAGCTTCCCACGGCGAGGACATCCTTTGCCCTTGCTCCGTCCTCTACAGTGCCTTCCGGCGGAGCGCTGTCAGAGAAAGCGGCGACATTCTTCTTCTTGCTTATGCGAGCCACTGTTGACTCAACGCTGGAGGCCAGCAGCTCCTTACCGGCCTCGGTGAGCTTCACGCTCTTCCCGCCGCCCGAAACCAGGAAATCTCTCACGTCAATGGTGGAGACCCTCCCGTCGCCGTCGGTATCGGGGAACTCCCCCAGCATCGCCGGCTTGATGCCTCCCTGCTTTGCCGCCGCGAGAAGCTTTTCGACGCGCCCGGAACGGCTCTCGGCTTCTGTAAGCCCTGCGCGGGAGCCGTAGAACGACGAGAGCATGCTTTCAAACCCGAACTTCGAGAGCGACACCGAGGTCTCTTCGTCCCTCAGCAGCTCAAGCTGATTGCCGTAAATATCCTCGAGGGACTTTCCCGCCGAGGTGGCGGCATCTTCCCTGAACTCCTCTCCCAGCTTCTTGGCCGCAGGGCCCCTTATGGCCATGCCGAAATCTATGTTCTCGCCGGAGCCCTCGTTGGCGTTCATGCCGCCGAAGACGACCTCCTCCCCTACCCTGAAGATCTTGCGGTGCATTATCTCGTCTCGGCCTCCGAGCTGCTCCCTGTTGGGATAGAGAGTGACGGCCATGTCCCTTTCTTCGTTGTCCCTCAGAAGCTGCTCCACCGTCGAGGCACGGACCGCGAGAGAGGTGCCGTCAAAGCTCTTCTTCCCCGTCCCCTGGAGGTGGCCGGGGTCAAGCACGACGCGGACCTTTGCGCCTGCCTGCGCGGCGCAGGTCAGGCGCCCTATCATCGCGGGGCTGCTCATCTCGTAATATTCCGCGTCTATCTCGACAGGCTTTCCCTCTTGTACGGGCTCCTTCACGGCCCTGTCAAGGAGGGACATCTTCCTTGCCCAGATATCTCCCCTCATGAGAGGCGTGGTCTCGTTGCCCTGAAGCTTCATGGCGGAGCCCGGGCTGTTCAGATCCCCGGCAAGCTTCAGTATCTCCCGCATCTCCCCGGCGGGGACCTGGGTCTCCCTGAAATAATGCTCATAGGTCGCGGGAATCTCTCCGCCCTGCCCGGCGGCAATCTGCTCCCACTGCGTGGTCCTGTGATTTTTTCTTATTCCCTCGAGGGAATCTTTCACTCCCGCCTCGGCGAGGCTGATCCATTCAAGTCTTTTCCTGTCGGAGGGAGCAATGTTTTTCCACTCAGTGGAGGTAATCTCGCCATGGAGCTCCTTGAGCTCCCTTCTTATGGCTTTAAGCTCCTCCTCGCTTGCCCTGAAGCCCCTGGCCTGTTTCAGCTCCTCGACAGTATCCTTCACATCGCCCAGGTTGAAGGTTTTCTGCTTCACAAGGGAAAGCATTTTTTCAGGGTCCATGAGAGCGGGCTTCCCCTCTCCTGACTCATAGGCGTCGGCCTGGGGCTCCTCGTTTTCCTTCTCGAGCTTCTTTTCTTTGTCCTTGATGACGCCCTGGTCTGCTACCAGGTGGACAAAACGGGTGTCATTGATTTTCATGGCTCCCCCCCTTAATCAATTCCCGCGGGCGCGGGCAAGCAGCTTCTCCACATAACTGTAAAGGCCTGGATCGAGCTTCTTGAGGGTCTCTCTTTCCCTGTCACTCCCGAGATAAAGACGGGTCCCTTCGGCAAAGTATTCGGAAGGATCCTTTGCCGCATAGTCGCTCCACACGAGGGAGCGGTCGCCCTGGCCCAGGCTCTCTGCTCCTCCCCCGCCGGTGGACATACCCATGTTCATCATATCCGCGGTATTCATGAGGCCTGTCCTTCTCTTGTAATCATCATAAATCTTCCGCAGCGCAGGATCATTCGTTGTCGCTGAAAGAGGGCTGTTCCTGTCCTGATCGGGCACAAGCATGTCATCGAGGGCATGGGCCATTTCATGGCGGGCCGTTCCCAGACCGCTGAGGCTCCCGCCGCCTCCAAGGTCCGTCTCCCTGAGTGTGATCCTCTTTTCCCGCTCCTGGTAGAGGCCCCTCGCCGTGCGGGGCCACCCTCCCGGTGCCTGAGGGCCCGTGTGGTCGAGCACATCGATGCGCACGCCTTGTTTTTCCAGGGCTTCCAGAGTCTTGAGGTCGTACCGCGAGAGGGCCGCGGTGAGGTTATAACGCTGTTCCTCGGTGAGGGCTCTTGTCCCACCGCTGTTATCCTTGAAAGAGGCCAACCTGTCCACGATCTTCCCGTAATCGGCCATTGACGGGTCAGCGGGCCTCGTTTCCGTCACTTCGCCTCTCGCATTGAGGTGTCTCGTGCTGCCGTCAGAAGCCGCGACGGTGGTTCTTATGGTTTTTCCTTCACGGTCCTGCTCCTGCTCTGTCACGTTTCCCCGGGCATCCACGGTATAGATGGTTTTGGTCTCGCGGTAAAGATCTCTGTACTCAATTTTGCTGCCATCCCTGAATATTGCGTATTTCTTGGAGCTGTCATAGTAAGACATCCTGTTCCCGTCATCAGAGCGGATGAAGGATCTGTGGGCATGACCCTGAAAGGGGTCCAGGCCGGAACCTGTTGAGCCTGTCATCACCTGCGCAAGCTGTGCCTGAGAGGTCAGCTCCTCTGAAAGCTCAAGGATTCTGGTTTCACCGTTTTCATGCTTCCTCTCAAGGATTCTCGACGGGCCGAAATCCGGGTCACCACTCGTCACGAGGCGCTGGAGGGTGGCATAGCGGGCCTTGATCTCCCTGTTCTCACTGTTATCGTCAGTGTTTCTCGTAAAGGGAAGGGGCTGAGGGGCTTCCAGTGCCGCGAGGCCTGCGGGACCTGCCACCATGGCGGCCCCCGTTCTTTGCGCATCAGTGGCTGAAGGCTGCGGTGCCGCTGGAGCCTGCGAGGAAGGTGGCTCCTGTGAAGCATCCTCATCAATCGAGGTGCCGGTGCCTGCCAGTGATGCCAGATCGGGAAAAGCAGTGCCATAACGGAGGGACTCGATGTGACCGAGGGCTCCGTCCATATAGGCGGTGCGCCGAAATGCCTCCTCAACGGTGAGGCCTTCGTCGGAAGGCTGAACAGCATCATCTTGGCGCTCCGTGCGCCCGGCGCGCCTGCTCTGCAGGACATTGATCTGTTCCTGGAATGACAGTCCCCGGGCCTGGATCTCGTGAATATCAAAACTCATCATCTACCCCCCCTCTGCGGCGACGATTTTTAATAACACCAATTACTGCTTACATTATTTACTTCTTTCTTTAGTATACCTTACTGCAGCTTTCATGTCAATATGGCAAGGTGAGGCTCCTGGGCATCGAAGGCCTTTCATAGCAAGCCCTGGCAGGGAGAACGGTCTCCGCTCTGGCTCATGGCGCTGAGGGCACCCATGGGTCATCTGAAATCTATGGCGTGGTTGAAGGACCTGAGGGCATCAACGACTGAGTGCTCCCACCTGTCGGGAGGAAGCTCGCCTGTCCTGTGCCAGTGGTGGGTGATTCCCCGCGAGCTGTTAATCCTCACGAGTGATAGCTCATATCCCGCCGATCTCAGCGTGTGAGCTGCTTCCCTTGCGGTCCCATGGTGGCTTCCCACTCCTGGAATGAGGAGTGGAATCTTTTTGTCATGGTAAAAGCCCGCGAGGTCACGGAGCTCTGGGAGCGAAACGGCGCCTATGACGGCGCCGACACCGGGGTGCTTCTCGGCCCACTCCGCGATCTTCTCCGCCACGGCTTTGTATAAGGGCATCTTTTCTTTTCCATGGACCGTGGGGAGGTCCTGGAAATCCTTGGCTCCCGGATTGGAGTTGCGGTTCAGGACATAGATGCCTTTTTTATCGCTGTGGCTGCAGAAGTGAGAGAAGGGGGACACCGAATCGGAGCCCATATAAGGTGAGACCGTCACTGCATTGGCCTGCCAGACGGTAAAAGCTTCCAGGGCATAATTTGCCGAGGATTTCTTGATGTCTCCCCTCTTGGAATCCAGGATGACGGGGATACCGGGGAAGAGCTCATTGATCGCCTTGATGAGCCTCGCCAGGACCCTGCTTCCGCTGAAGTCATCGTCAAAAGGCCTGTCGTGCACGAGGTAAAAGCCCTGATTCAGCTTGAAGGCCCCACAGAGCACCTTTTCATTTTTCATCATCTGGAAGATCTCCAGGAAAAAATGAAGGGCCCCCACAATGCCCTCTTTCCTGAAAGCCTCCGGCAGTGCCTCTACGACGGGATCCAGCCCGAGGCAAACCAGGCTCCTGTTCTTATGGGCGCTTTCTCCGAGAATATCCAGGTAACTCATTGGCAGCCTCCTTGACCCTGAGAGGGCAGTTCTATCCTGTCTAGGAATGTTAACCCAGGCAGTCCCCATTTCCTTTTTGTTCACATTGATGTCACAATGATTTTACAATTTCAGTTTTTTTTCAACGACGTTTCAATGTTTATTCACCATCCGGCGGTAAAAGTGAGAGAAAGCCTTACCATGAAGGAGATGATCCGATGACTGGAAATCCACTTGATACCACCGGCTTTTTCCCCGGCCCGCGGGGTGCTCTTCTTCCCCGGTTTTCCCAGGGATGGCTTCCGGGCCCCCCCTCGTCTGCAGGGCTGATGAATACCCTGGGGGCATCGGCAGAAAACACCATGCTGGGCAGGGAAGCGGGCTCTTTCATCTTGTCTGGCGGTTTCTTTCCGCAGGCGGCATCGCTTGAGCAGCAGTCCATGGCCCAGGGGTATGCGGCCAGCGTATTTTCCAATGCGGCACAGAGCGCTATGCTCAATTCCCTCCAGAGCACCATGGCAACGATGATGGCGATTATGCAGTATCTCAAGGGACTTGCCAGCAAAGGGAATCAGACAAACGGTGGCAACGATGCCAATGGCGGAAACGATGCCAACGGCGGCAATAACACTCCCCCCGCTGACAACGGCACGGTGAACACTGACGGCGGAGGCAGTGCCGGCAAGGGAGGGGTGGCTGACGTCGCCAGGGAGATGGCGGGGTACAGATACCAGTTCTATTACGACGACAAAAAGTCTAATTCCCAGACCATGAGTGAGAAATCGGGGAACTGCAGGGACCTCGCGGACGTGGCGATGCAGAAGCTCAAGGATAAAGGGATTCAGTCCAGGCTTGTCCTGGGAGACATCAAGTCCAAGAGCTACAATGGCGGCCATTACTGGGTGGAGTACAAGGATCCCTCCACAGGGCAGTGGAAATTCTTCGACCCCACGGCCTGCGCGTCGAACCGCTCGGCCGAGAGGGGTTTCACGGGGCTCCAGGCCTCGTACAAGAAAAGATAACAGGGATCATGAGGGAAGAGAGAGGTGCCGCATAGCAGACGACTCGATAAAGCCCATAGAGAATAATAAGAGAAATGAAGAGCCCGCCCCGGTGGCAGGCGCTGCCACGTTACGCGATGAGAAGGCTCCCGTTGAAAAGGGTGCCGGCGATGCCCCCGGCGCAGAGGAGCACCCCGATGAGTGTCGGATGGGAGCGGAAGCCACGGCGGGAGCCCCTGAAGGCGATGAAAAGCCCCGGGGCGCCTCTCTGCTCGACAGCCTGAAAAATGGTCTCGGCGGCCAGGTGCAGGCTGCCCTGGGGAAACTCCAGGAGCGCCCCGCCGGTGAAAAAGGCAGATCGCTGCTGCCTTCACCTGGTCCAGAGCCTGCCATGAAGCCCCGGTTTCTCCCGCAGGATCCCGCAGCCTCCATGAAGCAGGAAGGATCGAAGCCTGAGGCGCAGAGGGGCGAAGCCTCAACAGATCAGCAGACATCACAGAGCACCAGCAATATCGCCACTGACGCCATGAAAATTGCGAAAAACATCGGCGCCAATCCCGCCTCCCTCGTGGAGAGCGCTCTTAAAATCAAGCAGGGCATCGAGAGCGGCGATCCCCTCAAGGCGCTCACCTCGGGGGACTCCCTGGCAGGCAACATCGGCACCCTGCTCAAATCGGCCGACGGAGCCGGTTCCATCGCGGAGTTCGCAAAAAACTACGCAGGGCTTGGGAAAGACGGGATATTGAGTATGAAGAACGCCGGCCAGTTTACCGATGATATTCTCAATGCCGCCAAGAGCCCTGCAGGAGGGCTCCTCAGCAAGGCCGGGTCCCTCTTCGGAGTAGCGGGTGGCGCGCTTGGAATCGCCAATGGCCTCAACGAGATGAAGGAGGGGAAAACCCTTGACGGCTACCTTGACTGCAAGGCAGGGATCTTCTCGGCCGCAGCGACAGTATTCCCCCCCGCCGCCATCGGGGCTCTTTACACGTCGGGCTTCAAGGCGCTCCACGAATGGAACCCCGCCCTTGCCGAGCAGGTCGGCAGGCTCTCACCGATGACAGGGGCGGACATGCAGTATTCGAAGGCCATCGACAATTTCAAAAACGGGAATGTGCTGGAAGGGCTCGACAATATCTGCACCGCCACGGCATACAATATGCCGGTCTTCGGCCCCGTGATGGGGATAACCCAGGAGGCGATGCAGCCTGTCATCAGTCAGACCAGGAAGCAGATGGTTGACCGCGTTGCAAAGGCCGTTTCATCGACATTCTGAGGCCGGCTTGCTCTATGCCTCAACAGGCCGTCCCTGCAACCCTAACGCATGGGCATGATGCCCAGGTGAAAGCACACGCCAAGAGTTACAAGCGCTGCCCCTATGATGAAGTAGAAGACCCTCGCCATGGGCCTGCCGATAAGCTTCACCAGGGCCCTGGCCTTGCGGTGGTTGAAATACCACTCCCAGTTGAAAAGGGCTCCGCATATTGAAAAGAGCCCCGCACAGATCACGAAGATCTTGATAAAGGTTTCCATGGCATCGCTCCTTCTATTTCCCCTTCCCGTAGAGGAACTCGAGGACGTCGGGGATCCTGTCGCGCCAGCATACCCAGTGGTGGCCCCCGGGGAACTCGATGTAGAGGTGGTCGTAGCCCTTGTCCCTGAGCAGGCGGTCAAAAGATCTGTTGGCCCTCAGAAAGGAGCTGTCCTTGCAGACAAGGTCGTAAAGTCCCACGTCGGTATATATCTTGAGAGGCTTCTTTTCAGAGTCGGTGAAGTCCTTGACAAGCGTGGTCCCCTGGTGCGCCAGGGCGCCCGACTGGCTCGCCACCAGGCCGAACAGCTCGGGGTATGCCGAGGCCAGGGACAGTGAGATCAGGCCGCCCATCGAGGCCCCCATCACGCCCGTATCGCCGGGGTTGCCTGTCACGCGGTACTCTTTCTGTATGAGAGGCATCAGCTCTTCCTTCACAAAGCGCATGTAATCGGCGTTCTGTGCATACTCCTTCGTGCGCTCCACGGGATCCGCGAAGACAATGACAAGCTTTTTGATGGTCCCGGCCTCGATGAGATCGTCAACGATATCGGCGAACTGGGCGCTCTTCAGGTACTGCGAGCCGTCATGGACTATCAGAAGAGGATACTTTTCACCGGCAGCCCCGTCGTAGCCCGGGGGCGTATAAACCGTGGCCTGCCTGCTTCCCTTGAGGATCTCGCTCTTTATCTCGAGAGGCTTGAGGGTTCCCTTGGGGCCTGTGGCGGGAAATACCACGAGGGGAATATAGCGGGGCATCGAGAAAAATGAGTTTTCCCCTCCCACGCCGTTGTCATTGCGCCGGGGATTGAGAGGGTCGAGGACCTCTTTGCCGTTCACCTTGAACTTATACTCAATCCTGGCCTTCTGAGGCATATCGTCCATGGTGTAATAATAGAAGCCTGTGCCTTTTATGGTCTGCATCGCGACGGGCTTGAACCACCCGGTGAAATCGCCGGTCACCTCGACCTTCGGGGGAGTCTTTCCCTCTCCTTCGTTGAAATAGACAAAGGTCACCCTTTCACCGAAGGGGTAAGGAAGCGCATAGGTCTTTATCTCATCGACGAATTTCTTGACAATATTGAGCCTGTCCTTGTCAGTTTTCGCCGCCTTCACGTCGGTATTGAATTTCCTGATAAACTCCGGAGTATCCTTCGATGCCTCAAATGCATAAAGAGTGGACGCGGAGAGAAAAAGCGAAGCGGTCAGAAGCCCCGCGAGAAAGAGCCTTGAGAGCGCTCTGAATGAGATTGATAATCCTTTCATTGCCACACCACCTTTCGCTTCATGGATTTCTCCCTCTTGCCCTGCAACCCCTTTCACCCTGCGGGCAGGAAAAGTACGAAGGGCCGCAGTAAAGAAAATCAGAACCATCACCAAGGAGATCCCCAATGGAGCATTTTCATGAGCCTCCAGGTAAAACCGTCACCTGCCGCAGGGCCACCTCTGAGCATGATCTTTCCGAAGCCTTTGCCATAAGGCTCAAGGTCTTTGTCGATGAGCAGGGGGTTCCGGATCACCTTGAGAGGGACTCCGACGACAGCGGCGCACTCCATATGATGGCTTATGTGGACGGAGTGGCGGCAGGTACGGCGCGTCTTGTGGCTACTATGAAAGGACAGGGAAAAATCGGGCGTGTTGCCGTGCTCAAGGAATACCGTGGTATCGGGCTTGGAAAGCTCATCATGGAGGCCCTCCACCGCGAGGCGGCCCTGCAGGGCATTGAAACCATAGCACTTGACGCCCAGGTCATGGTGATTCCCTTTTACCGCGCGCTGGGTTACAGGGAACAGGGCAGGGAATTCATTGATTGCGGGATACTCCACAGGACAATGACCCTCGCCATAGAAAATAAATAGTATTAAACTGAGAGGGGTAAAGCCGCCATGCAAGACCGCCGTTACAAGCTCATCAGAAGCAGGTTTCTTCTTCCGTTCAGTGATAAGCTCGGGAGGGAAAAGAGGATAAGTGATGGGTACGTCCTCACCGAAGGGAGCGTCATCAAGGAAGCCGGTGAGTACCGCGACGAGACCGGCGCAAGGATCATCAGCCAGTGCGGCAGTGAGCTCACCGTGATAGGGGCAAAGAAAGAAGGGGGATACGATCCCCCGGATATTCCTTGCCTCAGGGGCGTCGTGATGCCTGGATTCGTGAAGGCCCACGGCCACGACCACGAGTCACCCCTGATAGGCATCGCCAAGGATGAGCCTCTTACCGAATGGCTCGATCACGCCGTGAACCTCTTCACAGGGTTCATGAACGAAGAGAGGCCGCAGCTTGAGAAGCACTTCGGAAAATCTCCCAATTTCATCACCTACATCAAGGCCAGGCTTGACGATATTTACTACGGTATCACCTCGTCTATGGTGCACCATTGCAACCACAACAAGTACAGGGTCGAGGAGATTGTCGAGGCCAACAAACAGGCCGGTACCAAGATGATCATCGCTGTCGGCGGCCAGGACCGTAATTATGACGCCAGGATCCTCGACAAGCCCGGAGAGGCGGTAAAGCGCCTCGATGACTATATCGCCCGCTTCGGCCCCATGGAGCACACCTGGATTATCCCCGGCCCCGACCAGGACTTCTCAAACGGCCCCGAGCAGCTCAAATCCCTCAAGCAGTGGGCCCGCGATCACGGGACCCTCATCCACATCCATTCCTCTGAGGAGCCCAACACCACCCGGTGGTTCAGGAAAGAGTATGGCCAGACACCTACGGAATATTTCCAGAGCATCGGCTTCCTTGACGGGAACACCATCATAGCCCACCAGGTGAACAACACGGACCATGACCTTGAACTGCTGCGTGATACAGGCACAAAGATTGTCCATAATCCCCTGGCCAATACCATCATAGGCTCAGGCATGCCCCCCCTTATCAAGATGATGGAGATGGGTATCCCGGTCGTCATAGCCACTGACGGCTCAGGGAGCGCCGACAACCAGAACATCCTGATGGCAGCAAAGAGCGCCGCCCAGTACCAGAAGGCGTTGAACCAGAACGCGAGGCTTCTACCCTCCCAGAAGCTCCTGGAGCTCATCACCATCGAGCCGGCTAAATTCCTGCGCTTCAATACGGGAAGCATTGAGGCCGGGAAGGACGCCGATATCATATTCCTGGACCTCACGGTGCCGAACCTCACGCCCACAAGGCTCGACAACGTGATGGAGAACCTCATCTGGGCTTCCAACGGCAACGAGGTGCGCCACGTGATAGCGGGCGGGAAAATCCTGATGCGTGACGGGGCCTTCACCACCCTGGACGAGGAGAAGATCAAGAGGGAAGTCCAGGAGCTCTCGGAGCTTTTCACGGTATACAGGGAAAAAGCAGCCGAGATAAGGGGGACGGGAGCCCACCGCTAGGCCGGGGGAAAGCAGGCCGCCCACCCCTCACATGGGGAAATTCATGGCAATCTGCCCGGCGCTGTCGAGCAGTTCCTGGAGCACCGGCTGATCGATGAGCAAAAGCAGGAATGTCGCCTCAATGCTGCCCATGAGCTCGGAAGAGGGATTCTTCAGGGCAATCACGTGCTTCTGCGCCAGGCTTTTCACCCTGGTGAGAAAATCCTCCATGGATGTCTTCGGCGCTCCTTCCTGGATGGCGCTCCTCGCAACTTCCTTAAGGGTGCGCCTTCCATCCATCCGGCAAAGCAGATCGGCTTCCTCTTTTGTGAGCTCCTCTTCCTTCAGAAGGCTCTCCTCTTTGAACTGCGCGAGGTGCACCTCCTGGCCCTCAGGGGTACGCCCTTTCCAGAGAAAGCGCACATGGCTGTTGATGCAGGGAATGTAGGAGAGAATCGCATCGCCCTGCCCCGACCTGCGGAGCGTCTCGATGAGCCCCTCGACCTCTTCGGGGAAAGGCCTGTTGGGCATGATGACCTTGGCGAGGCGGTGCACCGAGGGGCAGCCCTCATAAGGCCTTGCGCAGACAATGAGGCCTTCGGCAATAGAAGTGATAGCGTTATTATAGGCGCTCACGAGCCACTCCCCCATCTTCCTGCGGTATTCGGCGAAGGTATTGTCATGCTTGAGGTGGCCTATGACATAAAGCTCAATGGGCACGGTGTTTCCCTGGAGGGCCAGAATGTCAAAATTGCTGCCCGCCCAGCGGGCGACCTTCTCAACATAGGAGCACTCACTGCTCTGGACGAACTCGGTGAATATCACGCACTTTCCCTCATCGGCCAGGTATCTGTCAATTCCCCCCATAATTCTCTTCAGCACCTCTTCACCCGTGACACCGCCGTCACGGAAAAAGACCTTCTGCCTTCCCGCGGGGGCAGGCACGAAAGGCGGGTTGGCCACAATGAGATCGTATTTTTCTTCACCAAGGGGGCCAAAGAGATCGCCCTCGATGAAGTCCACATTTTCCACGGCGTTGAATACCTTGTTGAACTCTGCGAAATTGATGGCCCTGGGATTGATGTCAACACCGGTGACGTGCTCTGAGTGGGAGGCAGCGAGAATGGCCTGCACTCCTGATCCTGTGCAGAGGTCCAGGGTCTTTCCCGCTGCCTTCCTGGGTGTGCCGCGAGCCAGGGTGTAGCTGTCCTTGCTGAGGTACATGACGGAGCGGCCGAATTTCAGGTTGCTGAAATGGTGATCAGTGACGATAAAGGAGCCCATCACCGGGTAGATGTCCACATTCGATGAAATGAGGTCCCTTTCCGAGGTGAGAATTCCCATCGAGGTGAGGGATGCCACCTCCTCACTGGTAAAAAGAGCCTCCAGGACCTCTTCCCCGGGGAGCGCCTGGGAGAGGAGGAACAACTTCGCGACGGCATTGAAGGGCGAGCGGTCCTTGAGCCTGAAATCCAGGAAAACGGGGAGCATCTGGAGCGTGATCATGTTGAAATAGTCTATTCCAAGCGCCTTATAGATGTTCTCCTCGCAGTAGCCGCTCCCGGCCAGGATCTCCCTGAGGCGGGCCAGGGCCGCCCTGTCAAGATTCTCCAGGTTAAAATGTCCCCGTGATGCCGCTGCGATCTGCCCTGCCGTTATCATGCCTCTCTCCTCCTCACTTCACTTCGAGCTTCACGCTCTCCGAGTGGCTTGAAAACTCCGGGGCGTACATGCACTGGATGGTGGCCATCCCGTTCTGGTAAGCTCCCCTGAGCTGCACCCTGAGGTCGTATTCGAAGACATACGTGCCCTTGGGCAGGTAGTCAATATAGAAATGCGTCGCCGTGTCCCTGGTGGACTCGTAGTAACGGAGGCCGTCCTGGTATTTGTACCGCGAGAGGACGTTCACAGGCTCAAGGCCGCTGCCGCGCTGGTCAGCCATATGGACATATTCCATGTCGCGGTCGGTGCGGAGCACTATACGGATCCTCAGGAGGTCGCCCACCTCGAGGGAGCCCTTTACCGGCTCGATGACGGGGCCGCTGCCAGTTCTCTTCACCACGAAGACCGACTTTTCGAGCTTGAGAGGGTTCTGCACATGGGGGGTGATTTTTGCCATGTCCTCCATATACTGCCAGTATGCGCCGCCCCATGCGATGCCCTTGTCCTTTTTCTTCACCTCTATCTGGCCCATCGAGGGCTTCACCTGGGGGCCGTCATAGCGCTTCTCGTAGAAGCCTGTGCCGGCCTCGACCTTTTCAGGATCAAGCTTTACGCCGCCGAGGTCTACCTCGACGATCTCGCTCGAGGCGAGGAGGTTGTCCCCCCGGCAGAGGAGGCCGTAGACGGCGTCGGCCGTGGCCTTAGTGGTCTTCCAGTCCTGCGTCTGCTTCTGCTTGAGGAGCCACACCTTGCACTCCTCTACCGCCTTTGCATCGCCCATTATCTCGTCAAATGCCTCTATCATGAGGGCCTGGGCCTCTATGGGCGCCCTGTACCACCACCATGAAAGCTCGCCTTCGGCCCAGTACATCCCGAGCTCTTCGTCGGTGACGCTCCGCTCCCTGATGGATGCCATGATGTCATGGGAGGTCTTCTTGTCGCCGAAGCGCTTGAGGGCGATGGCAAGGTACCCCTGGCCCATCCTGCAGTCCAGGCGGAGCCAGTATTTCCTCGCCTGCCCCAGGAAGTAATCCAGTGCCTCCTTCGCAAAGGCAGGAACAGGCTTTTCGGCAAGGTAGAAGCTCCGTCCGTAAAGATAGAGGGCAATAGTCACCGAGAGGTGATTATCATCCTTTCTGCCTTGTTTCAATATCTCGCGGTATACGTCCACAATCCACCGGTCAAGGCTGTCGAGGGCCCTCACGGCGAGGTCATGGCCCGAGGCTTGCACTCCCAGGTGCTTGAGCCTGCCGAAGCCCGTCACGATGTATAAGGTGATGTAGCTGTTGGGATAGCCGCCGGGGAACCATGGCCACGAGCCGTCGGAGAGCTGCATGTTCCTGAGCTTGTCATAGGCACTTGAGAGCTCTTTTTTCATGCGGCCGTCTTCGAAGAGGATGCCCACGTTGCGCTTTGCCTGGGACTCGCTCTTTGCCTGAAGCACCCAGGGCGTCTCCATGAGCATGACGCCCTTGAGCTCTGCGTTCTTCTCCAGGTTCGAGAGGAGGGCTTCAGGAGATATGGTGCGCCACTCGTCAAAAACCTTCCTGATTTTTGGATCTGACGAGGCGATCTTCTGGGCAAGGGCATTGGCGTAGAGCCTGTTGAAGACCTGCTCGGAGCACTCGTGGGGGAACTCCATCAGGAACGGGAGGGCCTGCACGGCATACCATGCTGGGTTGGAAGTCATCTGCACCGTGTAGGACCTGTTGATGAGCGAGTCAGAGCCGCCGGACTTCGCAAGCTTCTCGAAGGTGAACTTCCGCTCGCCGGGCCCTCTCACCCAGAGAGGGATGGATTCTGTCACGGCAATGCGCCGGGAAAGAACCGGTATTATGCCTTCCTCGCCGTCGCTCTGGGCGCCTGCCTTGGCCACGGCTTTGAAAGCCACGAGAGTGATGTTATCCGGCACCGAGAGCCGGAAGTAATAGCTCTTGGATTGTTTGGGCGGCACGGCTATCTCTTTATCTGCCTTTGTGATGCCGAGCTTCTCGTCAAGAGGCTGCGATGTGGCGGGATCAAAGAGGGAGAGGGCCACGGCTCCCTTGAGCTCCTGCTCTGTCATGTTGGTCACTTTGACGGCAAATTCCAGCTCGTCGCCTTCTCTCATGAAGCGCGGAGGGTTGGGCTGCACCATGAGATCCTTCTGGGTCACCGTATGGTTTTCCGTGAAGCCGCTCTCAAGGCCCTTCCCATGGGCGAGGGCCATGAAATGCCACTTGGTGAGGGCTTCGGGAATCGTGAAGGTTATCTTGTAAGAGCCGTCCTTGTCGGCGAGCAGGCAGGGGAAGAAAAATGCCGTCTCATTGAGATTTTTCCTGGCCTTGACATCCTTGAGATCGACGGCGGGCTTCTTTCCTCCCCCGCCGGCCCGGTTTTCGGCTTCAGTATCGCCGTCGGCTTTCTTTCGGCCGTTTTTTGCCGCAAGACCTTCTTCCGCCTCGCCCTTCTCCTTTGCCGCCGGCTTCGCCGCAGGAGGCGGTGCAGGCGCTGCGCTCTCGCAGGGCGCCACGTCATCGCAGGTCGCCATGGAACGCTTGTAAACAGCCCCCGTTTGATTCATATACCCATATCCGAAAAGATTTTCGGTGATGGCTCCCAGGAAGTCAGGGTAAACCCTCGAGGGCACGCCATGGCGGGGATTCCAGCTGGAGTGCCATGCCTGGAAGCTTTCGGCGGCGTCTGAGAAGCGCTGCTCCATCACCAGGTAATTGCTGGCAAAGAGGGACTGGAAGGTCTGCCAGAAATGGGGCGCAAAGGCATCAAGGGACTCGTCGTAGAGAGCGGCCACAAGCTCTGCGGCCTTTTTCTCGGCGCCGGGGCCCTTCACCCGGAGTGACCAGGTCTCGTTCTGGCCCGGCGTGAGCTTCGAGCGGAACGTCTCTATGGAGACCTCGAGCTTCTTGTTGGACCAGGGGACTATCACTTCGCTGCGGTAGCTGTAATAGCGGTTCTCCCTCACGTACGTTGTCACGACGGTGAAACCGCCGCGCAGGTCGTCGCTCACGGGGAACTCGATAAGGCTCTGCGTGGCAGAAGAGCCTGTCCAGAATTTTTTCAGGCTCCGGCCGTTCCTGAACATCTCGATAAAGGCACGCCCCTGGCCGTACCCCGTGCCCCAGAGGGCCCTGAAGGTCCCCCCGGTATCAACAACAGAGGACTGCGCCACATAGTAGGAAGGCACTTTCACCGTGAAATCGCTGCTCTTCAGGTTCACCACCGTGAGGGGAAGCTCTGCCTTCACAGCATTCCCGTAGCGGTCCTTCGAGGAGAGGATGGCACGGTATGCGCCGGCCTTGAGGTTGAAATTGAGAGCTGCGGGCTCTTTCCCGCCGGTGGTGAAGCTCCCCTTCTCGGCGACATCGCCAAGAGGCCAGCGCACCGCTTCCGCGGACTCGCTGTCATTTTCCAGGATCTCCCCCTCGTCGCTCATGAGCTGGCCGCCGCCCAGCATGTCCTTTCTCACCGCTTTCGGCGGCTCTTTGAGGCGGTATACCTGCACAAGGCCTTCGGCTCCCACGGGCACCCCGTCAAGGGTCGTGGTGGAGACCGTCATCTTCACGGGCGTTCCCTCGGTCTGCCAGTTGCCGGCGCTCATCCTGGCCTCCATGGTCGTATAGCCGATCCTCACCGAGGCATCATCACTTCTTGTCTCCCCCGCGCTGTCCGTTACATCGGCATAGACCTGATAGACAAAGGAGGGCTCCTCCTCTTTCGGCACGCTTCTGTCGGGGTCTGCCACGAATGATATGCTGAACTTTCCGCTCGCGTCGGTGGCGGCTTTCCCGTGGGCAATCTCCCTGGACTCTCCGATGGCGCCGTACCTGCCCCTGCTCCAGAAGAAATACCACCAGTAAGGCATCTGCACCTGGCGCACGACGCGGTAACTCACCTTCGCCCCGTCAACAGGAGCGCCCGTATAACCCATTGCCGAGCCGCTCACCGTCACCTTGTCACCGAGCCTGAGGCTCTCCTTGGGCATCACGATCTCAACGCTGAACTTGGGACGCTTGTATTCCTCGACACGGAAGGAGACAGACCCTGAAGGATCGTGAGTCTGGAGGGACATGGTTCCCGTGAGCCTGTCAGCCGGCGCCGCAAAGCTCCCCTGGACAGAGCCGAAGTCATTGGAGGTGAGGTTGAGGGTTGAGATTTCCTGGCTGTTGTGATCAAGGAACCTTACCGTCACGTTCCTGTTGGGAATCACCTGGTAGTTTTTCTGCTGCTTGTCAACATTGATGAGAACGCCCTTGAAGTGAACGGTCTGACCCGGCCGGTAAATAGCCCTGTCGGTAAAGAAGACCGTTCTCGTGTATGCCGCATCGGCACCGCGCTCGTAAGGATAAAGGTCCGAGAGGTCAATATACTCAGAGCCTTTCCCATCCTTCGCGTAAAGCCTGATGCCCCGGTAATTCCCCGACCGGGCCGCCTTGAAGGAATAACAGCCGTTCTCGTCGGTCTTCTGCGTATCCCTCACTTCGTATCTCGGCGCGTTGTAGTCCTTGAGCCAGTAAAGGCTCACCGTGGCTCCCTGGATGGGCTCGCCGCTCATGGAGTCAGTAATGATGCCCCTTACCGTGTCGTCAATCTTCTGCGTGACGACGCCAAGGGTGCTCACCTGGATGATGGCCTGCTGGAGCATATTGTCGTTCTTTGAGAAGTCGCTCCTGTGGCTTGCGAAGATCCTGTAAAATCCGGGCTCCAGGGCAGGGATATCGACCTTTACCTTTTTTGCCCTGTAATCTTCCGTGGGCTTGAGCTTTATAGTCCACTGGGCCACAGCAGGCCTCGCAAGCAAGGCTTCCGTCTCCTCGCGGCCCATGGGGTTCTTGCGGGTCTCAAGGTAGCTCTGCCAATTGTCCTTGACAATCTTGAAGGTCACGCCGGTAATGTTGGCATAATTGATAAGGACCTGGCTCTTGATCTTCGGCGGTACAGTGCGCTCAGTGGTAAGGGAAAGGCTCTTCGCAGTGATGGTTTCGATAAGGCTAAGGCAGAGGGCGGCGCCATATGACTTGGGGTGCATGGTTCTTCCCTTGTCGGCTGCCGAATATGCCGCGGTATATTTCCCTTTCTTGTAAAGCAGGTTGGCCTTGTGATAAAGAGCAAGACTTGCAAGCTCAGATGAGGGATATTTCGCGGTGATATCTTCAAGGGCTGCCTGGTAGCGCTCATCCTTCTTCTCGCCCACGGAGCTGTTATAGGCATAGTGAAGCCTCAGCAGGTCGGCATCTATGAAGGCATCGGGGCTCCCGTCACCGCGGTGGAACCTCAGCAGTTCCTGGAAAATGAGAAGAGCCCGGTATTTCGGCGAGGCCGTGTCCGTTGTCTCGGGCTTCCAGGCCAGGAACCTGTCGGCGCTCTCCAGGGCGGGCGACGAAGCATCTATCTCAAAGGCATCCTCGGGCAGCGCCCCTGCCTGCTCGCCGGACATGTAGAACTCCAGGGCAGAGTGGGCCACGACATCATAGAGCGTAGGCCTGATGGCGGGCGGCACATTTCCCGGGTCGATGACATCCTTCACCTCGGCAAGGGTGGTTTTCTTGAGGACATCGCCCTTGGTGAGAAGATCCTGGTATATCGATGAGATTTCCTTGAAGAGCTTGGGGAGATCCCAGGTGGTGAAATCCTTGTCATCAAGGCCTGCCGTCTCGGTCCTGTTCATGAAGCGCCACTTGTTCCTTGAATAATAGTGCCAGTACCACTGGGCCAGAATCGACTGCATGAGGGGCTTCATCGAGGGGGGGGCCTTGGCAATCTCATCCTTGAGCCTGATGACCTTCACCTCGGGCTTGTTGCCTGCGATGTTGGATTCCGCCACGATGCGGAGGCACAGGGCCTTCAGCGCCTCGCCGGGCCTATTCTCCCTGACGGCGGTCTTTTCTATCTCCTGGAGGGCGGCGATGGCCGACTTGGGAAGGCCCTTCTTCTGCGCTTCGATGTAGCTGTCCCAGAGCTTCTTCGTGCTGCCGCTCTCGGCCGAGAGAGGTGAGCTCATAAGGAGCAGCACCGCCAGCACAAGACACCATAGAATTCCATGCCTCCGAACCATAATCATGCCTCCTTTGCTTCGTGACGCTCGCGAGGGGGGCACCCTGTGTGAGTGTCCCCTCTCATTTCTTTTTCGTGTAAAGTTTCGCGGAACGCTCCCGGGTCACATAGGGCGCCAGGGCCTCCAGAACCTCTCCCGGCACCTTCTTTTCCTCCAGGGCTTTCGAGAGCTTCACATGGGCAAGGCTTGAATAGGAGTCCCAGAGCCCATGGGCTTTCAGGATCGCCTCAACGTCGGCCCTGCGGGGATCGTTCCAGGGAGGGAGAGAGGTCTGGTCGTACCACCAGACCCTTATCCTGTGCCTGGTGCCGGAGAGATTCTCGAGGCCTTCTCCATCGGCATATTCTATTATGGCTTTCGAGAGGAGCTCTTTCTCCCTTTCAAGCTTATCGAGCTCCTCGCTCACTGCGGCATAACGGTCCACAAGAAGGAGGCCGGGCTCTGAGCCTTTCTCCTCATCTGACATCGCTGCCAGGGCAGCTTCATGCCTCCACGCGGGACAGATAGCCTTGTAGCTGCACCAGCCGCAGAGAGGGCCCGTCTTTACCGGGAACTCTTTCTGGGACGCTATGGTGTCGATCTTCCCAATAAGGGAGCTCCGGAGCTCTTCAATCTGGTCACCGGTGCGCTCTGATCGGAGCTCCTCGTCAAAGGCAAGATAATGCCAGACAAGGGCTACTTCCCGCACATGGGGGAAAAGCTTCCCGAGGGCAAGCTGGTAAATGGCAAGCTGGGTATCGCCGTCAAGCTGCTGCTGCGTCGGCATGGCAGAGCCGGTCTTGTAATCATGGATCTCCCAGCAGCAGTCAGAGATTTTGCTGAGCCTGTCTATCACGGCAGTGAAGGGGTAACGCCCCTCATCGTCAAGATTGAAATCAGCCTTGTATTCAAGTCCGATAGTGATGGCGCCGTGGAAAGGCTTATACCGCTCGTAATACCTCACGAGGCACTTCTCGCCCAGTGCCCGGTAATGATCGCTGGTGAGCTCACTGTCAGCAATGGTCACATTGTCGCTCCATGCCTCTTCCCAGCGCTTTCCATAATAAGCCAGGACCTCCTCGAGAGAGGGCGCCACAGATGATGCGACTCTCTTGTAAAGGAACTCAAGTGATTCATGGACCCTCGAGCCCATGAAGGCCTCGACACTCTCGAAATCCTGCCTGATCTTCTTTATGTAAGTGAAATGATACTTGGCAGGGCAGGTCTCAAAGGCCTGTATCCGGGAATAGGAAAAACGCTCCATGGAAGTCACTCCTCTTCTACCCCGGAAAGGGCGATTTTATTTCACAGGGGCTCTTACTTCTCTTCTTCTGTCGATTTAAAGGTCTTTTCCATAAGGTCGGCAACTTTGCGCACGGCAGGTATGCCATAGAAGCCTATGGACCTTGTCCCCCTGCTTCCCCTGCTCCCTGTATACTGCTCCCTGGCGAAGATGAGATCGCCCGAGCCGTCGGCCCGCTCAGTTCTCTCTATATTCCCTATATCCTCATCGCGGTATGAGTTCACTGTCTTTGAGCCTCCCCAGGACGCAGGAGCCACTATGAAGGCCCTCCTGTCGGTGACGGCATATAATGTTTTCAATGCATTTTTATAAGCCCAGTAGGGCGAGCTCAGCATTCCCAGGCCGATAAGCACGAAAGGTATTCCGAAAAGTGGGAAGATGAGAGCGAATAATCCCGGCCCCGCACCGGCACCGCTTTTCCCCATGCTTCCAAAACAGGCCGCGCATGCCATGGTCTCCCAGAACAGGGCGAAAAGGGTCCAGGGGATGGCAAAGATGAATAAAGGAAGGGTCTGCATTGCCAGGCGCTTCGCATCAGGCTGTCCGCACCAGAGAAGCCTCTCACCGGACTCCATCTCTTTCTCGGCTTCCATTTTCAGGTCCCGTTCCAGCATGAAACCTCCTGTGAGCATGGCTTTCGAGCCTGGCCATAATAAAGGGGCTATAAGAGCATTTTGCCAAAAGCACCGCTTTATCCTTCCTCACCGCACCAAATCCATGGCTTTAGGTGAGGTGCCGCCACCTGAAAGACCGGAGAAAATATCCAAATTATCTCCCGGGAAAAGAGGAAAGTTCCCTGTGACAGAGAATAAGTGACTCACAAAAAAAGTGATTCTGTCAGGACGCATCTTAGGAATTCCCCCGCATAGCGCTGCTACGCTCCGGTTCCAGGCCGCTCTCCTGCAATTCACGAAAAAGTTGTATCAGGAGGTTTGAGGTACATGAATATCTACGTTGGAAACCTGCCCTACGAAGTGAGCGAGGATGATCTCAGGGAGGCATTTGAGGCTTACGGGCAGGTATCATCGGCAACTATCATCAAGGACAAGTTCAGCGGGAAATCAAAAGGATTTGGCTTTGTGGAAATGGCCGATGCCGCCCAGGGAAAAGTCGCCATAGATAACCTCAATGGCAAGGATTTCAAGGGAAGAGCGATGAAAGTCAATGAGGCCCATCCCAGGGCTGACCGCCGCGACGGCGGAGGCAGGGGGGGGGCCAGGGGCGGCGGAGGCGGCTGGAGAGAATAAGCACCGGGACTCAGCGCCCGAGAGATAGAGACCTCAGGAAAGAGCGTTAGTAGAGTATTCAGGAAACAGCAGTGACCTGTTCAGTGCTGTTTCTTTTGTTTTTGGAGAAAGGCCCTGCAGAGAGGGCAGGGGAATTCTCCGGGCCAGCACATAGGTGTTCACTTGAGCACCTCAAAATTCAGCTTCAATGAGGGAAAAACCTTCCTCAGGGCGGGTAAGGTGGAATCGTGGACGGTGGGAAAAGAGACTCGTTCAGCGTGGGCAGAAAAAATATTTCACCCTCGCGCCAGCCTCTTCCTCCCTTCCATGCAACCGTACAGGCGCACAGATGTCTGATGGATCGCTTTTGAAGGCCTGGGTAGTCATTTTTGACCATCCACCCTCTTTACGTTCAATGTCGCGCATGTGGTGATGGCCTTAGAAAGCTTATGTGATAAGCTTTTCAGAGATCTGCTTCTTTGATTTATCACAACTGTTATGCTATAATGAGAGTATGGGCACCATAGATCTCTCACCCACTCTCACTCTGCATCTTCCAGATGAGGAGGAGCTTCTCCATCTCGGTGATCCAATGTCTTCTCAGAACTACGATGACATGCTGCTCCTCCCGGAGCCTTATGAGATCCCCGCAGGGACCTCATGCAGGCCCGGGCACCTGGTCAAGATCACAAGAGGTGGCCTCATCCCCGAAGCCGAAAAGCTCACGGAGGATATCACCTTCGGATCCATCGACAGAGACGAGCGTGCAGCGCACATTGATTTTCTGCTCTGCGAGGCAGTCCGCGGCCGCATGGCACTTGATCTTGTGCTTGGCGGCCTTCTCGTTACTCTCAAATCGAAAGGAGTTGATCAGTTAGGATACCGCTCCATGGGGACCTTCGCCACGGAGCATCTCTCTTTCTCGGGGCGCACCGCGTCGGAGCTGATGCACAACTTCGAGCTTCTCAGGGCGCTCCCCCTCACGCGGGAGGCCTATCTTGAGGGCAGGATCGCAAAGAGCGCCCTCAGGCATCTCTCGAGAGTCATCACGCCTGAGAATGAGTCCTGGTGGCTCGCCATTGCGCGGGAGCGCTCCCTGTGCGGCCTCGAGAGGGAAGTGAAAAGGGCTCTCGCCGAAGGGAAGGCCGGATCGGCGACCCCTTCCGGCGATGGTCCCGAAGCCGGGTCCGAAGGCACAATGATGTATTTCAGCGTACCGCCCTCACTTGCCCTCACCTGGGACTTCGCCCTCTCCCTCTTCCGGGACAGGGAGCACTATGACGGGCCTCTCTCGGGCTTCGTCGAGGCACTCCTTGCGAATTTCCTTGCATCAGGGAACGACCTTCCGGAGCTTCCGGCCCTCGATACAACGGGGAACCGCCCCATATTTTCCCGGGTGTCTCTCTTGAAGAGGCGGATGTGGTATCGCCGCATCGGCGATACCGGCGAGGTCGCCCGGGAGGCTGGCGAGGGGCGGGGCAACGAGGGTCAGGCCGGCGAAAATCCGTGGGCATCACCCTGGAGCATCTTCTTCCCCTCGTGGCTGGAAGAGTGCCGCATGGGCAGTGAAGCCGGCACGGTCTCCGCCAGGGTCGTTGCGGGGAGGCTCCGGAGGGCCGCCTCTATCCGCCAGAGGCTTGAAGTGGCCGCGGGAATGCTCCTCCGGGCGATGGATGAAAGGCAGCTCCACCGCCTTCTCGGCTATGAGTTCATCGAGGACTACGCCGGGGAGCGCTGCGGCTTCTCGATGGCTCAGACCCGCCAGCTCATCAGGCTCGCCGAGGGCTTCCACCGCCACTCCATCACCGGGGATGCCTTCAAGAAGGGCGTCATCACCAGGGAGCAGGCGCGCCTCATTCTTCCCGTGGTGAACTCCAGAAATGAGATGCAGTGGATTGCCTATGCGGCGAGCGTGCCCACGGTGGACCTCAGGGAAGAGGCGGGGCGCTGCGCGAGGATCCTGGAGTATGACTGCCTGGTCTCTCACAATTATTCTCTTCTTCCCGGCTTCCGTTATCTCACTGACGAGAGGTTCCACGGGCTCCCTTCGGAGGTGCAGGACATCATAAGGACAGGAGCCTGGTACA
>JAVHLM010000038.1 GCA_031082125.1 Candidatus Eremiobacterota bacterium
GTTGTGTCCACAATCTCCCACAGGCATTTTCATTGCGAGTTATGCAGGGCTCTCATAAGAACCCTTAGCATATTCCTGACCGATATGCTATAATAGAAATGCTGTCTCCAGGTCCAGTGGTATCTTTGCCGCAGGGGGAGCATATGCACAAAGAGGGAGATATTCTCCAGGAGCGCTACCGTATCACCGCCCTCCACGCCGAGGGCGGGATGAGCTACCTTTACAGGGTGCGCGACGAGCGCCTCAAGAAGTGCTGGGCCCTCAAGGAGCTCAAGTGCCAGGGCGCCATTTCCCATGAGAGCCCTGAGTTCCGCCAGTTTCAGGCCGAGGCCGTCATGCTCGCCGAGTTCTCACACGGCGCTTTTCCTGCCGTGATAGACTTTTTCATTGACGGCGGGAAAGCTTACCTTGTCGAGGAATGGATAGAGGGCGAGACCCTTGAGGCCCTGGGGAGCCGGGAAGGCGGCATACAGGAAGAGACGGCAGCAAAGTACGTGGTGCAGCTTCTTGATGCGCTTGAGTATCTCCACGGCCATGGCATCATATACCGCGATTTGAAGCCCCAGAATATCATCGTCACCCGCGACGGCTCCCTGAAACTCGTTGATTTCGGCATCGCGAGGTTTTATAAGGCGGGGCAGAAGAAGGACACCGTCTATGCAGGGACTCCCGGCTATGCCCCTCCCGAGCAGTACGGAAAGGGCCAGACCGACGCCAGGACAGATCTTTACGCCCTGGGAGCCTGCCTCTATTTCATGCTCACCGGTATTCACCCTCCCGAGGACAGATTCAACCTGGAGCTTCCCCCGGGGACAAGGCATTCCCCTTTCGTGGCGAGCCTGGTGAAAAGGGCGATGAGGCAGGACCCCGCCGAGCGGTTCCAGTCAATCCAGGAGTTCAGGCAGGCCCTGGAAGCCCGCCACAGAAAGTCTTCAGCTCCTGCCCTGGCGGGGCTTCCCCTGATGCTTGCCGCAGTGGTGCTTTTTGCAGTCTGCACCGCCGAGCTGAGGGTATCGGCCTTTTATACCGTCCTCATATGCCTCCTGGCATATGGGTTCGTATGGGCTGTGAGGGAGCTCAGGAGGAGAAAGACTGAAAAGTGAACAGAGGGAAAGGCTTATTTTATCAAAGTATCGCCAAGGGAAAGGAGGAGAAGAAATGACAAAACAGCACGATCACGATGAAAACCATGAACAGAAGCATGTGGCGCCGAAGAAGGCACGCACGGCCCTCCAGCAGCTTGCACCCCATGCCGTTCTTCTGGTGGTGATGTTTATCTCGTTACTGCTTGTCATGACATGCTTTTATACCGTGCAGCCCGAAGAGGTGGGCGTCGTGAAAAGGTTCGGGAGGTATATCGCCACGACGGGTCCGGGCTTTCATTTCAAGCTTCCTTTCAACATCGACACCCTCACCAAGGTGAAGATCCAGAGGATCTACAAGGAGGAGTTCGGCTTCAGGACCCGCAGGTCAGGAATACGCTCTGAGTTTGAGCCCGGCGTGGTCATGGAAGAGGCCCTCATGCTCACGGGAGATCTCAATTCCGCCATAGTGGAATGGATTGTGCAGTACAAGATCAAGGACCCTGTCCAATATCTTTTCAACATCAGGAATCCTAAAAAGACCATAAGGGACCTCTCGGAATCCATGATGCGCGAGGTCGTTGGCGACCGCTCCGTTGACGAGGTGTTCACCGTGGGCAGGATGGAGATAGAGAACGACGTGCAGGTGAAGCTCCAGGAGATATTCAACCATTATCAGATGGGCGTCGAGATCATCACCGTGAAGCTCCAGGACGTGACGCCACCTGAGCCGGTGAAGCCCTCCTTCAACGACGTGAACGAGGCGAAGCAGGATAAGGAGAGGCTTATCAACGAAGCCTGGAAGGATTACAACACGGTGATCCCCAAGTGCGAGGGCGAGAAGAAGAAAACCATCCAGGAGGCCGAGGGCTTCGCCACCGAGAGGATCAACAGGGCGAAGGGCGATGCCGCAAGGTTTATCAAGCTCTATAACGAGTATAGAAAAGCTCCGCAGGTCACCAGGAAGCGCCTCTATCTCGAGGAGATGGAAAAGATCCTCAAGAACGCCGGGAAAGTCTATATAATCGACAAGGAGGCCCGGTCAGTCATCCCCCTCTTTCCTGCTGAGCCTTATCAGAAGGAGGTGAAGTAGCATGAAGGCTTCATCGGCTCTCTTTCTCATAGTGGCGGGCCTTGCAATCCTTTGCATGATGGCCTGCTTCTTCGTGGTGGACCAGACCCAGGATGCCGTGAGGACCCAGTTCGGCCAGCCCGTCGGCGGCACCATCATGAAGCCGGGCCTTTACTTCAAGGTGCCTCTTATCCAGGAGATTCACTATTTTGACAAGCGGATCATGGAATGGGACGGGAATCCCAACGAAATACCCACCAGGGACAAGAAGTTCATCTGGGTTGACACGACGGCCCGCTGGAGAATCAAGGATCCCCTCAAGTTCCTGCAGACCGTGAAGGATGAGAACGGCGCCCATTCAAGGCTTGACGACGTGATAGACGCCGCATCGCGCGATCATATCACCAAGAACAGCCTCATTGACGTGGTGAGGAACACCAACAGGAAGCTCCAGTTCAGCGAGGGCATGGAGGACCTCAACAGGGAAAATGAGGAGGACTTTCAGAAGTCCGACATCGGGCGGAGCCAGATCACCGCCTCCATCCTGGAGACGGCAAGAAAGCTCACTCCTGAATACGGGATTGAGCTCATCGACGTGAAGATAACAAGGATCAACTATGTGGAATCGGTTCAGAAGAAGGTCTATATGAGAATGATCTCCGAGAGGAACAGGATCGCCGAGAAATACCGCTCCGAGGGCGAGGGCGAGAAGGCCAGGATCCTGGGGCAGCTTGAAAGGGAGAAGAAGAGGATTGACTCCGAGGCCTACAGGAAGTCCCAGGAGATCATGGGCGGGGCCGAAGCCGAGTCCACTAAGATCTACGCCTCGGCCTACAACGCCGACCCCGAGTTTTACGCGTTCCTGAAGACCATGGAGACCTATGAGAAGACCATCTCTTCAGGCACCACCCTGTTTCTGTCAAGCGAAGGCGAGCTGCTGCAGCTCCTGGACTCGTCAAGAATCACAAGGTAAAGCGGCCAGGGGCTTTCTCCCGGCCGACAGGATTCTGTCTGTGCCACGGGAGAATGTCCCCTGTCCTTTTGCGGTAAGAAACGAATGAGCTATCCTCTTAGAAGTCCCTGGTGTCTATGGGCTTTACCCCCGTGTAGAGCGAGGAGTAATTGAATATCTTCCAATAGCCGTCCTTGTTTTTCTTCAGCGTCACCGGGCTCGGGTTGTCCTTGCCGCCGCTTCTCACGAAGAGAGTCACTTCGTCGGGGCTGCTGCCCTGGCGCCTCTCAGTGACTACAGGAGTGGCGCTGTATGAATAAGCATAGCCGTTATGCGGGCTCCCGCCCAGGTAGGAAGCGGCAATGCCTCCCCTGAAGCCTGTGCCCTGGACCTGGCGCCCGAACTGGGTGAGGATGAAGCTCACGTGGCCCCGGCCCGGTTCGCCGCTCCCGTCGAGAGTGTCCTTGGGAAGAGCCATGCCCCACATCTTCAGGCCGTCGGGATTCTGCTCCTTCACGGTCTCAAGTACCGCGATGAGCAGGCACCTTACGGAGCCCTCAGGGCTTTTCCCCTCGGCATCCCAGAGTTTCCTGAACTCATCTAAGCTCAAGCCTGCCTTCTGGGCAACCATCGTGCCGGAAAGGCTCTCCTGCGCCGGGATTTGAGATGAGGCCGGCAGGAGCAGCACACACACCGCGAGCATGAAAAGTGCAATAGATTTCACCGCAGTCACACTCCTTGCATTTTGATAAGCATCCGGAACAATGTTTGTCCCTGCAGAAACATTATATACCACTCCGGGAAGTTGTGCGAGGAACTATCGTACAAAATGCCTTTCCCGCACGAAAAGGGGCAGGGGCATACAGCTGTTTTGAGGTCTCTTTTCTATTTTTAACGAGAAAAAAGAGCACACCGTCCAGATTTCCCTCTTGACATTTATGATTAAAATCATATATAATAAGTATGAAGAAAATCATAAATATTAAAATCATAAAGGTGGTGTCATCTATGAATGAAAGCCAGCAAGTCTTCGAAGCCATCAAGAGGGGCGACGTGAGGGCCGTGAAATGGTATTTCGATGCAGAGTATTCCCGGATTCTGATGAGCGGCTCATATTCTCAATATTTCAGGAACTTGAGAGATACGCGGACGGGCCTCACCCCTTTCTTCTATGCGGTAAGGCTTGGAAGTGAAAAGACGGCCATCGCGCTCTCCAGGGCCATTACCCGTTTCGACAAGGATGAATCGGGCAGGACAGCCCTTCACCACGCGGCCGAGCTGAACCTTTTGAAGCTGGCCAGGGTTCTTGTCTCCCGTGGAGTCTGGATAAATGACACCGACAAGCGGGGTATGACGCCCCTTCATCTGGCTGCCGCCAGGGGGCACCTGGCCATGGTGAAGTACCTTGTCTCCCAGGGCGCTTCTGTCACTGCCCTTGACCGCTCAGGGATGTCGCCCCTGGTCATGGCGGAGCAGAACGGCCATGAGGCGGTTGTCTGCTACCTGAAAGACCGCTTTCCCATGCTGAACTATCCCACTGTCAGGGAGGCAATCAAGGCCGGCGATTACCGCGCATTACAAGGGTTTCTCCTGGTGGGGAACAATTTCCGGGGAAGAGACCCTGAGGGCATGAGCCCCAGTCATCACGCGGTGAGAGAGAGCAGGACAGAGATGCTGAAAATGCTTGAATGGTATCCTTACCTTTCGACGACGACTGACAGCTACGGGAGAACTCCCCTGCACCTGGCTGCAGGGATGGGTAATATGGAGAGTGCCGCCATTCTGATCAAGCGGGCAATCTCATACCAGGGCAGGACAGCACTTGATATCAGGGACTCGGGTGGCAGGACTCCCCTCCATTATGCCGCAGAAGCGGGCCATACCGCCATAGTGAGGATGCTCCTGAAGGAAGGGGCAGCCCACCTTGAAAAAGACAGGAATAAAAAGACACCTGCAGATCTCGCCCTCAGGGAAGGCCACAGGAGTCTTCAGGCGATCTTCCGGGAGCTCTCATGCTACCGCCTGGGATTTGTGGTGGGCGAGGGATCCCAGGCAGGCCCCATAGTGATGAATGCCTTTTCCCATGTGAGCTGCCGCGTTCTCCTTGACATGCTGAACGATACTCTTGCCGCGCAGTTTCACGGGCTCTGCTGGAGCGACAGGCAGGATTACCGGATCTTTCTCCCCGGAGCAAGGGGGGCGATGGTCCGCCCTGATGCCCCTGCAGGCTCCATGGTCGCCAGGGTGAATCCTTTTGCCGATGCCGTCAATCCTGCTGACTACAATGAAGAGATTCACATAGGGCGCTATTTTACTTTCTGCCGCGGAAGCAAAGCCGCCGACGGGCCCTTCCTCCGGCATCTCGGCTTCAAAGGATCACCCGATATTGTTGCCCGTTTCGGGAGAAACCAGGGAGGGAGCATGGGCCTTGAGCTTCATCTCGAGGCTTTCAAGAGGCAGGCTCCCCATTTTCTGCCTCTGGCTGTCGCGGCTACAGACAGGCTTGTGTACAAGGCCGGCGAAAAGATCTCCCTTTTTGTCCTCTGTATGACGGCAACCTCCGCGGCTTCCGGGAAAGCCGAAGTCCGCCTTTTTTCGGGAAGCGAGGAGGTGCCGGGCTCGCACCGCAGGGTGCACCTGCGCCACGGGCTTGGCCTGGCAGGCTGGGAGAAGCTCCCCCAGGGGCATTACAAAGCTTCCGTGAGCTGGAATAATAATAAAGCCACATGCAGCTTCACTGTAGGGGAGTTCAGCCGCTCGGCAGCCCATGCCGAGTGGGTCGATGGGCCCCGCGTGGAGCATGGCCACTGGATCGGCACCGCAGGCCTGTACCTCTACGGTGCGCCTCTCCCCAGGGGAACGGAAATAAATGCTGAAATCCCGCGCTCTGGCCTGCCATCCCTTCCGCCCCTTCGCCTTGCCACCGATGAGGAGAGCCTTGTCAGGATAAGAATCCCCCTTGATGAATTCGGCACCAGGGTCATGAGAATCTCATGGCAGGATGGGTGCGAGCACTCAGCAGAGCTTGTGCTCCCGGGAGACGAGGAGGTCGAAGGCACACCAGGTGTAAAGGTAATGGCAGCTCCCCACGAAGAGAGCCGCCCGGCGGCAGGCGTGCATGTCTCATGCCCCGGAGAAGAATCACAGGCATTGAGGCTTATGGCAACAGGCCTTCACAAGGCTCACCTTGTCGCACAGAGGGACCTTGACATGGTGGCGCTCACTGCATTCTTTCCCGAAAGAGAGCCCCTGGTGCAGAAATACCATGGGGTAAGGGAAGGCCAGGAGCTTGCCCTTGAGATGCCTGACAGGTGCGGATACGGCTTTTTGGCGGCGGGCAGCATTTCAGGCGGCAGGTGGAGCGAGCAGGTCTTTCCCCTTCTCAAGCCCTCCGAGCTGAAGGTTTCGTGCCAGGTCCCGCCTTTTGTGAGGGCCGGCGATACCTTCAAGCTTGCCATTACAAGCACTGCGGCATACCCCGTTCCGGTGGCCGTCATAGTGCGCGACATCCGCCTCCATGGCGGTGGGGGGCTTGAAGGGGCAGGGGCCTCGGCAAGGATCGACAATATCACTGAAGAGCTCCGCAGGCTCAAGGGCAGAGAGGCGGGAAAATTTTCCGACTCTTACCTGGATGGGATCTTCGTGCTCAAGGACGCTTTCACCCTGCGGAAGAAGATTGTGAAAGGCCTCAGGGTGGCGGCACTCGTGCTGGGGATTCCCCTTGCCATACCCCTTGGTGTTGCAGCCATGCCCCTCATATTCGGTGCAATAGCCATCTCATCTTTCGTTTCATCATTGAACCGCAATACAGGAGGGCAGTATATCCCCGGCAGCGGCGGGGGCGGTACCATAAGAGTGGACCTTCTACCCTGCGAGCGCAAGAAGTTCGGCTTCAATCCGCTGGGCATCTTAGCCGAAGGCGGGACGGCGCTCTGCGACCTGATGGGGAGAAGCGGCGGCACCCCCAGTCCTCACAGGGACAGGGACTGCAGCTCCCTCGGCGGAAGGGTCGAGACCATTGAGCGCCATGACACCCTGGTGACGGCTCTCATAGAGACAAGAAACGGGAAGGCTGAAGTGGTGGTCCCTGTGCCTTCTGCCCCGGCGACTTACTCGGTGGAGCTTTTCGCCGTCGATAGGGCCTGCCTTGGCTGGGCATCCCACAGGGCGAGCTTTCATGCCCGCCGCGAAACGGAGCTTTACACCGATACGATCCCTTCCTTCATGGACCCCGGTGACTGCGGAGCCGTGACGGCGACCCTTGGGATCTCATCATTTGCAGCCGAGGTGGCCCTGGAGGTGCTCCGCGACGGGAAGCCTGTGCAGGTTACCATGGCAGATGGAAGCCCTGTGGGCGCCACGGTGAAATGCGGCGGCGCCATGGTCCGGGAAGTCCGCCTCCCTCTCGCGCCGGGAAAGTACCGAGTTTCTGTGGGAAACAATGGAGGGAGCCTTCGGGAAGAGTTTGTCATCAGGCCTTCGAGGACCATATCGGAGCGTGCCAGGCGCCTGGTGGTGCTGAGGGAAGGCCAGAACTTCGAGATGGAGCAGGGCTCCCATATCTTTGAAGTCGCTTTCGTGGCGGACCCCGAGGAGGTCTTCAGGAACTGCGGGCAGGCAGTGGCTGACTATGCCTGGATGTGCTGCGAGCAGACGTCGGCAGCCTTGACGGGGGCCGTGCTTGCCTATGCCTCAGGCGGCGGAGGCGGCGACCGCTTCAATGCCCTGGGCTCCATAAACAGGGGGATAAGCCGCCTGGAAAGCATGTGGAGAGGCTCGGGATTTGCCATGTACCCCCTTATGCCTTTCCCGGATTTCATCCTGGGAAATCATGCCTATCTGCATCTTTCAGGGGTGAAGCCCCTGCGGAGTGTCCTTGGCCTGAGACCGCCGGAGCACAGGGACTTCTATAAGGCGATGGAGCGCATCGACAGGCTTGCTTCCAAGGCTTCACGCGTCTATGGGCTTCCCTCGGAGCAAGATATATGGTCGTGCCGCAACGCCTATCACTCCTTCAGTGAGAGGAAGGAGGAGGCCATCGAGTACGTGCTTGGCCGCTGGTCCGTGGAAGAGCAGGGCGGCCTGAGGTACGGTGTGGTGAAAAGCTCCGGATCCATGGTGGAAGTGCGCTCTGAGACGTGCTATGCGGCGGCGGTGCTGATGGCCTGCGAGGAGCAGCGCAATGAGCGCTTCGTGGAGCTTGTGGGCACCCTGGACTGGATAGGAAGCCAGATGAGGGAGGGAGGAAGGCTTTACAGCTCCCTGGACAGCGCCGCTCTCATTCCTCTTCTTGCATGCGCCAGGGCATACGGCCTCTTCGGGAAAGGCCACGTCTCACTTGACGGCGGCGAGCTCCTCACATGCGACAGGGCGCAGAAGATAATTGCAGAGGGCTTCCCCCGCAAGATCACATGCTTTGACGGCCAGGTACAGATACTGGTGGATATGGTTTCCGAGCGGGAGATCCCCCCGTGGGCTTTCGCATTCGGCTTTCCCGCGAGGTTTGAGCGCAACGGCCAGAGCGTAAGAGAGGCTTTCCTTGGCGAGAGGCTCGACCTTGTGATAGATGCAGGCGCCTATGAGGCAGGGCTGATGACTCACATCGTGCTTCCCCCATGCATCGCCGCCGAGGAGGGCGGGGCGCGCCTCCAGGTGTTCCAGCGTGATTTCGAGGGCTCGAGCCTCCTTCGCATACCATGCAGGGCGGTACAGGAGACAGGCGGCGTGCCGCTCTCAGGAATGGCCGTGCTGCAGAACATGTATGACGAGGAAAAGCTCAAGGCCCAGGGCCTTTTCCTGGCTGTCAGGCGCTGAGCTTTTTCAATGAAGAACGGCGCTCTGCCCTGGCGGAGCACCGTTCACGCTTTTCCGGCTGCAATGATTCTTATCTGTTAAAGATCGGACTTGCTGTCTCCCATAAGGTTGAAATGCCCCGTCTGTATCTTGTTTCCCACGAGGCTGGTCAGAAGAAGGCCTCCAAGAAATCCCGCCGTGGCGCCGATGGGGCCGGCGAACATGGCTCCTGCAGCGGCGCCGGTTGCTGCTCCCATCAGCACAGGGTAATGGGATGCCATGTTTTTCCAGAAGCTGGATTTGTCCGAATAAACTGTCTCAGCTCCCTTGATGTCCTGGAAGCTCGCAGGGGCCGCCGCCGGCCTGCCCATGAAATTCTTGAGGGGCGCTTCTATCTTGTTGGGGATATTCTGGAGGGCACGGTAGACTATCTCGGCGCAGTAATGAGCCTTGTCCTCGCTGAGATCAAAGGCGGAGTCATAAGGTTTTCCCAGCTGGCTGCGCAGGTAGTCAACGGCGGCCTGGCGGTCCTCGGGGGTCTTGTAGGGGGGCCTGATTACCTCGATGAGAAGCTGGCCCTGGAGATACTCGCGCAGGTCGGTCCTCACGACGCCCTTCCCCGAGGGATCGCCGGTGGTGGCTTCTATGAACTTCCCGTCGCCTTCGTACATGGCAGCGTGGGTATAGTCGGAGTCAAGGGTGACTTTTTCAAAGACCTGCCAGCCGGGGTAGGGATTGTTGGTCTCCAGGATGATGTCGCCCGGCTGGATGACTGAGCATATCTTGTCGCGGCGCTCGTCGGACATCTTCTCGGTGGTGCTCGGGATCCTCAGGGAGAGGAGCGTGGTGAACCAGTTGCCGTTCCCCGAAGGCTCATCTGAAGGCTTCTGCCGCTCAAAGGTGTCCTTCACCTGGGGTTCCTGTTCCCGTACCTGGCCCTGTTCTCTCGGCATGCCTCTATATGGGTTTGTACCGGTGCTTCCTATCTCCATTGCCTACCTCCTCAACAACCTTTAGAATCTCATATCCTGGCGGATCTTATTATATCCTACAGGAGGCATTTCTGCTCATAGTTTCCAAAAGTTAATAATTTGAAATAAAATCAAACCCAGGTCTGGGAAGACCCGGAATGGCCAGGGAAAGTCCCGTTGCTCACGAGGCTTCCTGGAGCTCAAGCTCCACGATTTCAGAAGACCATGCTGTAATGGTGGTGACAACTGATATCCGCATATCAGGCGGCACCTCCTGGAACGAAAGGACCGAGAGGTCAGGGAAGACTCCCCGCGTGAGGCGCGCAAGGGAGGGCCTGATGGAGGGGGCGCAGAGGAGCACGGGGCGAAAACCTTCAAGCATCAGGCGCTCCATGGCCTGCCTGAGAAGTTTCAGGAACTCAAGGCCCGTATGGGGTTTGAGGGTAAGCGCCACGCCGTCTTCGCAGTGCCGGAGCGATCCTTCGATGAGGCCCGAAACCTCGTGGTCAAGCGTGATGACCGCCAGCATTCCCTCGTAGGCAAGGGGGGTGCAGAGGGCCCTTCCAAGGCTTTTCCTCACCAGCTCCGTGAGCTCGTCAAGGTCTTTCGTTCTCACAATGGAATCGCTGATTATTTCTAGAATGGTGCTGAGGTCCCTGATGGAGACTCCTTCTGCAAGAAGCCTCACACAGACCCCTCTCAATTCCCTTATGCTGATTTCATCGGGGATAAGGGAATTCACTACTTCCGGGTGCTTTTTCTTGAGCGTGTCAAGAAGAGCCTTCATCTCCTGGTAGCCCACCAGGTCCCCTGCGTGGCGCCGCGCCATCATGGTAATATGAGTTGCCACTACGCTTACAGGCTCGAAGACCATCAGGCCCAAGCGCTCAGCATCGCCCCGTTGTTCCGGGCTTATCCATACGCCGGGCATGCCGAAGACAGGGTCATTGACCATGGTTCCCCTGAGGTTGTGGCACTTTTCCTCGGGGCCTATGGCCAGGAGCTGTCCAGGTTTCACTGATCCCGTGGCCACGGTGGTTTCCTTGATTTTTATGACATAGCCATCGGGTGGGAGTTGGAGATCGTCCCTGAATCTTACGCCAGGGAGCACAATGCCCAGATCGAGTGCCATGTGGCGGCGTGTGGCGGTCATTCGCTCAAGGAGCTTGGCGCCCTGGTTGGGATCCACCAGGCAGAGGAGGCTGCGGCCCACACAGATGCAGATGGGGTCCACCTCGAGGAGCTCAGCGGCGCTCTGCAGTGATTTGTTGCTTTTTTCCGTGAGACTCTCCCTGGACTTTGCAGGAGCTGCTCCCTCCTGTCCCGCCGTGCCTGAAGGCTTCTTTGAAGTGTCCTCTTTACGGGCCGGCTCGTTTCGCTGATCTTTCTTGGCGGAGGCCTTCCCTCGCGTGAGCGCAGCCATGATCACATTCAACGATATGAAGGAATGCCTGCTCAAACCTGTACCAGCAGCAGAAGCGTCCCCGGCGGGGGCTGCTGCTCCGTCTTTCAAGAGCGGGAGCCAGTGGCGTTCGGTGAATTTCCCCGCAATGGCGAGAAGCTCGGCGAGAAGAAAGTAAGGGATTGAAGGATGGCGCAGCAGTCCAAGGAGCTCCAGGAATCCCAGGAGCGCCAAGAGGACCGATGCGGAGTAAAAAGCCATGGATTGGGGAAGGAGGGACTCGGCGCTCCTGAGCCTGTCCCGTGACGCCGCTGTCGTGAAGAGAAGATCAAGGGCAAGCCCCTGAAGAAAGCAGGGAAGCATAATCAGCACCATGAAGCCGTTCAGGATGGCCAGGCAGTGGGGAAAGCTGCGGGAGATGCCCAGGGCGATGCATGTCACGACAAGGGATGCGCTGAACTCGAGGCGGGCCTGCACGGAGGCGTAGTGGATGTCGTTGTAAAACTCGTACCTCTTCCAGTTGCGGCTGTTTTTCCCTTCAAAGGCCTCCGGGCTCTCGCCGGGGAGAGACTCTTCATAAAGGTTTGTCTCGTCGGGGAGGGAGAGTTTTTTTCTGAGGCCCTCGAAGACTGATACCGTGAGAATCACAAGGATGGCGAGGACAAACGCTCCTTCGGTGGCGTTCCCGCCTGCCAGGGCATTGCCAAAGGCCGGTATGACCTTGCCAGGGCCCATTGCCGCGAATTCCAGGGGTGTGCCGGACCACTCGATGAATGCCCTTGCCGCAGCGACGGTAAGGGCGAACCTCACGGGGATTACTGCCCTCATGAAAGCGGGAAAGATTTTGAACCTTAAAGGATCAGAGATGAGGCGGGCCCCTGCAATCATCGCCACCGCCAGGCAGAAGTTCACTGCGAGGAGGATGTCAAGGGTTCTCAAGGGAAGCGTGACGAGAAGCAGGACCAGCACGAGGGGCATGCTTATGCCTTTCAGCATGCAAAAGGAAAGAGGGGCTTTTTTGTAAGTATCGAAAGGATTGTCGCCGATGTTCATCTTCATGATCCTCCTGTGCGCAGTGATTGTGCCCATTGAGAGTCTTTGCGGCGAGTCATTGAGGCATGCTCATGAACTGAAAAAGACCACAGAGATGCGCATTCATGGAGGACGTGATTGAAAGGCGGCGCGGTAACTTGAAGGGCAAGTTGAAATAAGGCGGTAAAGCTTATTTATAGCCATCCCTCCGGCATATTCCTTACCTTTATTGTGCCACAGCTACGTTACGAAATTGTTACGAAATTGTAACAATTTCACGAAATTCTAAGCAAATAGGGATCTCCAGGCGATCCTTTCCCGGGGCCTTGTGGCGATCTGGTAACATTTTCCTTACAAATAGCTTCTTGCCACGCCGGCAGGGAAGGACTATAATAAGATGTACAGATTTTCCGGGTAAAGGAGATGGGCACATGCCAGATGGAACGATTCAAAACACGGGGGGAATGTTCAATGTACCAGACAGGGCCGCAGGGGCGCCGGTACAGCGCGAAGCACAGCCTGAGACCCAGGGTGATTCATTTGTGGCTTCGACGCCGGATGCGAAGGCCGCTGACAGGATAGCCCGCGATGCCGCCAACATCCAGGCGGCAAAGGAGCTCCTGACAAAATCCCTCAAGAGCCTTGAGGACGCAAAGCCCGATATCAAGGACACCGTTGACACGGGCAAGGTCACCCAGGACGGCCTTGAAAAAATGGAGCCCCATTTCAAGGCCATCAACCTGGACACCCTTGTGGAGGGCTGCAAGAAGGATGTGAGCGGCGAGGGGAAAGCCGTGCGAGCTGCCGGCAATGAAGCGGCGGAGGGCGTGACCAAGGCCGAGGGGAGTCTCAACCAGGCGAAAGCCGATCTCGCGCCCATAGAGAAAAATATTGACGATGCGATGGCGCTCCTTAAGAAGGTGAAGGACCGCCAGAAGATGTCGATCCAGGGAGCCCTCTGGGAGCTTGAGAACGGCAAGACCTGGATGAGTGACACCAACAGGGACCTCAGGATGTCCGGAAAAGCCTTCGGGAATGGCAAGGAGAGCCTCAAGGAGATGGTCCCCATACTTGACATCGTGGAGCGCGATACCACAGAGACCGATGTGGGGCGCTTCTCCAAGGACCTCAAGGAGCTCAAGACAGGGGCCCGCGACGGTATCATGGACGGCTGGCTCAGCGCCAGGGGGAGCGAGGGCACTCTTGACGGCGTGAAAGGCTACCTCACGAGGGCCCTCAACTACCTGAAGTAGCTCTCAGGCGTAATACCGCAATAAAAAAGCCCCTTCCCGGGGCTTTTTGGTTATCCTGGAAGGCAGGTCCCCGGCACTGAACCGGCCGTTTCTCCCTCCATTTGCATCCAGGCCTTCTTTCTGCTAGAATGGGGAATATTGTCCTGCAATTCTGCAAAGGGGAGTGATGAGGTTGGCCGGAAAGCCCGTTCATTCAATGAGAATTTCTTATTTCTTTCGAGGTGCGCTTCCCGCTCTTGTGCTCGTCCTTCTCGTTACGGGCGTGCTTTCAGGCTGTTCGGGAGGAGGCGTTTCTTCTGAAGGGTTCCTGACGGGAGGGGGAGGCACTGCAATTGACATCGGGCACCTCCGTAAAAACCCCTGGCAGGCCCATGGACCCGGCATCGCGGACAAGGGGCAGGTAACGATAGCCTCGCAGGGAAATCCTGATGTGGGAGCCATTCGTGTCGTCGCTCCCCATCCCGGCACCAGGGATATTCTCTACATCGGGGCAGTGAACGGGGGCATATGGCGGACCGATAATGCCACAAGTCCTGAAGGGCCTTCATGGGTTCCTCTCACCGACAGCCAGTCGTCGCTCTCCATCGGTGACCTTCAGTTCGACAGTGCCGACGCCTCATACAGCACGCTTGTCGCCGGGTTCGGCCATTTCAGCGCTTTTCGACGGACACAGGCAAATTCATCAGGCTATCTGCCCGGGCTGGGAGGCCCCCTGGACGGCCTCCTTATCACCACCGATGGCGGCGCGACATGGAAGCCTCTCGGCCGCGCTGACCTGAGCGGCCGCAATATCGCCTCGCTCGCGGTGCACGGCGCAGTGATGCTCGTGGCGGCAAATCAGGCAGGGACAGGTCCCGGCCTGTACAGGAGCATTGACGGCGGGAGCACCTTTTCCCTTCTCAGCGGTTCAGCCTCAAGCGGCCTCCCCACCGGCGCGGTGCAGGCCGTGGCATCGGATCCCGCGAATCCGGGGCGCTACTACGCCGGGGTCATCAGCGCGGGAATTTTCAGGAGTGACGACGACGGCGCACACTGGGTAAATGTCACGACACCGGCGCTCTCCCCGGTCTTTGATGCATTGACCGACAACGTGAAGATCTCCCTTCATAACAGCACGGGAAACAATGTCGTATGGGTGGGTGTCGTCCGTAACGGCGCCGCCGCAGGCTTTTTCCGCTCCTCCGATGCCGGGGTGTCCTGGCTCTCTCTTGGAGTACCGACAACGGTGGAAAACGGCATCGTGATAGGGATCATCACAGAAACGGACAACGGGTCCGGGCTTGTGCATTTCGGCATGGGGGCCGATGTGAAAGATCCGAATCTTCTCTATGCAGGCGGTGATTGCCAGCCTTCCGGTGACGGCGACGTCCTGGCCGTGCCTCAGTGGCCCAACTCCATCGGCTCCGTGAATTACACCGGCCGCCTTTTCAGGGCTGACGCATCGCAGGCTGCCTCCTCGCCCTGGACACCGCTGACCGACAACTATGCCCGGCCGCCGGGCGGCGAGCCCACGGCGCCTCATGCGGACTCGCGCTGCATCGCCTTCGACGCTGCAGGGGATCTCATCGAGACTGATGACGGCGGTATTTACAGGCGCAGCAGCCCCTCCAGCTCGCAGGGCGCCTGGAGCAGTCTCATTGGCGCGGGGAGCCTCATGGTGACGGAGTTTCATTCCGTGGCCCTCGATTCAGTGACGCAGACAATCCTGGGAGGCACACAGGATATCGGCACGCCTGAGCAGCTCCTCGCCGGAGGGCTCCTCTGGCGGAGCGCCCAGCAGGATGACGGCGGGAATGTCGCCGTCGATGAAAGCCAGGGAAGCCTTTCCATCCGCTACACCAGCACGCAGTACCTTATCGGACTGGAACGGCGTTTTATCGATGCCGGAAACGCGGTGGTAAAGACAGAGATCCCGGCTCTCATCGTGGAAGGAACGGGCGGCATGAGCCTCTCTGCATATGATCCAGGCCTGCAGTTTTATTCCCCCCTCACGCTGAACACCGTAGAGCCTTCAAGGCTCCTCATCGCCTCGTCAAACCTTTATGAGTCTTTTGACCGCGGCGATAACCTGGCGCTCCTTGCGGCCTTGGGTGCTCCCTGCGGGGGCACGACCTATGGTGATCCCCTCGTCTACGGCGGAATGCGCAGAGGGCTGGCCAATGCCGATCTCATCTATGCAGGGGCCGGCAGCTCTCTCTTCCTGCGGACCGCTCCCGGGCAGGCACTCACACGGCTTGGCGGTTATCCAGGCGGTGACATTGCCGCCATCACCGTCGATCCCTCAGACTGGGGCAAGGCGGTTGTCCTGGATGCCTCCCATGTGTACCAGACCGGCGATGCCGGCCAGACGTGGAGCGATATCACCGGCGATCTTCCCCTCACAGGGCTGCAGACGGTGGCGATCATCCCTGCACAGGAGGGACCTTCAGCCGTCGTGGCGGGAGGAGTGGGGGGGGTCTATGCCTCGCTGACAAGCAGTCCCGGCGCATGGTTCCGTGTCGGCGGGGGCCTTCCCGGGACAGTGGCGATGGACCTTCACTATTATCAGGGAAGCGATGTGCTCCTTGTCGGCACGCTGGGCCGCGGCGCATGGACGCTGGGCACTCTCATGTCCGGCAGCGGGAGACAGGGAAGCGGAAGAAGAATAGAGCCTATTCCCGGGGGGGCTCAGCGATAAGCTCGGGCTCCTGGCCGGTCTCGCGGAGATATTCGATCCATTCCCTGTATTCCCCGGTCCCCGGCGCCACCTCTTTCATCCCGTCGCCGACAAGACCTTCTTCTCCCTCGGCGCGGCAGGGTACGAGCAGATTGCCACTGGGAAGCTTTTTTATCCTCATAGCAAGGCCTTTCCTACGAGAGGACCTTCTCTTTCAGGTACTCCACATATTTCCTGTCATAGAGCTTCACCGCATGTTTCATGCCCTCCTTGAGGAGCACCGAGATTGACTCGGCGAGCATCTCCTCCCTGCCGGCTTTTCCTCCGGGGCCCCTCTGCTTTTCATAGGGCGAAAGCTTCTTCTCAGAGCGCCGGCCGAAAATACCCGTCCGTTGAAAGAAGGACTCGGGGCTTTATGGCAGAATCACCGAATATATTGACAGGAGGGAACACCTATGATAGATCCATTAGAAAAAATTAAGGCAATCAAGCGCTCTTCAGTTTTTACCAATCTCCTCATCGAGGATATCTCCCGCTTCTCCGACATAATCCAGGAAGTGGAATACCCCGCGGGCCACGTGGTGTTCAGGGAGGGCGACCCGGGAGACAAGATGTATCTCATCGTGAGCGGCGAGGTGACCATAAGAAAGGATATCACCGACGGCGTGGACATGCAGGTGACTATAGGGGACGGCGAGTGCTTCGGCGAAATGGCCATACTGGACGGTATGCCCCGCTCCGCCACAGTCACCGTAATGAAGCCCGGCGTATTTCTCTCCATCGGGAGGGATGAGTTCATAGATCTCCTCACCGTCTATCCCGAAATCTCCCTTCAGGTCATTTCAATCCTATCAGGGAGGCTCAGAGAGGCTCATACCAACATCGCGAAGACCATAAGGGAGCAGCTCTAGCTTCCCGGGTACCGGGAATTGTACCAAAGTTCCTATCTTCTCCCCGCCCTGTGCGCTATCATGAAATCACGGAAAAAGCAGACGATCTATAAGGAGGGGGAAAGATGTCTGGGAACACTATCCCGGAGCTGTCAGGGGAAAAGAGGGGAGCGGGGGAGACCGTGGCGGCATACGAGCCCAAGCGGCACCAGGAGGCTTGTTTCTCGGGGAAGACCCCCGTCATGACACCCCAGGGGATAAGGGAAATACAGTTCCTGAGAGAGGGAGACTATGTCTATACCTTTGACCTGAAGACAAGGGACATCACCGAGACCAGGGTCGAGCACCTTGATGTGCACCTTGGCGAGTTCGAAATCAGGGAAGTGCGCCTGTCGGACCATGACACGATTCTTGCAACGTCAAACCACAAGTTCTACAACGGGCGCTGCTGGGTGGAGTGCCGCGAGATGAGCGAGATCTTCACCGTATCGGGTGATACCCTTGGAGTGGCCGTCTCGGAGGTTTTCAGGAAGACAAATATCGTCTATAACCTCAGGACAGCGGCGGGGACCTACCTCGTGGGGCACGTGGCGGCCCTGGTGAGCGGAGGAACGGTCCTCGACCTCGTGACGAGGAAGGCTGCCTGAGCAAGGAGCAGTTCAGACTTTGTAAGCAAGAAAGGGCGGCAAAGCCCTTTCTTACTTCTTGAGGGCTCCCACTACCGGTTGTTTTACTATCAGGGTTTTCATCGCGGGGGGTGAGACTTTCAGCGTTTCGGTGAGATCTTTTCCCGCCGCCGCGCCTTTGGAGCACATTCTGTGGCTGCCTTTCGGCCAGTACTTGCTGCCCGTCACGTCATAGACCACGCCGTCAACGGCCACATAAGCCTTTCTGCCCTCTTTCCCGTCATATTTCTCAAGCTCCGCGAGGGTGAAAGTCTGCGTGGCCTGCGTGGCCTGCGATTCCTGCGGCGCCTGTGGTGCCTGTGGTGCCGAAGAGACAGTCTGGTCCTGTACCGCGTGAGAAGGGCAGCCGGACTGTGAAATCAGAATGGCGGTAATGAGGAGAAGGAAGAGCACATGCAGGACACCTCTGCTGATGGAATACAATTTACTCATCAAGCCACCTCTCTCTTATAGAGTTAAAAATCTTTTTCCGGATCAGTGCTTGCCCGGTGCAAGAGGCACGCCTTTCCGCTCAGAGGTGATATAAGCCTCAAGGGCGGTCATCCTTGGATCGTCGGGGGCCAGGGCTTTCCCTTCCAGGGGATTTATCAGGCACCAGTTGATCATTTCGCGAAGGGTGATAACCCTTCCCAGCTGTTTCTGAAACTTGGGGTATGTCTCAGGGTGGGTGTTGGCCGCGTTCGGGTGGCACTGCGCGCAGGCTACCCCGTTGGTGCCGAGCTCGGAGCTGACAAAGAGCTCCCGCCCCTTTTTTACCATCGACATATACTCCTGTTCCCAGCGCTTGACATCATCACTGGTGAACTGGTCAGCCCTTGATGGCTCCTGCACCGCGATGGCGGTGATATATACCAGTGAAAGCAAGGCGATGACAATGGTCTTTTTAAGCATCTTTCCCTCCCTTTAGTAATGGATCTGCGGCGCCGTCCGGCTCTCCGGATTCTGGTATACCGTGTCTTCGGGATGCCCTGCCTGCGGGTTATACCGAACGACCCGGTTCTTGTTGTCGAAAAGCTTGTAATCTGCAGTGATACGGCCGCTCTTAAGGTCCACAAGCTGCCAGCCTGTTGCATCACGCTCAAAGAACGGGTCAGCCCGGTTCATGGGCACGGTGAGCTTGGGAAGATTGTTCTCCTTCAGGGCATAGGTTGATGGGTAAGGCCAGGGCCAGGCCGTTGCCATCACCGCATAGAAGCTTATGGGGCCTATCTGGTTGTACTGGATCTGGTGGACATGGCCATAGACCACGGTGGGGTCCTTGAAAGGCCTGAGGAGCCCCTGGACCTTTTCCGCGTCATCAGTCCAGAAGTTCCATGACTTAAAGATCTTCTGGATGGGGGAATGGGAGAAGAGAACGACAGGGGTGTTCCTGTCCACTCTCTCCAGGTCTTTGCGGAGCCATTCTATCTGCTTGTCGCCCACCATGAAGGGGGAGCCGTTAGGATTATCAAGCCCCGCCATCTCCTGCATCCTTTGTTTCGCAGTAGGCCAGCGGTTATAGGTCCAGTCGTCAAAAGTGAGAATGCTGTTGAGGGTCACAAAGTGCACCCCCTTGTGGTCCCAGCTGTAGTGGTGGGGCCCGAAAAGCTTTGACCAGTATGAGCCCAGGTCAAGGTAGTAATCATGCTCTCCCATGACGTGATAGACCTTGTAGTCCAGCTTTGAAAGCATTTCCGCCCCGTGATCGAGCTCTTCCTTTGTGCCAAGCTGCGCCAGGTCGCCTCCGAAGACTACAAAGTCAGGCTTCGGCGTGAGCAGGTTTGTCTCGGCAACGGCGCGGATAAGGCCGCGGTCCCAGTTGCGCACGAACTTGTCTCCCTTGATATGCTGGATATGAGCGTCCGAGATGTAGGCGAAGGTAAAGTCCTTCGCGGGATCAGCAAAAGCCAGGTTTATCGTGGTGAGAGGAAGGGCTGTCGCTGCAGTCACCGCGGCAGCACCTTTCAGAAAGTCACGGCGTGATAGACTCTTTTCCATGGGCGCCTCCTTTACTTTGCCTTTTTCACAAGGTGCATATACTCCGGGCTGGTAAGAGCCTCCAGGAAGGCCACAAGATCGTCAATCTGTGCTTCGGTGAGATTCAGTGGCCTTATGCCGCTGCCCAGGAAGTCGTTTACCGGATCGCCTTTCTTTGTGACTCCCCCGTTATTGTAGTGGACTACCACGTCGCGGAGCGTCGCCTGGCTCCCATCATGCATATAAGGAGCAGTGATGGCTATGTTGCGAAGCGTGGGGGTCTTGAAGGCGCCTATATCGTCAAAGTCCCGCGTGGGGGCAAAACGGCCGAGCTCCGAGGTCTTCTTGTCGGAAAGGACCTTTACGTCAACCTGTGACGCTGTCGCCTCGGCTTTCAGGAATTCTTGTGCCAGTGCGGGAATTTCCTTCTGGATATTGTTGATTCCCACGCCCACGTTGTGAAAGCGGTTATCGGTGAATACGGCCTGGGTCTGCTCTATCACGTGGCACGACACGCAGCGCCCCTCGTTGATGAAAAGGTCAAGGCCGCGCTTCTGCGGGGCCGTGAGGGCGCTCTTTTCACCCCCGAAATAATACCGGTCAAAGGGTGAATTGCCCGTCACCTGCTCTCTCTCGAAAGAGGCAATGGCCTTGGTGACCTCACCCATCGTAATCTCTTTGCCGCTCTTGTTGAAGACTGCCTTGAACTGCTTCTGGTACTCAGGATCGGAGCGCACGATATCCAGGATGGGCTGGTGGTCCTTGAGACCCATCTCCACAGGGTTGGTGAAGGGGTGCAGGGCCTGGTCCTCGAGGCTTGGCGACCTCCCATCCCAGAAAAACAGGTCGAAATAGACGGCATTGATCACCGTGGGAGCGTTTCTTGTGCCTTTCAGCTTGTGGATCCCTTCAGATGTCTTGAGAGGGCTGTCGGTGAATGCCTTTTCCTCTGCATGGCAGGTGGCGCAGCTCACGTCGCCCGTGGTGCTGAACCTCTTGTCATTGAAAAGCTTTTTCCCAAGGGCTATCTTCCCGGCGCTCTGGGGATTTTCCCCGGGGTATTTGGGAGGAGGCAGCCCCAGCGGTGCCGATGGACTGGACGAGATGCTGCCTGCGGTGACGATGAGAACCACCAGTGCAAGGACCATGGTGATTACGGTGAGCATTACCTTAATAGCATTACCTCCTTGTGCTCCATATCAGGCGGTATGAAGAAGACTGGAAACCTTGCCATGCCACTCAATAGAGCAGTCAATTATTTACTTGAATTTCTATGATGTCTTGAGGCAGTTCTCCATCTATATTTGAGAATTGTTATTAATTTTCTTTTAAAAGAGGAAAAATCCTCTTCCCCCCAGGCAGAAGCTCTTTTATGACTGAGCTGGAGGCACCTCATGCCCCACCTTCATGTAACTTCAAGGTTTTTTCGCTCCCTTATTCCGGGAGCGGTGAGCTGGCTCCTTGCGGGACATTGACCGGAGGAAGCAGTCGGCGTTTGCCGCCGCGCCGCCCGTTGCGGTGCTCATCACCGCCGTCGAGGATTCCTGGGTGTCCCTCAGGAAGACATTCAGCAGGCCGTTTGAAGCCCCGAGATTCGCCGCTTCGGATTCAAAGACGATATAACGGCCCTCAGGAGAGACCGTGGTGAAGTAGCTGTTCTTGTCTCCCGCGCTCCCCGAGGCGCCCGCCGCTCTGCTCACGAGGGTCGTCGTGAGATTCCCCAGGCTTCTCACATAGACTTGCGAGATGTCCGCCCGGGGCTTCTTCGCCCCTCCCAGGTTGGTGGCGGCCGAGGAGAACACTATGTAAGTCCCGTCCGATGATATGGAGGGGTAAAAGCTGTTTCTGTCGCCGATGGCCCCCGCTGCGCCGATGAGGTCCGAGGCCCTGCTCACCAGGGTCGTGGTGTTGTTCACAAGGTCGCGCAGATAGATCTGCTCATAGTCTGCAGGCACGCCCTCCACGAAGTTCGTGGCGTACGACTCGAAGGCCGCATAGCGGCCGTCTGAAGAGATGCAGGGATACATGCTCATGTCATTGCCCTGGGCACCCGATGCGCCGTCGGCGCGGCTTGCCATTATCGTGGTGCCGGTCTGCCGGTCTCTCACAAATACGTTGTACTGGAATCCTGACGTGCCGCTCACCAGGTTGGTGGCCATCGACTGAAAGCATACGTAGCGGCCGTCTGAAGACACCGAGGAATAGTTGCTTATCATATTGCCGGGGCTCCCGCTTCCTCCCACGATATCAGAGGCCCTGCTCACCAGGGTGGTGGTCTGGCCGGTCAGATCACGGAGGTATACCTGTGAAACGCCTTCAGTGACGCTCTCGCTTATCAGATTGGTGGAGAAGGACTCAAATGACACATAGCGGCCGTCACCGGTAATGAAAGGTATCGAGCTGTCCTCGTTTCCCGCGCTTCCTGATGCGCCGGAGGACTTGCTTGCAAGGACCGTGGTGCCCGTGCTCCTGTCATAGACAAAGACCTGGGAGGCGTCGGATGGATTGCTGTCCGAGGTGAGGTTTGTGGCATGGGACATGAAGGCCACATAGCGGCCGTCAGGGGTAATGACAGGCATCACGCAGGATTGATTGGCAGCGGCGCCTGAAGAGGTCCTGCTTATCAGGTAAGTGCCCCCCGAGACAGGGTTATGGGCATATATCTGGCTCATGCCGCCGGTGGTGACGCCGCTCACAAGGTTAGTGGCCTCCGATGAGAAGACCATGTCACGGGATGAGTAAGTGGGCAGCGGCGAAGGATTGGGCGTGGGCCCCGGTGATGTCGTCGGCGATGGCGCAGGTGATGGAGTAGGCGACGGCGAGACGGTGGCCGTGGGAGAGGGCGACGGTGAAGGCACGGGAGGCGACGGCTGGGGGCTCGGATTTGGTGTGGGATTGGTCTGGGTGCTCACGGAGTTGCTAGTGACGCCGTTTATCACCACGGTGACCGTTGCGGTGCCCCTGAAGGTCACGTCCTTTACGCCGTCAGGGACTCTGCAGGTTATCATGGTATCGGTCCAGGTCCCGTAGAGCGAGGCTTTTGCGGAAGTATTATCCTGGAAGGTGAAGTTCACGTAACTGCTGCTGCTCTGCATGAAGAAGTTGCTCCCGGTGACCTCGCACCAGTCGCCGGATCGGAGAGGCTCACCCGGATTCGTGAGGTTTGAAACGGTGCTCACCGTGGGATTTGCAGGATAGGGCCCTCCCCAGATGCCTCCACCTCCCGAGCTGCCGCTGCCTCCCCCGCATCCCGCAAAGAACGGAAGAATCACACAGCTCACCATCAAAGAAGCCATCAGGACGATTCCAAGCTTTTTCATACACCCTCCTGTTTCATGAAACTGCGTATCAGGCTTTCCTCCTGACCGCGACAAGCCTTATGAGAATGCGCGTGAAGATCATTTCACGGGTTTCAGCTCCGGAGTGATGTCTACGACAGACTGCCTGAATTCCATAGTGCTCACCGTCAGGGCCCTGGCAGAATCAAGATCAAATTTCTTCAGATCTGCCATTCTTATTGTCTGGTCGCCGTACATCCTTAAATAATAACGGAGATTCCGGGGATCCCTTGCCACGGTGGCCTGGGTGTAATCATAATAGACGGTGCCTCCGTCGGTCGAGCTTGTTATCCCGCGGGGAATGTCAAAATTGTTGAGAATATGGAACACCTGGAAGATACCTTCCGTCACGTCTTTCACCGGGACCGCGTTCGCGGAAAAGAAGGCCGCCCTTACAAATCTTGACGGAGGGGTGTAATCGCCGGGAAGGCCGACCATGCCCGTTCCCTGGCCGCAAGGAAGGAGGGTGAGGCCGCCCATAGTCAGGGAGGCCACGTTGACAGTGCTCAGGTGGATATAATTCCTCAGGTTGGTGATCATATAGTCAAAACCGGGCGAATTGGTGATGACGCCAAGGGGATTTTCAAATATCCTGAGCTTCCCTCCGACTGGCTCAATCACGATGCTTTTTCCCGCCTTGTCGTACACGATATAATGCAGGGGCGGCGCGGCGGGCCCCCAGCCGTTCACCGGCGTGGGAACTACGGCGACCTTCCCCTGCTCAATGGCTGAGCGGACTTCATCAATGGTGGCAAACTGAGTCAGTATCCAGTTGGGGAAATCAACGGGCGACAGGGCCGATGCCCTGTTTTTTTCTGTGAGCGGCGCATATTCCGCGCAGGTGCTGAAATAAAATGCTCCGACGGAGAGGCCTTTTTCATTGATGCCGTCCATTATGGCGAGGTTGCCATAGTTAATGGAGCCAAGTGAGGCATATTTCGCCTTGTATTTCATCCCCGGGCCGCCGCCGGGCACAGAGCCGGCAAATTCAAAGGCGCGCGGGACAAAGGCAATTGAGCATATCACTTCAACGCCGAACTCCAGCGTTCTCCCGTGGACACAGGTGCCGTCGGCGAGCTTGACCGAGATGCCCGTGCAGGCCGATGCTTCCCCCTGTGTGGCGATCAATAAGGCACAGACAAGCAAAAGGATATGAAAAAATGAAAGATTCCTGACCATAGTGTACCTCCCTGTGGTTTTGCAATTTCTCGAAGTGAGCGTAAAAAATGCTTCTGCGGGACAGGGGCAAATACCTTCGGAGGGCCTTGAAGGGGATTCTTTCCGGCCCTGAAAGGAGGATTCCCGCGGGGACTGTGAAAATCAATACTTATGAGCGATGAGGACAAGCGAGAAAAAAACTACTGGCTCACCACGACGCGCCTGGAGTCACTGGCGGACAATGTCTTTGCCTTCGCCATGACGCTTCTTGTCTTGAACCTTGTGCTTCCCGATGTTCCCCGGGAATGCACTTTTGCAGCAATCGTCGCCATGTTTCAGAACCTATGGCCCCACCTGAACGCCTTTGCCATGAGCTTTATCGTGCTTGCCATCTTCTGGATGCTTCATCACAAGCAATTTTTTTTAATAAACCGCGTTGACGGGGTGATTCTCTGGAACAATGTCTTCATCATGATGTTCGTAGTTCTTGTTCCTTTTGCCACTCAATTCTCGGCCAAGCACGACGGGGTGCAGGCCGCGGAGCTTGTCCTGGATGCAAACCTGTTTATTCTTGGCGTTCTCTTTTTCATAAACTGGTGGTATGCGACATACAATCACCGCCTTGTTGATCCCGGGCTTGACAGCAAAACAATACGGCGGGGTCTGATGAAGACCTTATTCATGCCGGGCCTTGCGCTCATTGCAATGGGGCTCTCATTCTTCCATGCCTCCCTGAGCAGCACCATCTATATATTTCTCCCCCTCATCCTTTACGATTTTTTGAAGTCGTAGAAGCCCCGCACTCGGGGAGATACTTCCAGTATCTCCCCGGCATCATGCGCCTCTGGAGCCTGGGATTCTCTCTCGTCTCTATGGCGAGGCTTTCAAAGAAAGTCTTCCAGAGAGCCTTGATGGCTTTTTCCTCCTTGTCCGCGGCAGGGATTGATTCTTCCAGCACTTCCACAATCTCCCACCGGGAGTCCCTGCAGAGGGCGGCTTTCTGCCTTCTCCTGTCGTGGATGGCCCACTCCCCCCGGGAAAAGCGCTTTGCGAAGTGAGGGGCGACAAGGGGAAGGATGAAGTGATCAGGCTCTATGGGGGCATAAAGCAGGGCTCCGCCGGCCCTTTGAAAGCGCAGGAAGCCTTTCATACGGTGGCTTTCAAGTTTTACGCGGTTCACCATCATATGAAGGGTCTTCACCTCCTCATCGTGATGGGCGCTGTCAAGGGCGCTGCCCCATTGCCACCCCTTACCGAGGTACGACAGTATTTTCATCTCCATCCCGCGCTCTTCTGAAAGGTATGCATAGAGTATGTTCCGGAAGGCACATGGCGATATGGCCTCCCTGATCCTCGCGGCCATTTTCCGCGCGAGCCTTTCATCGGTCGCTATCTCCTGCGGCGTGGAGAAAAGATCGAGCTGCAGGGCGGCCTCTTTCGTGATTGCCTCAGGAAGCGGGCCGCCGGAAAAGGAAAGCTCAAGAGCCGTCAGCAGGCCGGGAAATGAGCCGTCGTAAAGATAGATGGCCATACTGTCAGAACTCTCCCGTCACTGCGGCAAGGTACCCCGCTTTTTGCCTTTCATATTCAGGGAAGAGAGGGAGCTGCTCATAGCCCCCCGGGGGGCGATCTGTTTTACGCACAGCCTTTGGTGCCGTGAGTATATCTTGAAGCCGTGAGATATCCGAAGGGATCTTTTCCCAGTATTTTCCGGCTGCCATGACGAAGAAGCGGGCCCTTTTCATTACCACGCCTATCCGCGCGAGGTCCTCAAGGGAGAGGGAGTGGAGTTTCCGGGCGGCGATGATTCTTTTCGCGCTCAAGGTTCCTATGCCGGGCACGCGAACCAGGGCTTCGTAGGGCGCGCTGTTCACTTCCAGCGGGAAGAACTCGGGGTGAGCCAGGGCCCACCCTGTCTTGGGGTCCCACCGCTCGTCAAGGTTCCTGCATTGTTCACCGAAGAGCTCGGCAGAAGCGAAGCCGTAGAAGCGAAGCAGCCAGTCGGCCTGGTAGAGGCGGTGCTCACGGAGAAGGGGGGGCTCGACGGGAGCGGGCAGGTGCGGGCTTTCATTCACCGGGATATAGGCCGAGTAAAAGACCCGCTTGAGGCTGAACCTGCGGTAGAGGAACTCCGAGAGCCTGAGAATCGTGGAGTCGCTCTCGGGGGAGGCCCCCACGATGAGCTGCGTGCTCTGTCCCGCGGGGATGAATGGCGGCGCTTTCCTGGATTTTTCCTTCTCCTCCCTGTACCTGGTGATCTCTGCTCCCATGGACTTCATTACCGAGAGGATCCCTTCACCGCTTTTCTGCGGCGCGAGGAGCTTCAGGGACTCCCGGGAAGGGAGCTCGATATTGGCGCTCAGCCGGTCCACGTAGCTGCCGGCCTCAATGATGAGGCTTTTCGAGGCTCCGGGAAGGGCTTTAAGGTGGATATAGCCGTTAAAGCGCTCTTTGAGCCTGAGGTCTTTCACGGTCCTCACGAGGCGCTCCATGGTGTAGTCGGGTGAGCGGGTGATGGCAGATGAGAGGAAGAGCCCCTCAATATAGTTTCTATGGTAAAACTCCATGGTGAGGGCTGCCACCTCACCCTCGGTGAAGGAGGCGCGGGGCACGTCGTTGGAGCGCCTGTTGACGCAGTAGCTGCAGTCAAAGATGCAGTCGTTGGTGAACAGGATCTTCAAGAGCGACACACAGCGCCCGTCAGAAGTGAAGCTGTGGCAGATGCCGCTTGGGGCGGTGCTGCCAACGCCGCCTTTTACCCCACGTCTCCTGCTGCCGCTTGACACGCAGGATACATCGTATTTTGCCGCGCCCGAGAGCACGGTGAGCTTTGCCTGGATGTCTGCGAAAGAAACCATGGAAATCTCCTGGCTATTTCTTACCGCGATGCCATGAATAATCCTGCTCCCGCCCTCTGGCAGCGGATAGGCCGGCCCGCCGCCCGGGAAATGCCCCGGCCGCCTGGGCCGCAGGCAGCCATTATTATTCTCGCATATCTCAGTGACACATGGATGTCAGTGGTGAAAAATGCAGTGAAAGTTTCACGGGAGATGCCATTTAGGGACATCCCCTGTAATTTGCTGGAGGTGCTGAAGCCTCATCCTGTCCTCTCCCTGTTGCCTTCCCTCCGGGGCTGTGATATACTTTTTCCATGGGTAGTTCATTCTTGCCGGATAAACTCCCGGAACGAGGTGATATATGAACATTCAGCCGACACCCATGCAGTCAGGCATAAAGAACGGCCAGTCGCTCCCTGGCAGCCACGCAGCGGGGACTGCCGGAGCAGCGGGAGATAAGAAATGGACCGTGCTCCTGTACTCGGGAGGCGACAACAACCTGGATTACGATTGCATCCAGGATGTAATTGATCTTGAGAAAGTAGGCTCTGACAAAAACACCAACGTGCTGGTGCAGATAGACAGGGGCGAGAATCCTTCGGAAATCAGCGGCGGGTGGAAGGGATGCCGCCGCTTCCTCATCGGGAAGGATAACAACCCCTCGGCAATCGACTCCCCTGTCCTCGAGGACCTCGGGCAGGTCAACATGGCGGACCCGAAAGTGCTCACTGACTCCATAGTATGGGCTGCGAAGAGCTATCCCTCGGAGCACTTCTTCCTCATCATGGCTGATCATGGCGGCGGGTGGCCGGGGGCGATGGAGGACGATTCCCACAAGGGATGGATGAAGACCGGCGAGATAAGATCCGCTATTGAAGAGGCGGAGAAGCAGGTCGGGAAAAAGATTGACATAGTCGGCTTTGACGCATGCCTGATGGCTTCTTCAGAGGTCGGCTACGAGCTCAGGGACTGCGCCGATTTCATGATTGCCTCCGAAGAAACTGAAGGTGTCGATGGATGGCCCTATATCAATATATTCTCCGGGAAGATCCTGAAGAGCCTCCAGAGGGCCCTGACGGCCAAGCTGGATATCTCTCCTGATGAAGTGGCAAAAAAGGTGGTAAAAGAAGCAGAAGGGTATCCCGATACTCTGCCTACCCTCTCCGCCATCGAGCTTTCAAAAATGAGCGCTCTTGCGCGGGCAACTGACCGCTTCGCAGAGAAGCTTATTGCCACTGATACGCCTCCTGAGACGATAAGAAGCATGATAAGCTCCACCGAGACCTTTGAGGGCTTTAAGGACCAGTATGATTTTGCAGAAAGGATCGCGGGAAATCCCGGGGTGAAAGATGAGGCGCTCAGGCAGGCCGCCCGTGAAATGATGAATTCTGTCAGGGATGCGGTGATCGCTGAACAGCATGCAAAGGAGAGAACTGGAGCCCATGGCCTTCACATTGAGCTCCCCGACGGGAGCAGTGCCCCCCCCGGAGACGACTACAAGGAACTGGGCCTGTCGAAGGATACGAAATGGGATGAAGCGCTGATGAAACTGAGCCGGCAGGCTTCTGAAAATAAATAAAGCTCCGGCGCACTGAGAATGCGAGGGATCACCGATGAAAATTGAGAACACACCCTTTGTTCAACAGAGTCGTCAGCAGGCGCAGATACCTATCCCGGCCGGCGAGAGCGGGCAGAAAGATGTTTTCACGAAAGAGGAGAAAGCGGGAAGTGCCGCGGCCTCTCCCCTCGACCGCGGTGAGAAGAGCATCCCCGCCGAAAACGCCTCCATCCACGAAGGAACAACGCTCACTCCCCGGGAGTATATCGATACGGCTCAGAAGACTATCGATCCGAAAGATGTCAGAAAGGCGAGAAAGGCCTCGGGGCCGCCTCCCCGGGAAGGCACGAAAAAGAGCTTCTGGCGGTGGAATTTTGCGCAGATGCCGCCGGGATTCAAGAAGATTGACGCCACCTGCCAGAAGGCAGGGAAAAACTGTTATGCTTTCGTGGAAGATGCGTGCTGGGGCAAGGAAGTCAAGGCAGGCGATATCGAGAAGCTTCTCAATACCTTTGAAAATCAGACGCCTCCCTCGTCTCTCAACCCGAAAAAAGGGATCTACGATGTCGATACCGAGACCTTCGGAAATATCCCTGACGCTCTTGACAACGATCCCAGGGTCTACCTTTTTGTCACCAACCTGGGAAATTACCAGGGACAGGGTTTTGACGGCTATTTCAACGCCTTTGACGAGATGGATGATGCCACCGCGTGGGAGAAGTATCACCAGCACAGCAATGAAGCGGAAATGCTTTACCTCAACTGCGGTTCCAGGGAAACACCCATAGCTTCAGACTATATGCTCTCGGTGACTTCCCATGAGCTTCAGCACATGATCCACTTCAACTACGACAGCCAGGAGGAATCGTGGCTCAACGAGAGCTGTTCTGAAGCGGCAATGACCGCCACAGGCTATTTCACTGACAGCAAGCATATGGAGCGATATGCATCAAACCCCTCTTCACCTCTCATGGTGAAGGACTTTGTGGACTACGGGGCCTGCCTTCTCTGGGGTACGTATCTCATGGAGCAGCTGGGAGCCGGCTTTTTCCCTGCCCTTGTCTCAAACCCTTCCCAGGGAGCCCTCTCTATCAATGACACGCTAAGCACGCTGCACCGCCCTGAAAACTTCCGCTCCCTCTTTGATCAATGGGTGGTGGCAAATTTCGCCTCTTCCAGGGGTGTCACCGACAGCCGTTACAGGTACTCGTCCTTCCCGGTGCCTCCTATGAAAGTGGCTGCGCCATTCGAAAAATACCCTGCCGAGCACAGCTCAACATTGAAAAGCTCCGGCGTTGATTATATCGCCCTCAATAACACTGATAATAAAGAGATGAAGCTCTCTCTGAAAGTTACCTCACCCGAGAACCCCCAGGACCTGGATTATGGAGTCCAGCTGATGCGCTTCAATGGAAAAGAGCTCAAGGTGGAGCCATTGAGGTTTAAGGATGGCGAGGCGACGGTGAGCCCGGGAGATGGGGAGCTCTTTCTTGCCGTGTACGGCCTGGGAGAGAAAGACCTGGGCTATACCATCAGCGCTGAAAAAAGCTGAGACAAAATCATGCCTGTCCCGGTCAAAGACTGGGAGCTCTCCCGGGTTTTCGGATCCTACCTGTTGAGCTCTTCCGGGCAGAGGGATTTCACACCATAAGCGGCGCCGGCAGGGTCATTCGATGAGGATGGCGGTTTCATCTCTTTTATTCACTCTCAGAAGAACGGACCTTGAGTCTTATGCCGCCTATGCTCACTGAGTCGTCGCCTGATTCCACAATCCCTTTTGCTTCCTGCGCGCTGTCATCGCTCCAGGCGACGTTGCGGGGGTCCATCTCCATGGTATAGGCCCGCATGCAGTGCTTGAGACATTGCTCACGGTCGCGGCCCTTGGCCGTTTCTTCCTCGATGAAGTCGTAGAAATTCATGGCAACCTTATAATTGCTCTCACCGTCCACATGCTCCATCACGTCCCGGAACCTCAACCAGGCCTTTCCAATCCCTGCATCGTCCTTCTCCTTCTCAGCAAAATGACCGTAGGCATCAAGGACAAGGGCGGGACTGCCGAGCTTCAGCGCCATATCCTGAACGTCGGGGAAGGCGGTATAGCTCTTCATGCCTTCATGAAATACTTCCGTCACCTTGGGGAGATCCCACGTGCTCCCGAGAGTGTAGCTTTTTCCGGCAATTCCCGGAAGGCCTTCAGAGGCCTTCCGGAATCTCTCCATGGGAAGGACCGACGGCATCCAGAGGCCGTCGATTGTCTCCTTGATAAGTCTTTCCCTCATGGGATCGAGAAGCTTGTTCAGCACCCCATTTCCGTAGCCAAGGTCACGATCAAGGAAGGGCTTGAGCGCACCGTAAAGGGAGTCAAAAAGGGCAGGGGACTTCCGGGAAAGCCGCTCGAGAACCTGGAAGGTAAGGAGAGTCGCTTCAGGGGCCTTGTCAAAGGTGCCATTTGCGGCAATATCCGTTTTGAGCCTCGAGAGCAGCGAGTCAGCCTCTTTCCCGGTGTCCGCGGAAGCTTTTCCGATTCCTTCCTCCATAGCATTGAGAATTTCATCGCTTCTGCGCTCCACATCGGAAGAAATCCCCATGCGGTGGGTCATTTTCAATGCATCCATAGCGGTGTCACACTGCGCCGACGCCGACAGGGTGCCGGATTGCAGTCTCTGCATATCCTGTGCAATCTCTTCCCTGCGGATCCCGTCTATGTAATCGCTGAAGATATAGAAACCCTGTTTTTCAAAGCGCTCCGGCCTTATTATATCCTTGAAGCGCACCTCCTGGTCCGGCTTCAGGGCAAGGGACGAGAGAATGGTGAAGGAGATCTTGCCTTCCCTCGTGAGCTTCCTGAGGGCCCCTGCGGCCTTGTAATCTTTCTCGAAAGCATCAAGGAAACGGCCGGCCGCCCTGTCATCGGGGACAATGAAGTCGTAGAAATCACCGGCCCAGCGGCATGAGCCCGAGCTTCCCTTTCTTGTGCAGAGAGCGCGCATCAGATCGTCATCGCTGGCGGAATCATTGAAGACCCGGTCCTTCAGCGCCTCATCCAGCGTCACCATGCGGCCCCTCATATCGGGAAGCTCAAGGCCTTCTATGAGGGCGGGCTTCTCCTTCCTGAGGCGGTTGAAGAGGGAGAGCACCAGGGGGAATTCTCCCGAGTCGGAATACCCGGAGTGGAAGATGGAGCGCCCCTCCCTGGCGGGAGGCTGATAGAGCTTCGGGAGAAGATATTCCACCTGCCCGCGGTCGGGAAGCCAGCTGTGCTTTTCATAGGCATCATGAATGAGCCAGCACTGGCGCTCATCAAGATAAGGCCGGCTGCTGTCGGCCAGGATAATATCCATTGTGGGCTTCACCAGCGACGGATCCTTCTCGAAAAGCTCTCTCATGTGGCTGCAAGTTTCATTGAGGGCATTGATCTCATCACATGTGAGCAGGGTCCCAAGCTCCTCCCTGAAGAACCGCTCATCTTTCAGCAGCTCCGGGAAGGTGCCTGTCAGGTTCTTGAAGAAATCGACCTTCGCCTCCTCCTCAAGATTGTTGCCCACAAGCGCTTCCCGGGCATCGAGCCTCGAGATGAGTGTTGAGAGCGCCGGCAGGTGCCCGGCGATAAGCTCCCTCAGGGCCGGGCTCGACTGCCCTTCCTTCAGGATTCTCCCCATTTTCCGCAGGTCGTAGTCACCCCGGCCATCTCCTCCGCCAAGGCTCTCGACAAAAATTCCCAGCACTGACCTGGCTTCATCGCTGCCGGCTTCAGCAAGACCCCGGAGTATGGCCAGTCCCTTGTCGCGATCGTTCTTCCCGCTCTTGTCCTTCAATTCATAGGCATCAATGGAATCGAACAGCTCTTTCACCCTGGCCTTCAAGGCGACAGGTTTTCGCCGGGGAGGGCTCGACAGGCGGATCTCAGAATCATGGACCGCCACCTTCTCACCCCTCACCACCTCCCGCAGATCGAGGGATCCGGGGAGCACCTCCCTGCCGTCCCTGGTCACCGTAATCTGCCCGTGGTGCCACCAATGCTCCACCAGGGAGGCGGCATCATCGGCCATGGCAAAGTCGCTTTCCCGGGGTTCCTTCTCCCTGATGTCAGGCTTGAAGTCACTGTCGCCGCGGCACTGCATGGTCCGCGAAAAATGGGCTGCAGCCTTGAGGGCATCCCCCGGGACTCTTCTCCCCTCGGTAGCGCCCTGAAGGGCATCGAGAAAGTCCTTCATGCCGTTATCGGGGCCTATATAGGTCCTGTCAAAAGAATTCTCCAGGCGGCGCCACAGACTCGAGATGCACTCCGAGGGGCCGGCGACGGGACCTTTCTTGAGCTGCCAGTCAGCGACGGGTGTCGTCCCTTTTACATGAGAAAACATGAGCTCCTGCGCCATCTTCCTGACCAGGGGATCTCCCTGCGGGTTGTGCAGGAGCCCGTATATCGCCATGGAGGCCTTCCGGAAGTCTTCTCCCTTGACCGTGCCGGCTTTTAACCGGGCTCCAAGGTCTCCCAGGTAGGTGCATGAAGCCCTCCGCGCAGAGTTTCTCAGGGCGGCAGGCGCTTCATTATCAATGCTGTCCTGGGCATCAATGGTCGAAATGAAGGGTTTTTGGGAGGCGCTCTTGTCCGATTCTGACGACTTTATGGAATTCCCTGCACCTGAGGCTTTTTTAGGCCGGCCCTTCCGGGCTTCACTGCTTTTTCCCGCATGCGGGGGAGCCTTATCTTTGCGATCATCTTTCAGGGAAATGCCTGCCGAATCTCTCGGCTCCCCATCCGCTGAAGGAGTCTCTTCCGGGCGCTGCCGCTTTACTCCGGCAGTGCCTCCCGGTGTGAGTCCCATACCCGCCTGTTTCAGGGAATCCATAGATCTTACCCCCTCTGTGCGCCCATTATGCGCAATGATATCTCACAATGATTATAGAACCGGAGCATCTCTGCGTCTATTGCCAGGTTGTTACCATTTGGAGAAGGGAAAGGGGCTTGCTTCAATTATGGCCGGCAGGGTCTCATCAGGGGAAGGCGACTCCTGAAACAGCCGCCTGAACTGCTTGTGGGGAATTGACAAGAGAGGAAAGACACCAGGTGAAGTCTGTGCTTTTACTTGGCGATGGCGTCGTACGCATATCCAATTATTTTTCCAGCAAGCCAGATGATAAACCCTACCACAATAAGTGACAATACCATCTTCATGACTCCACCTCTTTCAGAATTCTGCTATCTCTGAAAATATCCGGGGGTAACTGAACATCTGTCGGGTGCCCCCCCGCGCCTGGCATAGAACCCCTCTCTTCCAGAGAAAGACTTCCATGTGCTCCTGCCGCGGCTGAGAAAAGAGAACACAGGCAAGTGTAAGAAGGTGAAGCAGCATATTCAGTGGGGTATGGGCGGTAAGATAGATCTGGATACCTATCCCTGCTGTTGTAATTTAATTATAGCACATATAGGTAAATTTAGATAGAGAGAAAAGGACAAATGTTAACAAATCGGAAATGGCCCATTTCACCGTGACAGGGCATAATAATGGTGAGCAAGTGCGCTCATTCCGGGAGCGCTGATGAAGTGTACCTTCTCTGGGACTGCCAGGTGCCAGGGAAAATCTCCTCCGAGGTCTTTCCCGCCTCTCGAGGAACAGGCCTTCCTCTTGAAAATGGCCTCCTTTTGTGATAGGATAATAGATGACTTCGTACCGTCAGAGGGTCCATGAAAGAAGAAATCACTTCATTTTCTGTCAAGATAGGACTTTTCGCCTGCGCGCTCGGCATGATGCTCCCCGTCGAAGCGGAGACTATCTATGGCGGCGAGGCGCCATGTTGCGTCCCGCCGGCAATAGCCGGCGTTCCCGGCGGGGAGAACGCTTATGGTTTTGCCCCGTGTGCACAGGGAGCTTCTCTCACCCCTGAGGAAATTGAAGTGGCTCTCCAGTCGGTGGAGAGCCCTGTCTTTTCGGACACGGAAGCAAGGACGGCCCGGAGGGAGATGGCATCGGTCGTATGCGCCTGTGACTGCAACTGCAGCTGCGCATCATGCGTCACTTCCTGCGGCGCCTGTTCCTGTGAGTGCGCCTGCCAGTGCCACTGCTGGTGCCAGTGCAGCTGCGAGAGCTCATGCGGGATTCCCTCGTGCGCCTGCGCCTGTTCCTGCTGCGGGGGGACCCTTTTCAGGAAGCCTCTGGCCATTCCCTCTCTTCTCATCTAGTTCCGCCTCTGAAAGCGCTAGCAGGCTCCGCAGGAGCCGCACTGGCACTGGCACTGGCACATGCACCAGCAGTGGCAGTAGCAGTGGCAGGCGCACTGGCATTGGCACTGCACCGAGCCAAGAAGGTCCCCCTCCGGGGCGTAGCCGGTGAAGGCACCCTTCTCCGGGGCGCGCACCTCCTCCAGGACCGAGAGATCTATGATCTTTTCCCCGCAGAGGCCTCTAGCTCCGGCATTCTCCTCTGCGGATGAATACAGAGCCCCCGGATGGAAAGGGCTGTTGCAGCGGGGTGCCGCAGCGGTATCCGGGTTGATGCCGCCCCATGGTACGCCGAGGCCCAGTATCATGAGGGTGCCGATTTTCTCCGCGACTTTATTTTTCTTCAAGATCGGCTCCTTTCTCTCACGGCACGGCCTTCAGGAGGGTTGATGAGCCCGTGGGTGCCTTTTTACCCGTGGCCTTGACGGGCAGCAGCTCCTCCGATGACCTGTACGAGGCAACATTCTGCAGTAAAATCTGATCTTTTGTGACAGGGTCTGTGCCGTAAAGCGATATAGTGACGATTCTCAGAGGGGAGCTGTTATAAAAAGAAACGTGATCAACGTTTTCCCCTATCCATGCTGTGCTGAGAGGCGCAGTCAGGCCGACAGCGGGATCATAATCAGATCTCTGCACGGCACACTTGCTGGAATCGACTCCGTAATAAACTTTGGTGAACATGCCTTTGCGGTAATCATATTTTTTAAAAAGAATTGAAGAGGCGCCCGCGCACTGCGGGGTAATAATCAGATCGCCTTCATAAATGCTTCTTATCTCATCGCACATCACGTCGAGGGTCGTCCTGAGTGAGGCCTCGAGCTTCATCCTGCTGCTCCCCTTCAGGTAGGTCCGTGAGAGTGTGGAGAAAGTGCCCATGATGATGCCGATGCAGAGGAGAAAGAGGAAAAGGCCGAGCATGACCTCGATCATGGTGAAGGCCCGCAGGCCGATGCGCTGTATCATCTTGATGGGATGGCCTCCCTTTCGAAGATAATGGAGCCTCCCCGGGGGGACCTTTCCCTGCCGCAGTATTCGGGGTAAAATGACTGGGAAGGCGCGATGATGGTATTGAGGGTGATTGATCTTGTAAGGGAGCCTGCCGAGCCGTCCGGGTTGAGAGGCCCCTCGACGGTGATGGTGACGTCGTACATCTCATAATCGACATGCGAGCCGGTTACTGTCACAAGCTGTACGGCACACATATAACGATAACTGTCAGTGATGAGCTGCCACGGCGTGGATACCGCGTTTCTCTCGCTCACTATCCTCTCCATTTCTTTCTGGGCGATTCTGATGAGCTCCGAGGAAACCTGTGTCGCCTTATAGTACCTGAAGCCCGCGATGAAAATCTCGTAGGTCGTGAAGAAGAGCATCACCAGGATGGCGATGGAGATCACTATCTCCAGCAGTGAAAGACCTTGAAGAGCTCTTTTCATGGGCATTTACCTGTTCATCTCGCTCCAGTAGTAAATTATGCCATATCCCCGGTAATCAGTCGCCTTTTCTGCGCGCTCGATAAAAAATTTCGCCCTCAAGGTCTTTCTCGCCAGCACCTCGTTATCCCTTGTCCTGGTGATAGTGCCCGTGGATACGGCGTCCACCTTGTAGCGGTATCTCCCCCTGTTTTTCGCGGCGCTTGGCGAGGCGGGGGCATAAGGATCGCCCTGCAATATGGGTACCCACCCGTAGGCTTTGGTACCTGTGGCTTCAGTGTTAATTTCGACAGGTTTTGCGAAACATGAGACATAGGATCCTGCCATCCCGTCGGAAGTCTGGAGGGGAGTGCCATTGTAAACGGGTGATGGAGTGGGGGATGGAGGGGCAGTCGGGTTCAGAAGATCGGCGAACTGGGCAGGCTCCATGTTCACCACCTCCACGAAGGCTCTCTTCACACCGGCGTCGGCAACGTAGAGAGCCATGGAGGAGTTGTTCTTTGCCTCTATGGAACGCGATTGAACGGTGATAAAGGTGCTGTAAGTCACGGCAAGCATGAATATTATCGCGCCGACTATGAGAGTGAGCATGAGGGTAGAGCCCCTCGTGACCACGGCCTTGACCGCTCCTTCACTGTCATTCATGGTATTTCAGTCTCCTTCAGCGTGATCCTTCCGTCATCGCCTATATTCACCGTCACGCGGAGCTTGCCTCCTTCAATGAATATCTCTTGAGGGCCGCTCCTCTTCGCGACGGACCATTCGTTCACGTTTGGAATGTAAGTTCCCCCGCTCTCTGATCCCGACGACCAGGGGTTGAACTCAACAGGGATTTCAGCCACAGGTTCGATAGCGAGGTGAATACATACGTTCTTGTTGAAAAGGGATTTGAAGTTCACCTTCTTTCCGTAGTGGACGGATCCGCATGAATCCTTGTAGAAAAGGTGATATTCATTCGGGTAGAGAAACGGTGCCACCATGATGCCATGGGTCTGCTCGAGCGTGGAGGCCTTCTGCTCCTGGAGCTTCAAGTCTGCCTGCATGAGCTGTGCCGAGGAGCGGACCGCCATGCTTGTCTCGTAAAGGTTGAAGCGCGCAAAGGTTATCGCTCCAATGATGGCCATGATGGAGAGCACCACTATTATCTCTATGAGCGTAAGTCCCCTGGCCAGGGCTTTTCTTCTCACCTCTGTCTCCTTTAACCGCCGATATTTGAAATGAGCGAGTAAATCGGGAGAAAGAGCGCAAGTATCACGAAACCCACCACGACAGCCACGATTGCCATGAAAACGGGCTCCAGCAGGTTCATGAAGCACTCGATGCGGTAGGCGATCTGCTCGTCATAGATCTGTGCGATCTTTTCCATTGAAAAAACGATGTCCTCTGTCTCCTCGCCAAGGATGATAAAGCTTTTCATCAGGCTGGGTATGTATTTCTTGGTCCTGAAAGATTCGGCGATTGAATCCCCGTGAATTATCTCGGCCTTGCACTGCTCAAGAATGTCTTTCAGCGGCTCATTCTGCACAATATCCTTTGAGGCATCAAGAATCTTGCTGATATTGATGCCGTTGCGGTACATAAGGGCAAAGGTCCGCGTGAACCTTGTCATACGCACCATGATAAGGAAATCTCCAATGTAGGGAATATTGATTTTGACGTTATCGACAAAGAACCGCCCTACCATCGTCCTGCTAAAATTATAGTATAAATAGCCTGCAATGACAAGGATGATCACGATCGTCGAGAGGGCGCCGGGGCTCTGGAAAAGATAGACGATCCCCATGAGCATCTTGGTCGGCAGCGGAAGGGGGACCTGGATGCCTGACAGGAACTTGGTGAAAGAGGGGATGTAATAGATCATGAGCCCCGTGATGATGAATATCGTGGAGACCATTACGAAAATAGGGTAGGTGAGGGCCGATATCACTTTCTTCCTGGTGTCGAGCTCACGCTCCAGGTAGTTGGCCAGCTCGTCGAGCATGTGGGAAAGCTTGCCCGTCTGCTCGGCTACCTCTACGAGAGCCCTGTAGATGGGAGGGAAGACGCGGGGGTGCTTGGTGACGGAATGGGTGATGGAGGAGCCTTTCCTTATGTCCTCGCGGATCGTTTCCACGACTTTTCTCATCTTATGGTCCTCCTGATAGCCGGCGAGGGTCTGGAAGGCCTTGTCTATGGGGATGCCCACCCGCATCATGAGGGAAAGCTCCCTGGTGAAAAGAAGGACGGTCTCATCACTGATGCGCCTTACGGTGCTGTCAAGCAGCTCATTGTAAATCTCCCTGAGGGTGACATGCTTCCCCTGGCAGAGAATCTCGCGGACCTGATACTGCTTTCTGTTGAGCATATCAAGCGCTTCCTGCTCGGAAGAGGCAATGATGCTCCCGTATCTCTGCCTGTTAAAAGTGTCTATGGCCGCATAACGGTAGAGAAATAGCAAGTGGTGCTCCCTCGTAAAGGTCTCAGGGCTCCGGCACCTGACGGGTGCAGGAACTCACCACACATTGTAGCATAAACAGGAGCCATTCTACAAGAGCGTGCTCAGATCCTGAAATATGATGACTCGAGGTAGCGGGCGAACAGCTCGACTTCGTCGCCTGCGGCCCAGTAAGGGCGCTTGAAGTAGAACTTCGGGAGGGCAGGCCGCCCGGCAGCGAGCTTGATGCCGAAGTAGCTTAAAGTCCTGGTGCCAAGAGCACCAGCGATGTTCACCATCCTGATTATCTCATTGCGCTCGATCTCAAGCTCCTTGAGCACTTGGTAGGCACGGGGCACGGGCACGTTTTCGTAGTCTATCTTTATGGCTTTCACCAGCATATCGCGGAAAAGGACGCTGATGAAGAGATCGCCTGAGGCTGAAGAGATGAGCTCATTGTGCCGGCGGCCTATGAGAGACTTCTGCCATCCGTCGCAGGAGAGGATCTCCATTGCCGTGAGAAGGCCCGGAAGAAGGATTTCCCTTGCCGAGCCCGCGGGGATGGGGAAAAAAATGGCGCAGGCTGGAGCCCCGCCGTGCATCAGGTCTATCCCCATATAGACCCCCTTACGGCCCAGGAGCTTTCCCAGGGCGGCGATCTCCCCTGACGGAAAGGCGGGAAGCCCAAGCAGGTGTGCACAGGAAGAGGCGAGCTTCAGGGAAAGCTGAGTCTGGTAATAGATGCTGATCTCGCCCTCCTTCTCCCTGTGAAAATCAGTCTTGAGGAGGGTGCCCGTGCCGGGAAAGAAGCGGTCAACTTTTCTCAGGGCCGAGATGTGGGACTGATCCACCTCAAGCTCGCCCGCAAGCTTTGTGATGGCGTCATGGAATGAAGGGCCCCGCCCTTCTATGGTGATTTCCAGCGTGTCGTCACCGGGGGCGAAGCTGAACTCCGCCGATTGAGAGAGCTCCTTTGCGAAGGCCTGTGAGAAGAACCCGAAGTGGCGCATCTGCGCCAGGGGGAAGAATGGGGAGAGGGACTCGGTGTCGGCGGCAAAGCAGGGAATCCGTGATGGCATTACGTGCTCCTTCCTGAAATGGCGGGCTTTGAGTGCCGGAAATAAAAAAAGAAGTGGGCACTGCCCACTCCTTTTTTCTCTAGGTTATTCCTTGGATTTCCTCACGGTGCCGTCGGTCCAGAACCTGGGCGTAGCTCTTCCCTCGCTGGGAGCTCCGCCTACACCGAGCTCCTGGAGCATCTCGTCCCACTCGCTGTCCTTGGCGAACTTGAGATCACCGTAATTGTACTCAAGCGAAGGCTTGTCGATAGGGGCATAGACGCTGATGCCCTGCGACTTGGGATGGGACTGGGGGTTCACCTCGTTGGCGATGACAACGTCCTTCACTGCCTTTGCCATTTTTTCCGCGGCGCCCTTGAGGGCGGGATCCTTGGCATTGGCAATGAGGTTGTCTGCCAGATGGCCCACATCGCGGATGTCCTTGTACGGAGTCCATCCGCCGCCGTAGTTCTCGGCTCCCTGGATGGCGGCCTTTACCGACTCTTTGTCGCCGGATTTTCTTACGGTCTTGGCAAACTCGTTGAGACTGTCCTTGAAGGCATCCATCTTGTTGAGGTTTACTGCCGAGAAGGTGGGAATGTCTTCATTATGCTGCTTGTTCACATTCACCACGATCTTGGCGAACTCCTCGGGTCCCACGTTGATTTTGTGGATCATTGCTTCCTGGGCCGTCTTGATGGCCTGGCTTATGTTTTCGCCGCCGAGCATCGAGTTGTAGGTCCAGCCTGGTCCGCCTTCGCTCTCTTCGGCAGCAAGCATGATATTCGCCTTGTCCTTGAGCTCGTAGGCCACTTCGGCTTCAGCCATCAGGCAGGCATCAAAGCCGATGATGTCGATCTTCTTGCCGGTGACTTCCTGGGCCTTGTCGAGAGCGTCGCGGATCTGCGGCACCGACATGAAATTGCCGTCAGTCTCGTCAGACATGGCGCCGGTGAAGCCGCCGCCATGATCGTTGAGAACCAGGCACACATGGTCCGCAGGGAATTTCCCGACGGCGTCCACTACATACTTGGTGAGTGTCTTGGGATCTGACATATCCACGTGATCGCCATATTCCGCGATGAGCTCGGAGTTTATCTTGTTGGGTGTGTCATCCTTGTTGACATAGTAAGACCTTGCGCCCTGCCATGTGTTATCCATCGGGTTGGGCTTCGGACCCACATCGACATAGGCCACCACGTGGGTGTTGTTGTCGGAGCCCACCAGTTCCTGGTTGTCTATGTTTTTCAGCTGGTACTCCGTGAGGTTGCAGTCTGCAGCGATATAGTTCAGGAAAAGCCACTTCTTGTGAGGCTTCATTGCCTGCGGCATCTCAGGCTTGTCACCGCCAAGCTGCACCTGATCGTTCTGCTCGGCAGGCTTCTCCTGCGGAGTCTCCGGCCCCTTGACGTCACCTTTCATTGCGGGAGCGATGTAGTTCGATACCCCTTTGATGTTGTCCATGCAAGACCTCCTTATTATTATAAAACGTGAAATTGAATCCCCATGGAAAAAGTCTATTGTTATTATAAGGCTTTTGTTTTCCCTCTGTCAATTTGACGGGCAGGGGCAGAATCATGGATTTCTCCTTCCCGATCGGTGGATAAGCCTGTATTCATGCGATTCTCTCCGAAGACGGCAGGGCCTTCCCCCATGTTAACATTTTGTGAACATCTGGACAGGATTAAAAATAGTGAGGAAAGAAGGATTTTATTTTCAGCAGGTGAATTGAAAAAGAGGGGCGGAAAGAGAGTAAAAGAAAAGGGGGGGCGCCGCTCCTTCTTTTGTGACTGACCGCCGGTTTCCTCTGCAGTCCTGGAGCGGTGTATTTTATTTCAAAAGGAGAAGGGAGATCATACCGTGCAGAAAGATTTTTACAGGGTTCTGGGAGTCTCGCCTCTCAGCTCTCTGGAAGATATCCACAAGAGCTACAGGGCCCTTTCAAAGAAGTACCATCCCGATGTCTGCAAGGAAAAGCTCCTTGCGGAGGAAAAGACCAAGGAGATCGTCGAGGCCTATAACAAGCTCAAGGACATGGGGGAGAGGAAGACTTACGACAGCCAGAAGATGTTCCGGTTCAGGGAATTCAACAAGAAAAAGAGCAAGTATGTCGAGAGAAAGCCCGGCCTCTTCGATATATTCACGCCCAAGGCCAAGAGGCCCAGGGTAGTGAAGAGCGTGGGCGGCAAAAGCCCCGTGGAGTCCTCTTTTACCATGGGAATCACCTTTGTCGCTTCCCGGAAAAAGGACAGCATCGAGGCCGCCCAGGAAGAGTTCAAAAACGTGACGGAGCTTGATCCCACCAACCCTGACGGGCACTACAACCTGGGCCTCACCTATTACCTTCTGGGTGATTTTGACAAGGCCATCAACACTTTCAGAAAGGCTCTGTCCCTTGATCCCAAGGACAATGACGCGAGGACCATGTCTAATATACTGATTGACCCGGAAATATAGTTTGAGAGGCTCATAAAAAAGAAGGCGCAGGTGATCACTGCGCCTTCTTTTTTATTGCCAGGCCGCTGTCTGAGGGCCCTTCTAGAGCCTCAGCACTTCCTCGCTTCCCCCGATGATATCCACTATCTCCTCATAGAGGCCTCTCATGCGGGCCATGAGGGGAAGGATCTCATTGGCCGCGATATTCGCCAGCTCATCAGCATCGTGCTTGTCCTTCATCTCTTGGAGCATGGTGCGGAGGTCCTTGCATCTCTGGTCTTTTCTGCCTTCCACGTATGAGCAGTCGATGAGCATGAGAAGCTCGGCGTTCAGGGCGCCCAGGTGCCTCTGGCGCTCCCTCAGGCGCGGCTCTATTTCCTTGAGGTTGCCTGGAGGAATGGCCATCAGGGCACTCCTGAAAACCTTGTTGCTGAGCACCTTGGCCATCTGCGAGAGCACGATGGCTTCGGCCTTCACGCGCTCCACGTAATTCTCGATCTGCACCATCTTGAAGGCCTTGACCATCTCCTCGGTGAAGACGCCGTCTTCGATGAGGAACCCGATTTTTTTCTTCTGGTCAAGGATCTCCAGGGCCTCGGGAGTGTTCTCCGGCGCCTTGTAGCCGAAGCGCTTCTCCGCGTCTTCCTTGGAGAGCTCATAGACGTCCTCGTCAATGACAAAGTAGTTGATTTCCTTCCTGAGGCGGGCGAATTCATCATTTATGGCGGCAGTGGTGCTTTTCCCGCCTTTCACGGACTTTTTCACCGCCCTGTTTATCTCCTTCACCACCTCGGCGATTCCAAGGCAGACAAAAGCGAGGGGGATGTACATGGAGGTGTTGGCTCCGGGGGCCCGCCATTCCAGCTTGTTTCCCGAGAGGCCGAGAGAGACGGAGCGGTTGCGGTCCTGCTGAAGGGAGTCACGGAACTCCGAGGTGCTGCCGAGAAAGGCCGAAAGGTACACCGGGGCCTCATACCCGGGGCGTCTTCGCAGGTCGTTCCCCCTGGAGGCTATGGCGGCGTCATAGACATGCCAGTGCCTCCCCATGGCGGCCACCATGGCAAGCCCTATGAGGTTCACCGGTGAGTGAGCGTCGGGGGCAAGCCCCTGGAGGCTCAGCAGGTTCTCCTTGATCTCCCTCGTGAGCATATCATATTTCACAAGGCTCATGTTGGTGTGCTTGCCGCTGCCGTTTATGCCGGCGCCGCCGGCGCTCTCGGTGAAAGACTTGCTTCCGATGAGGGCCCTGTAACCATGGCGCTCGCAGACATCCTCGATGACCTGGCGGGCTATCAGCTCGTTGTCGGCGGCATTGAGTGCCGGGGCGTATTTAAGCACAATCTCGCACTGGCGGCCCTTGAGCTCGTCGCCCGTCTGGCCCACCTCCATGTGCTTCTGCACGGCCGTGATCCCCACGTGGGCGAGGTCCTTCACGATATCGTTCAGCAGGGCTTCCTCCTTTCTCTTGGGGATCGTGAGGTACACGCCCTGGAGGTTCTGGTTGATGGGTCCGGGCCCTCCCACGACGGTCTGCCCGAGGTACTTCAGGTCCGAGCGCTGGTGCGTGGCATCCTTCGGCATGACAAAGAACTCTTTCTCGAAGCCCGTGATAAGGGAGTAGCGCTCATGGGAAGCCGGAGGTGATACATTCAAGGTGGTCATGAGCTCTGAAAGAGCCTCTTCCAGCACTTTCGAGGCGAGCCTGAGGGGCTTGCGGCCTCCCATGGGGATGCCCTCGGGCGTGATCATCTCCGACAGAATATAGAGGGTGCCCCTTCTGAGGGAATCGGGGAAGGTGAACCACTTGCTCTCCGTGTCGGGGACGGCAAGCACCTTGGAGCGGTGCACGACGCGGCCGCCTCCCGTGGCAAAGCTTGAGCCGTCGAGCTCCGCCCCTTCAAGAAATAGCTTCTTGTCAAACTCCTTGATGTTCACAGGCTTCGCTCTCAGCTTGGAGCTTATCATGGGCGCCACGGTGTGGCCTATTTCTGTGATGCCCTTGTGAAGGCACCATTCTATGAAGTGCTCATAATCCTGCTTGGCCTGGGGGGGCACCACGCACTCGGGGAAGTGGATGCTCCTCCTCTCTTCCGCCAAGCGGTCTTCCTCGGCATGGATCAATTCGCGCGGAATTGCGTCGGGCTCCACACCCTTGCGTCCTTTTTCCTTCCTTGCAGGCGGTGTTTTCTTCATGGGCTGTTCCTCACTTTACTTCAATAAATATGCCGGTACAGGGATTCTCCAGAGGGGCCGGCAGTCCTCTAATAAGAGCAAATTGATCACGTCATATGTAGGTAAAATATTTTAAAAATACTCTTTCATCATCCTGTGGGATATTTCATAGGTATTGTGTGTTTCAGCAGAGAGGATTTTAAAGGTGAAACGAGTAAGATGGAGTGCATGGCATCGAAGATTTCTGCAGCGGTTTTTTTATGTGCCTTTCTTATGACGGCAGTGTCTTTTGCCGCTGGTGACGGCGAAAAGTGGATTGCCAGCCAGCCGAAGCTTTATACGGTGAAGGAGAGGGCCCGGTTCAACAGGTTCCTGGGAGAGCTTCACCGCCGGTTTCCCACGCTTGAAGGCAGAATGAGGGCACTTGCCCTTGCCCGCGTGGGAACGCCTTACAGCCTCGGGTGCCTTGGCGAGGAGAAGCCCCCTGACCAGAAGCCCTTCTTCCGCGTTGACGTGACGGACTGCACGGTTTTTGTTCTCACAACCCTCGCCATGGCCCACGGGTCCACCTGGGACGAAGCGCGGGAGTTGATGAAGAAGCTCAATTATCACAATCCTCCCATGGTCGGGACAAAGACGGTGAGCTATCAGAACAGGCAGCATTTCACTTATGAGCGCCTCCACTCCTGCCCCTTTTTCGCCGACATAACGGCATCGCTTGCCGCGCCTTCAGTCTGCGGGAAGGCTACGGTGACTCTGAACAGGAAAAGCGACGGCACGAAGCTCCTTGATATCCCATGGGAAAAAGAGGTGACGGCCTTATATATTCCTGCGGCCCAGGTTGACGAGAAGCTTGTGGCAAAGCTCCCTTCCGCTGCAGGGGTGGCCTTCGTGAGGAAAAAGAACTTCAGCCTGGGGATCGTGGTTTCCCACGAGGGACTTGTTATTGACAGGAAATGGCTTTTCCATGCCAATTCCATCTCGAAGAAAGTGGAGAAGAGGTCTTTCCTCGACTACCTGTCGGAAAACTCCGATTATTTTGACGGCGTGATCTTTTCAAGGTTTTACTGAGAAGGAGGGAGTGTCATGATCTTTGACAGCGCCGTGGTGGGAAGGGTTGACTGCAACTGTTACGTACTGGGATGCCCGGATACCAGGGAGGGCGTGGTTATCGACGCAGGCGGGGACGCCGATGTCATTGCGCAGATCGTCAGGAAGCACGGCTTGGCCGTAAAGCATTTTCTCTGCACCCATGGCCATTTTGACCATATCGAGGGACTCAGGGACCTGCGCGCGGTGATAGAGGCGCCTATCGCGATTCACGAGGAGGATATCCTTCTTTACGAGAATCTGCCGATACAGGGGCGCCATTTCGGGATGGAGATTGAGCCCGCCCCTCTCTGTAACCGATTTCTCAGCGAGGGAGACGAGATAAAGTTTGGAAAGCTCGCCCTGAAAGTGATCCACACGCCGGGGCATTCCCCCGGGTCGGTATGTTTTCAATGCGGCAGCGACGTTTTTACCGGCGACACAATATTTGCGGGATCCATCGGCAGGACGGACCTCACGGGCGGCTCCCTGGAGAGCCTTGTCAAGAATGCCAGGGAGAAGCTGCTTACCCTTGGCGACAAGGTAAGGCTCTATCCCGGCCATGGGCCAGCCACGACTGTGGGTGATGAAAAGAAAAACAACCCCTTCCTGGCAGCAGCCCCGTTATGAGTGGTTTCTCCGGTGATAAATGACAAGCGCCTCGCCAGGGGCCAGGGTTCCGCTCAGCCGGCCATCATGGCGGTGCAGCTCCCTCCCGTGGAGAAGCTCCCTGACAGGGCCTTCCGGTGTATCGCCGCCTAACGAGAACTCCCCCGGGTCGTCGCAGTTCATGTTCACTACTATGAAGAGCTCTTCATTCCCATGGCTTCTGCGGTAGGCGAGGACATCCGGGCTGCCGCCCTCGATAAGGACGAAAGAGCCTTTCTCCGTGCAGCACGCGATGGCTTTGTGGGTCTGGCGTATCTCATTGACTCTGGCGATGAATGAAGAGAACTCCCGCGGCGATGCCCAGTCAAAGTGCCAGCGGTCAAAGAGGGCCAGGGGCTTTCCCCTGAAATGCTCCACTTCCCCGGCGGTGAAGTCCAGGCCCGTGTTCACAGGGTAGGTCTCGCCCAGCTCGTATCCGTTATGGATAAAGGGTATCCCATAGGGCAGGAAAGCGTTGACCACGTAAATCCACTTGGAATATCCCACCTCTCCCTTCTTGGTGGCGCTCCTCGGCGTGTTGTGGGACTCCGGTGTGGCGAAAAAGGAGAGGGGCATGCCCCCTCCCACGTGGTGCATAAGCTTTAAGAGCCCTTCGCGGTTGTGCTCCACGTTCCACGCATAGCCGAGCACCACATTGTAGCCCGCTTCCAGGCTGTGCTCGTCAACGGTGAAGTTCTCGGAGAGAAAGGCGAAATCAGGATCATTCCCCCTGGCGGCGGCCACGATTTCCTGCATGAGGGCCGGCGGCAGCGCATGGCCCATGTCCACCATCACGCCGTTGATGCCGAAGGTCTTCTGATAGTGCGGTATGATGTCCCTTATCCTGTCCCAGAGGGGGCGGTTTGCCCTCTCCATTTTCGCAAGGGCGTTATCATACATCCTTATGGTGTTATAGGCTATATAGTTGAATTGCGGCTTCGCGGGATCCTCGTCAAGGTAAAGGCGAAGGTACGTCACGTCGGTCCAGGGAGGCTGCACGTCATCGGGAGGCCAGTCGGCAAAGGCGCCGGGAATCCTGGTCTCAACCTCCCTGCCCGACAGGGGGTCCAGGGATGTGCCGAGAAACCCTCCCTTTTCCTGTTTTCTCACTTTTGCCGGCGATGCGGGGGCGAGCTTGAACATGGCTCTGTAATCGGCCGGCGGGGCAGGAAGGTTATTGAAGTCCTTTGCTGTCACTTTCTGCTTGATCCTGGCGAGATCCTCATCACTGAAGACAGGGTTCCCGTAAGAGGACTTCATCTCATCGGGACGCATGCCGGGGCGCCTTTCAGGGATTGCATTGTCTATCCAGTAGAACCAGTCGGGATTCGTCGCTATCCAGTCTGCATCCTTTGCGCCGGTGCGGAACACGAACTCGAGGACCGCCTTCATCCCCAGGGTATGGCAGGCCTCCACGAGGGCCTTGAACTGCGTGGTGATATCAAGATCGCAGAGGGGATCGCGGAGCTTCTCGTCAAGCTCGTAAGGATTTCTGATGGCATAAGGCGAGCCCAGGTCCCCCTTGTTCCCGTCTTTCCCGATGGCCGTGATGGGCAGGAAGTAAACCACGTCGCATCCCAGGCGGTGGATATGGCCAAGGAGCGCCAGGGTCTTCAGGAAGGTCCCTGTTTCCCTTATTGCACCGCTGTTGACGGTGATATCCCTGTCATGGCCGCCGATCACGCCGTCGCCGTCGTGATCAAAAGCGGTGGCAAGCCGGGGAAATATGTTGTACACCTCGGAGTTGCAGATCCAGAAGCCTTTTGTCCCCCTGTAAGGGAGGTGGCTCCCTGCCTTTTCCCGGCCTGCGGCAAGAATGGCTTCTATGTGCCCTGTGTAGTATTCATAGGGATTCACGTTGACGGGGCGATGATCCTCAGGGGGCTTCCCGCCGGGGGGAGCCCAGAGCGGGGGGACAAGGTAGGTGCCGGTGAAAGTATCCTTTTTTCTTTTGAGGTCCTCAAGTACCTTGAGAAGCGCCGATGTAGCTCTTTCCATGGATAAACTCCTTCAGCTTGAATGATATTAAGCTATTCTTCCGAAGGAGTGTTTATCCTTTTCCCGGGAGGAGGCAGACGCCGGGAATCAGGAGGGCGGGGCTATTCCCTCTTGTCAGGCAATGAGGCAAGGAGGCCCGATTCCATTCCCCAGAGGGCAGTGCTGTGAATTCCGTTCAAAATGAGTTCCTGCATAATAATCACCTTCATTTCAGTTTCAAGGTGATTATAAGGGACGGGGCGGATCATCGCAAGATCTCTTTTGTAAACATCATGTAAACGTAACGGGACTTCCCCCATATCCCTGCAGCCCCGGCCATGAGGGCCCGCCGGCCTCCCATTATCTCAGCGGTATTCCACTTGGTGAGAGCAAAGAAGGGGCACATGGCAGTGGGCTAGAAAAGACCTATCAATGTTCGGCCGGTGGGATGAAGGCAATGAGATCGAAGCGCCCTCAGTTCAAGCTTTTCCTCTTTTTCACGCTCATGGCGTTCTTTTCAGCCATTGCCGCCCTGGAGAGCCCCTGCGGGGAGGCTGAAGGAGCGGTTCTCGCGGTCGTCAGAACCGTAAGAGTCTCTCAGGAACCGCTCTCTGCAATTGCCGTCTCGCCGGAAAACTCTCTCATCGCAGGTGTGGACAGCCGCAACGTGCTCACCCTGTGGGATTCCGACGGCAGGACAAGGGAGAGGATATCTTTTCAGCATCCCATTCCACCTGTAAGGACTCTTGCTCTTTCTCCCGACGGGGCACGAATTGCTCTCGGCCCTGAGAAGGGCTTCGTGCGGGTCCTGAGCACCGGCGGAAACGACGACGGCGTCACGCTTGACTGGTACAACACCGTGACTGCCCTTGCATTCTCTCCCGGGGGGAAAGGGCTTCTCGTGGGCTCTCTGAACGGTGATGTCAAGTTCTGGGATGCCGAGAGCGGCGCTCTCACGAGGCTGTTCAACGACACGGATTTCCTTGTGCAGTGGCTCTGCTTCTCGCCGTCGGGGCGCATGGCGGCGGCGGGCTTCTGGGATCGCTCGATTGCCCTGTGGGATGTGGCGACAGGGAAGATTGTAAGGCTTCTCCGTGAGAAAGAGGAGCCCCTTCTCCTCTATTACAATCCTCAGCGGAACAGGGATGAAAAGCGCTCTTCCCGCAGCAGCGACACGGTCTCTCTCTGCGGGGCTTTCACCGGTGACGGCTTGTTCATTGCAGGGGGCTGCAATGATGGAACCGTGAGGATATGGAACGTGGAGTCAGGGGAGAAGACCGGCACGCTGAAAATATCAGAGTCACCGGTGACTTCGCTCTCTGCCTCGCCCCGCGGCTCGTACCTGGCATGCGGCACAGGGAGCGGCGAGACCTGCCTTCTGGACCCGGCAGGGCAGAGCGCTCCGGTGCTCCTTCCCGGCCACCATGACGCCGTGTGCTCCCTCGCCTTTAACAGTGAAGGCACAATGATTGTCTCCGCGTCAAGGGAGGGCGTCGTAATCGAGTGGAAAGTTCAAGAGGCCAAATAAAAATACCGGCACTCTGTGGAAAGTGCCGGTATCTATTTAATCAAATGAAGCTCTGCCCTAGACGCCGGTGACCTCCTTTACCTCAGGGATCTCTTTCTTGATGGTCTTCTCTATGAACATCTTCAGAGTCATCTGGCTCATGGGGCATCCGCCGCATGCACCTTTCAGCTTCAGCTTCACTTCGCCTTCAGGAGTTATCTCCACAAGCTCAACATCACCACCATCGGCCTGCAGTGAAGGTCTAATCTTGCTCAGTACTTCCATTACTTTTTCTTTCATGGTGGACACCTCCGTTCCTGTCTACTTATGATGATTCTTCCCTGGAAAGGATTCACCTCTTTCACCCCGGCTCCCCGGTGCCATGCCTTTTCATCGCCTGCAGAGCTGCAATGACGGGAAACCATGCCGAGAAGTGAATGTTAACATATTTTTTACATGAATTCCTTGACGAAGGCCCTTTTTGTCGTGATATACCGACAAAGATGTGAAAAGGGGGAGAATGACTTATGAACATACAACCGGGAATGCCGCAGAATATCTACCAGACGGCGGGAATGCAGCAGGTGGCCGGCCCGCAGATGGCCCCTGCCGAGGAGGTACAGGGGCAGCAGGCCACCCAGGCGCCTTTCGACATGATGCAGGCCAAGACAGGGCTTGATCTCCGGGAGGACGCCTACCGCGCCATTGTGGAGCGCCAGCAGGGCGAAGCCGTTGATGCCAAGCAGGACAAGATCACCGACGACGAGCTCAAGCAGATTTTCGGCGACCAGGCCGACGCAGTGAGAGGCCTTCTGAGCAAGAGAAGCGACGTGAAGCTCTCGGAGCTCCTTCCCCTGAGGAAGGACACGGCAGGCTTCTCACAGGTCCTCAAACAGCTCACCGACAGGACCGATCTCCAGGTATCGGACCTTGTGAACAAGACGCCCGACGGCAAGGTGCAGATTGACAAATCCGTCAGCGATGATGAGACCAAGGAGCTGATGGAAAACCGCCAGGACATCAAGCCCAAGGAGCTCACGGACCTGAGGGCCCAGCTCATAAAGACCCTGGGGAACCCCGTGATGGCGAAGAAGGCTTTTACACTCGCCATGAAGCTCCTGAAGACCAGGACCGACATGAAGCCCGACGCCGTGGGCAAGATGTTCACGAACCTCTCGGAGCTGATGGACTCCATCAAGCCCCCGGGAGGGAGCAAGGGTGCCTCGGCGGCGGCGACAAAGCTCGAGATGATGGAAACCTCGGTAGAGCTCCTCTGCACGAGGAGGGACCTCAACGAGGAGCACGTGATCAAGCTTGCCCGCTCGACCGTCGAGACCATGGGCGACAAGAACGATCCCATGTCGCAGCAGAGGGTAAGCCGCTCCTTCAAGGATGCCGCTGACCTTCTCGCCGTGAGGGGCGACATGTCCGTGGACCAGGTGACGAGCTTCCAGAAGAACCTGAAGCAGATGGTGCCGGGAAAAGACGCGGCAGTGCTCGACAACAGGGCGGCGATGTTCAGCACGGCGTGCCAGACCCTGAAATCTCGCCCCGACATGAATTTTGACCAGATGACGGAGCTTCTGAAGAGGCAGACCCAGGGCAACAATCCCAAGAAGGGTAACGCCCTTATGAACAGCTTCAATGAAGGCGTCACGGGGCTTGGCAAAGGCAAAGCCATGGACGAGATTGCCCCGCCCGTCACGACGGTGCCGCAGAAGCAGGGTGAAAAGGCAGGCGACAAGGACAAGAAGGACGTCAAGGAGAACGAGGATAAGGAAAAAGGCCCGGAAGGCCCGGAAGACAAGGAGCAGGGGGCCCAGGCACCTGAGAAGAAAGAGGAAGAAGGTCCTGCAGAGCCTCAGCCAGAGGCTCAGGGACCCATGCCAAAGCAGGGATAGCCTTTTTCAGGATCAGAATCGGTGATACGGCGGCACGCCTCAAGGCGTGCCGTTTTTCATGAACCGGGAAATTGCCGGTGGTTGACTTATTTCGGTATTTTCATATAATGGACATGCCACACGACTCCATGGAGGATATCCCGGATGTGGATTGAACTGCTCGGCGCAGCAGGCCAGAGCCTTCTGCTCCTGATAGGCCTGACGCTCATATACAGGATCCTCTTCAGGGAAGAGGGGAGGCGCACATGGGCCCGCTACATCATCACGCGCACAAAGTTCTGGGCTTATGCGGCCATTTTTCTTATCGCGATACTCTATTTTGAGGAACTGTGCACATTTTTGCCTTTCCAGAAAAAGCTTGCAGGCTACGTATTGCCCTTTGTCATCGCTATTATCGCCATACTTGTCGTTGAAACCCTGGCAGCCTATATTTATGACTATCTCCTGATCTACCGGTATCATTCAAGCATTCCGGTCCTGTTCCGCGACATCATACGCCTCGGCGTCTATCTGGTGCTGATAGGGTTTTATTTCTGGGCTGTCCTGAAGATAAACATCGCCCCCATCATCACCACTTCCGCCATACTCTCCATCATCATAGGCCTTGCCATCCAGGAGTCCCTGGGCAACGTGTTCTCGGGGCTTGCCCTTCACCTCTCCCATCCCTTCTCACTGGGGGACTGGGTCAAGGTGGGCGAATACGAGGGGAGCGTCCAGAGGATCGACTGGAGAGCCACATCAATCCAGACCCTCAGCGGTGATTATATCGTCATCCCCAACAGCAGCCTGGCCAAGCTGGACCTTCAGAATTACTCGTCGCCCACGAGCCACCATGCGCGGATAGTGGAGGTGGGAGCCCATTACCAGCACTCGCCGGACCAGGTTGCCGAGGCGCTGCTCGCGGCGGCTGCCAGTGCAGATGGAGTGCTCGCCGATCCCGCCCCCAAGGTGTGGGTGACCCGGTTCGGAGATTCCTCCATCACCTACAACCTCAAGTTCTGGCTCGACGACTTCAGCGCTTACAATGATATTGAATCAAGAGTGATGAGGCAGATCTGGTACCACTTCAAGCGCGCCGGCATCGTGATCCCCTTCCCGATAAGAGAGGTTTTTCACCACGGCAGAAAAGAGGCCGAGGCCGCAGAGACCATCGGTACGGACCTCCTGAGCTCCATCGACATATTCAAATCCCTCTCGCCTGAGGCGATAGCCTCTCTCACCAGGAGCCTCCGAAGCGAGATATTTCCCGGGGGTGATGTGCTTTTCCGCCAGGGCGACAAGGGAGAGCGCTTTTATATCGTGAAATCAGGAGAGGTGGAGGTCTCCGTGACCAACGAGAGCGGTGAGAGGCTTTTCACCACGGCACTGGGGCCCGGATCATTCTTCGGTGAGATGTCCCTTCTCACCGGTGATGCCCGCTCAGCCACAGTGGTCATCACAAGGGAGGCGGAGCTCATGTCACTGGGGAAAAAGGATCTCAAGGAGCTCATTGCCAGGAACCCTCATATGGACGAGGTAATATGCGACGCCATTACGGACCGGCAGACAAGGACAGCCGGCAGCCTTTCGGAGGCGGACGGGGCAGCGTTCGATTGGCCTGAACAGAGCGAAGAGCAGCTCAAGCTCAGGAACAACCTTCTCACGAGGATCAGGCAGTTCTTTTCCTATTAGGCCTTCCTCTCACTTTCCCAGGACCTTCTCCAGTTCCGCCGAGAGAGCCTCTATGTCATAAGGTTTCTGGAGGAATCCCCTGCACCCTCTCTTCATGATTGCGGATGCCTGCTCGTCAACACGGTAGCCGCTTGTAAGAAGCACCTTCACCGAGGGTTTTATCTTGTTCAGGGCATCAAATATCTGGACGCCGCCCATCACAGGCATGACCAGGTCGAGGATCACCAGCGCGATATGTTCATGATCGCTGCTGTATATTTTGATGGCTTCGAGGCCTGTTTTTGCCTTGAGCACCTTGTAGCCCATGACGGTGAGCATGCGTTCCAGCACAAAGAGGACCTGTTCTTCGTCATCGACGATGAGAATGGTCTCGCCTCCCCGCCGCAGGGGTGCGGCCTCACTGATTTCCTCGAAAACGGGCTGGTCCGTGACCGGAAGGTACAGGGAAAATGACGATCCCTTTCCCGGGGCGCTCTCGACAGTGATGAAGCCCCCAAGGCTCTTGATGATGCCGTAAGCCGTCGCCAGGCCGAGGCCCGTGCCGCCCTCTGACTCCCTGGTCGTGAAAAAAGGCTCAAAAATCCGCTCGCAGGTCTTTTCATCCATACCGGTGCCGGTATCACTTACTGTAAGGCGGATATAGCAGCCCGGCTTCACCCCGTGCGGCGCAGTGTCCCTTGAGGAGAGCTCCGAAGCTTCAGTGCTGAGGGAGAGGTAGCCTCCTGAGGGCATTGCCTGGCCTGAGTTGACAAGCAGGTTGAGGAGCACCTGCTCTATCTGCATGTGGTCCGCCATCACGGCAGGCAGCTCCGGTGAGCACAGAAAATTGATGGTGATGTCCTTGCGGGTCCTTCCAAACATCCCTGCGATTTTCTGTAGGGTATCGCTGAGATTCAGGGGCCTCACGTCACCCCTGTCCCTGCGGGCAAAGCCGAGAAGCTGCTTGTTGAGGTTCGCCCCCCGCTTGATGAGCGCCTTCATCTCCTGGATATCCTGGTAGAACTCGAACTCCTTGCCCAGCTCGAGCTCAATAAGGGACAGGGTTCCCAGGATTCCCCCCAGGAGATTGTTGAAGTCGTGGGCAATGCCGCCGGCAAGGGTGCCGATGGACTCCATCTTCCTGGCCTGGTGAAGCTGCTGAAGAATGGCCTCGCGCTCACGCTCCGCCTGCTTCTGGGCCGTCGCGTCCCAGATAATGCCGCCGATGCTCAGGGGATTGTCGTTGTCGTCATAGGCGGGTCGCCCCCTGGAGTAGATATGGCGCACCGCGCCGTCAGGCCCTATCACCCTGAAATCGGACTCGTAGGGGATTCTCTTTTCAAGGGCCTCCAGCAGGGCTTTCTTGATTCTGCTGCGGTCATCAGGGTGAAGGGCCGAAAAGAACTCCTCGGGCAGCCCCTTGAACTGTGCGGGATTTATTCCCAGGAGGTGGCAGGTCCGATCATCATAAGTGCGCCTGTCCGTCGTGATATCCCACCGCCAGGTGCCCATGGCCGCGGACCGCAGGGCCATGTCAAGCCTCGCCTGGTTCTCGCGGAGAGCTTCTTCAGCCTCCATCCGGCTGGTGATGTCGCGGACGAATCCCTCTGTGCCGGCCACCTGGCCATGCTCATCGTAAAAGACCTGGGCATTGAGGGAGATCCAGATGAGGGAGCCGTCCTTTTTCCTCCCCCTGCCTACCCGGTCATGGACGTTCCCTTTTTTTCTCATATCCTTGAGCACCGATTGCCAGTCTTCATGCGATGCATAGAGAGCTTCTATGGGGAGGCCCATCATCTCCTCACGGGAGCCGTACCCATACATGGGCACGGCTGAAGGGCCTGCCAGGATGATATAGCCCTCCAGGTCTGCCCTGAAATAGGCATCCTGGAGGTTCTCAAGCATGCCGACAAGCTGCCTCTCCTTTGCCTGGAGGGCCGCCTCAGTGAGCTTTCGCTCCGTGATGTCACGGGAGAGGCCGATTACTCCCTGCACCCTGCCCTCGCTGTCTTTGAAGGGGACCTTGTCGGTGATGAACCACCTTTTGCCCCGGTCTGTGCCGATTACCTCAGGGATCCCTTTCCTGGGCTCTCCCGTGGCGATTATCTCCTGGTCGGTGTGGAAAAACTGTGCTGCCAGATCCCTCGGCATGAATTCATCCATAGGCCTCCCCAGGACTTTGTCCGGTGAGAGCCCCAATGTTTCAAACCAGAGCCTGTTGGCGCCGATGATGCGATTGTCCAGGTCCTTGTAAAAAATCAGCGCCGGGACGGAATCAAGGAGAAGCCGCAGCTCATCCCTCTGCTTCTGGAGGGCCTCTTCGCTCTCCCTTGTCTTTTTGTGGGCTTCAAAAAGCTCACAGGCCATCTTGATTGAGGAGATAAGCACGGCATCGCCTGATTCTTTTGTCACGAAGCCGTAGCGCATGATGTCCCCCACGCTGTCCACGACCTCTTTTTCGGAGTGGGAAGTGAGAAAGACGATGGGGAGGCTTTTCAGCTTCAGAATCTCAATGGAAGCCTCGCGGCCGCTCATTCCTCTGCCCAGCTCAATATCCATAAGGACAAGATCTATGTGAGGGTCGCTTTTCACCTGGGTAATGGCTTTATTTCCCGACGATGCAATGACCACGTCAAAGCCATGGTCTTTCAGGATTGCGGATTCGGTCCTTGACACCAGGGCAGAGTCTTCAACAAGAAGTATTTTTTTCCGGCTCTCTTGAACCGTCATGAAGGCACCACCAGCTCTGCGGTCAAAATTCGCTCATATAGGTTTCACTGGCTATTATCCTGTTCTGTTCCAGGGTTATCCCGCGAAGGCGAGGAAAGAGGTCCCGGCGTGCCTTGTCCTGGAGAGAGTGAGCGGGCACCAGGAGCATCTCAGTATGGAACTTGGCGTCGAACTCAAAATAGGGATGGGATGGGATGCGCCCCATCAGAGCACGCTGCTCCTCGCGGCGGAGCACGTCCTTGAGCTTCGCCACAAAGGTGTTGTAAAGGGAGGGATCGCCTGCCCGGTGGATGATGAACACGAGCTTCGAGGAGTCTCTTTTTCCCGAGATCAGGTGGGGCAGGAGCTTCTCCGGCATGGGGACAGGATCATAGTAAGGATCGATGAGGATGAGGTGGTAATGCTCCGGCGTCTCAAGTATCCTGTAACCGTCGGTGAGGGAAAGCTTTACAAAGTCGCCGTCATCGGGAAAGGAGCGGATCTTTGCCTCCTCCTCGTCAAAGACCGCGATGCGGCACTTTACGCCATGGGTTCTGCACACTTTCTGCACAAGGGAGGCGCTCCCGAGGTAGCAGAATTTCTTGAGATGATCCTCCTGATACCTGTAAAGGTCGCTGTCTCTCAGAGAAATCTCCAGGCGCGCACGGATGGCAGGCTGCACGCCCTGGTATTTGCAGCAGCCGCAGAAGCTGTCAGCGTAAAGAAAGGGGCTCTCACATTCCTTGAGAAGCCACGTGACGGTCTCAATCAGCCAGGAGTGCTTCAGAATATCGCCGGCGTTGCCGGGAGCGTACTTCACCATGGCATGGTCCTCTCCAATATGCTCTTCCATGATTCTTGACCGTTCCTTGCGATTCCTCCGGGTTGAGACATAGGATTTACAGGGAGAAGGGGAGAAGATAGTGCAGGGGGTGTTTGGACTGCTATTAAGCGTCTGCCGCAAGAAGGAGGAATTTCATGCCTATCGGCACGCACCAGATTTTCGTCGGTCCCGCGCTCTCCTGTGCAAATACGGCCGATGAGCGCTACGGAAAGAGAGTACCTTACAACCTGAGTGAATACATCCATGAACAGCGGGTAGCCCTCTCGACACCTTACTTTTTCCAGGAGTGGCAGCCTGAGCGGCGGTGGGTGGAATTCCACGACGGGGCCTTCTATCCCAAGGAGAACAGCTGGACTCAGATTATCACAAGCGATCACCCCGACGCCCAGAGGACCCGCCATGAGCTTCTGCACCAGCCCCATAACCTGGGCATCCATTCCCCCAACATCATGATCGACGTGCTTGACGACAGCTACGGCCATTTCAAGAAAAACCAGTCGCTCGAGAGCATCTGCCGTGCCATGGAATATGCCCAGACCGTCGGCGCCGACTATTTTGTATACCACCTCGTGCAGAGGGATCTCTGGGTCGATCCCTCCATGAGAAGGAACATGCTTATCCCCGAAAGCCTCCGTGTCTATGCGTGGCTCTCGGAATATTACAGGAGAAGAAAGTTCACCTTTGTTCCCTGCATCGAGGTGCTGGAGTATCCCAAGTACCCTGCCACGCCCTTTGAGGTGCGCCAGATACTGAAGAGCTGCCAGCTTATCCTGCCGCAGACCAGGCTTGCCTTCGATATTTCCCACCTCTGGAGAAGCAGAAGCCTCATATGCGAGACCCAGAGGTCAGGCTTCGAAAATGTGCGCTTCAAAGTCTTTTACCACGTGCTCAAGGATGCCCTGGATCCCCTTGGGCCAGACGACATATATGTCTTTCACCTGGGAGGGTGCTGGGGCATAAGGACTCACGAGGTTCCGGGCATTCTTCCCGACGATGACCCCTTTGATTCCCTCTACCGCCTTGACTGCCCCGACTACCTTTACGACGAGTATTTCGAAATGAATGTCTCGAGGGCTCTTGACGCCGTCGTCGATTTCTGCTTCGTCCACAGCGTCCCCATCCGCCTGATCCTGGAGATCTTCAACAAGGAGTACCCCGTAGTGCTCCGGGCGCTCGAGGAGGTCTCGGCGGCTCTCCATGCCAAGGTGCTGAGGAGGTGGCGCTCGTGAATCTTCTCGATTCATTGAGAGCTCTCAACGGCTGGTTCTGGAACGACGAGGTCTGGCGCGTGGGGCTCCAGTCCATGGGCGCCCTTTATGATGAGTTCCGCCTGGAGAGGGGCCTCCAGAAACTGAGCGACTCGGCAAATCTCTGGGATGCCATGCAGTCCACGGCATGTGAATACCTCGCCGTGGCGGGGCGGCAGATATGCGAGGACAAGGACAGGCTGGGCACGGGGCGCTCCGTAAGGAAGGAAGAGTACCTGAGCTACTATGTGAACTACGAATGGCCTCCTCTGGAACTCTTCCAGTCCGTATGGGCCGAGAACTGCCTTGGCGAGGCGAATCCTCTTCCCAAGCGCGTCCTCTTCTATTTTGATATCGAGTATTACAATAACGTTGACAGCACGGTCCTCCTGCTGGATCAGCAGGGTGTCTTTGAGGCCCTGGAGCCTGTATATCAGCTCATCAGGCAGGTGCTGTTGGACCTCGGGATAGAACATCTCGCGGTGCTCACGGGGAGAGGCTATAACTTCATCTCCGTCATCCCGCCGGAATCGCCGGTCTTCCAGAGCCTTATTGAGATAGGAGGGCCTGTCGAGGAGAGCCTTGCCAGGAAGCAGCAGATGCCCACCTTCAAGAGGAGGAGAAGAGTGCCCTGGCAGGCTGAGAAGTCCTTCAAGGGAGCCCTCAGGCTTGTGCTCTTTTTCGCTGGCCTTATTATCGAGGAAGCACGGCGGCGGGCCTGGTACGTGCCCATAGAGATGAGCGATATCGGTTCCGAGGGCATCTCCTTTGACGTGACGATGCTCACCAGGAGCGTGGACACTTCATCATGCGCCATTCCCGCCTCGCCCTACCTTAAGCTTCATTACCAGAAAGTCCTGGACAGCCGCGTAGTGAACAACACCCCTGTCCCCGTGAGGCTCATCAGGGCAAGGAACGCCCATGAGAATTTTCCTGGCCTTGCGAGGATGATAGAGGTGAGAAATGATTACCAGAAGGCATTCGACCATTTTTCCGGCCAGGTGGGCTATATTCCCGACGGGAGCAGCGGGATTGCCAGGCTTGCCGAGCTCTATTACCGCTCCCCCCTTTACAGGTTCCACCAGGCCTTTGACAGCGAGCAGCACGATCCCTACTGGGACTGGTGGAAGACGTACAGGGACTATGAAGCGGTCACCGCAAGGTTTCCCCATCTGGCAGGAATTATCCACAATGCAAACCCCTGCATGCTGCAGCCCGATCACCTGAACCGCCTGGTAAACGATTTTCTTGATGCCGGCTGGCATCCAAAGCACATAGGCGGCTTCATCAGGGCAGTCTATGAGGATTACCGCTTTAACTGGAACAACCGATTCACCAAGTATGATCCCGCCAAGTGGGCAGACGGGTGGGTCGAGATCCTCGGCGGGCAGCGCTTCTTCGGCACCGGCTGACCCTGCGGTTATCACCAGTCACAGCTCTATACCGTCCTTTTCCAGTTCTCTCGGGAAAAGCCGCTCCAGTGCTCTGAGCTGCTCGTAGTCTTGCTGCGACATGACGCGGGGAGCCACCTGGAAAGGGAAGAGCATCTCCAGCATCAGATCGGTGCCGATATCGCTGATTTCATTGCGATCCTGGAGGCTGGCCCTGTCCAGAAGCACCCAGATATCGAGATCGGAATCTTCTCTCGCCTCTCCTCTCGCCCTGGAGCCGAAAATTCTCATTGCAAGCACCCTTGCCCCCATCCGCTCAAGGATGCGTTTTGCAAAGAGGGTGGAAATCTCCTGCTCAAGGGGAGAAAGGGCCGAAAGGCTCCTGTCAGAGCACGCAGGGATATTGAATTCTGCCATATTCTCATTATATATTGAAATACCTGTCATTGCAAGAGGAGAGTGCGCCCCGTACCCTCCTCCCACGGCAGCTTTACGCCCTTCTCATATACCAGAAAGGGCTCAGGCTCCGAGAGACTGCCGAAGATGACGGTAAGACCGTGGGGAGCCCGGCCCCTGATGGTGAGGGTCCGCAGATCGTGAAGCAGGTGGAGGTGACAGGCCTCACAGAGCACGATGAGGTTCCACTCGTCATCGGTGCCGCCCTGGGAGCGCCTGA
>JAVHLM010000039.1 GCA_031082125.1 Candidatus Eremiobacterota bacterium
TGAAGCGCGACCGGTTCCGCTGCCAGACTCCGGGCTGCCGCTGCCGCAGAAACCTGCACATTCATCATATCATCAAGCGCTCACAAGGCGGCACCGATGACCCCTGGAACCTTATCGTGCTCTGCGAGGCCTGCCACCTCCACCTCCTCCACAGACTCCGGACCCTCACCGTGAGAGGCAGGGCGCCCTTTGACCTCACCTTCATCTTCGGCTCAACGTACTCCCATGAAGCCTTTCTCGTCTATGAAAGCGGGGTAAGGACCGGTTTACCCACGGGCGCTGATGTGCTATAATGGAACTGGAAGTTCCCGCACGCCGGGACATCACAATGAATGGCAGCGTAAACCACTGCTATGGGAAGATTCTTTAAGATTCTCCTTCTTATCACCATCGCAGGCCTTCTCTTCCTGGACGCCGGCACTTCGTTATGCCATGCCTGCAGGAATGGAGCAGGGGCAGAAAGCACGGGCTCCCCATCTCTGGGGAGTGATTCCGGCCCCGGCGATGAGTGCTCCCCTTACCCATGCGGTGCTCTGGATATCCTTAATCTCCCCTGTCTTCCTTTTGACAGGATAACGGCGGGAGAGAGGCGGCCCGGCACCAATGCCTCACTTGTGAGCCAGAGATCACGGGACACAGGCAGCCAGGGCAAGAGAGAGAGAGAGGCCGCATATGGCTTCACCACGTCTTCGGCAGAGCTCATTCAGGGCGGCATCTGTGAAGAACTGCCGGCCCATGGCTCATGCATTGATTCATCATCACCAGGCGCGCGCTCCCCTCCCCTCAGGTAACCTCCTCCCGCCACGTTCAGCACAAATCACAGGACTCATGGATACCCGGACAGGTAATTCAGTGCCGGCCGTCACTCAGGCCTTATTGCACGGCAGCAGACAGAGTGCCCGCTGTTCCGGCCCCATATTACCGAACAAGGAGGCGACCGAACATGTATCCCATAATCGTGAGCGCCGCCATAGCGGCAAAAATCAGGATGGAAGAGCAGATGAGAGAGGAGGAGGAGCGCAGGGAGGCTGAGCAGAAGGCCTCGGAAAGAGAAAAAGCGGCGGAACGAGAAAAGAGAAAGAAGGGCAGGGCCTGATGGAGCTCGATATATTGAGAGATCTTGTAGTAATCACAGGGATTACCATCCCCGTGATCCTTCTCTGTCACCGGCTCAAAATCCTCAGCATCATAGGCTTCCTCATTGCCGGGGTCATTATCGGCCCCCATGGCTTCAGCCTCATAGAGGGGTACGACAACATCACGGTATTTGCTGAGCTTGGTGTGGTCGCCCTCCTCTTTACCATAGGGCTTGAGTTCTCTTTCGAGAAGATCTGGAAGATAAGAACCCTTTTCCTCTCAGGCGGCGCGCTGCAGGTCACTCTCACCGTGGCAGCTGCGACGGCTATAGCGCTCATAATGAAGCAGCCGCTGCACTTGGCTGTTTTCATAGGCTTCCTGGTCTCCTTGAGCAGCACTGCTCTCGTGCTCTCAATACTCCAGGAGCAGGCAAAAACTGGCAGCCCCCATGGGAGGATAAGCCTTGCCATTCTTATATTCCAGGATATCGCCGTCGTGGCGATGATACTCATTATCCCCTTTCTCGCGGGGAACGCCGCTGACCCCGGAAGACAGATCATTTCACTCATTGTCAAGGCCTGCGCTCTCGGGGCCCTGGTCTTTATCGCGATGAAGTGGGTCATCCCGCAGGTGCTCTACCGCGTGGTGAAAACTGGAAGCCGTGAGATCTTCATGTTCACGGTGCTTTTCCTGTGCCTTTCCATAGGATTTCTCACCTCGTCCTTCGGCCTTTCACTGGCGCTCGGTGCCTTTATCGCAGGCCTGATAATCTCCGAATCCGATTACGGCCAGCGGGCCCTGGGCGCCATAATCCCCTTCAAGGACGTTTTCTCAAGCTTTTTCTTCATGTCCATAGGGATGCTTTTCGATATGCATTACTTTCTCAATAAGCCCCTGTTGATTATAGGTGCCGCTCTTGGCATCCTGGTCATCAAGGCTGCCATCGGCGCCTTTACCGTATTGATGCTGCGCTGGCCGCTAAGCACTGCAGTGCTTGTAGGGGCATCGATATGCCAGATAGGAGAATTTTCCTTTATCCTTATTCAGTCAGGCGTCAGCCTGGGCATCATAGGCGAGGATTTCCGCCAGGTTTTCCTGGGTGTTGCCCTCTGCACTCTCTTCCTCACCCCTCTGGCGCTCTCACTTGCTCCCGCTCTCTCGGGTCTGCTGTTGAAATTGCCCATTCTACGGTGCTTTAGGGGCACTTGCCCCGAAGAGAAGGAAGAAGGTGCCGAAGCCCCGCAGAAAGACCACCTGATCATCGTGGGATTCGGGCTCGTGGGGAAGAACCTCGCCATGGCGGCAAAGACTGTCGGCATCTCCTATGCAATTATTGAAATGAACCCTGACACAGTCAAGACAGAGCAGAAAAACGGGGAGCCGATTCTTTATGGAGATGCAACCCATGAGGCCATACTTCACCATGTCAACATCGGCACGGCAAGAATACTGGTCATTGCCATTTCTGATCCTGCCGCCATGAGGGGCGTGACGGAGCTTGCGAGGAGAAGAAACAGGGACCTCCATATTATCGTGAGAACAAGATTCATGGCCGAAGTGGAAGAGCTTCAGGCACTTGGCGCCGACTGCGTGATCCCCGAGGAATTCGAGACCTCTGTCGAGATTTTCACCAGGGTTCTGAAACATTACCTTATCCCCGTGCAGGACATCGAAAGGTTCACCGCCCAGGCAAGAGCGGGCGGCTACAGGATGTTCAGGCCTCGCTCTCCCGTGACACACACCATGGCGGGCCTCCTGCTCTCTCGCCCGGACATCACCATCATACCGCTGAGAATATCCGCCACTTCACCCCTGGCGGGAAAGACCCTTGCGGAATCCAACCTGAGAAGGCTTTACGGAGTCTCAGTGCTCGCAGTCCAGCGGGGAAAAGAGACGCTTCCGAATGTATCGGCCGACATGCGCCTTCATGAAAACGACGTGATTATAGTAATGGGCGCCATGGACGCAATTAACCGCCTGAGAGGCGAGGTATCCCTGTAGCATTGACGACGCTTTCCTTATCGGGGTAACGGGGGATGTAATAATGAGGCCGGTGCACCTGGGGAGGCCTGTTGACCATAGACTTTTACTCTGCTATACTCAAGAGCATACCAGGCGACATTATTTTGCTGCAGAGCACAACCAGCGTCTCATGGCAATTTACCCGGGCGGCATCAAATAATGATTGTCAGCAGAGAACAGGACTCTTAAAAATCCTCCGATTTCCGCCATTCTTGAAGACATTGTCACAAGGGCGGTCATGGGGGCACAAGGAGGTTTTATGCAGGAAACAATCCTGTTTCAGGAAGCCCGGGAGCCCCGCGAGGGGGCTTTCACCTTTCTCATGCCCGCGGGGTGGCATATCGAGGGAGGCATTGTAAGGGTTAATCCTATGATGAGGGGCGGCTTCACCCAGTCCATCGAAGCCAAGCTCGATATGGCGGTGATGAGCGACCCCCAGGGGACCGTGATGATCCACTTCCTTCCCTCTCTCTATTTCTGCGACCTGCGCATGAACCCTATGATCGGCGGCATGTTCCCGCCGGGCAGCAACTATAACGGCATGACAGTGATGCCGGCGATGCCGGCTGCAGAGTTTCTGTGGCAGGTCCTCTTCAGGCAGGCTCACCCCCAGGCGGGCGATGCCCGCTTTCACGGCGCTCAGCCATTCCCGCAGCTTGCGCAGCAGAAAGCCCAGGCCAGCATGGCCACGGGGTTGATGTGCCAGTGCGACGCCGCCGCTGTTGAATATGAATATGCCGAGCAGGACCGCCGCTACCTTGAGCGCGCCTTCTGCTACATCAAGAGCTACGGCCCGATGATGGCCGGCATGTGGGTAAACGAGGACACCCACCTGCTCAGGGCACCCATGGAGCAGTTCAACACCTGGCTCCCTGTGCTGGAAAAAATCAGGGATTCCATGAAGATCAGCGGGCAGTGGGCCGGCAGCGAGTCCCGGAATGCCCAGGCCATGGGGAACATGGCCCTCGATGCTCAGCATCAGCAGCAGCAGCGCGACCAGAAGCTCCTGGATACCCAGCGGTCGCTGAACCAGATGGATCAGGAGATCCAGCAGCACAGGATGATGACCAGCGCCGAGATCCAGAACGACCAGTATCTCACCCTGATGGGCCAGGAAGAATACCATAACCCCCACAGCGGAGATTTTGAAAGAGTCGAGGAGCAGGGTAAATACCGCTGGGTCACTCCTGAGGGGAAAGATTACTTTACCGATGACCCTGATTACAACCCCAACTTTGATCCCAACGCCACGAGAACCGACTATGAGAGGAGCCACAGGCGGCCGCGGTTCCCCGGCCAGTAATGCCTACCGCCCGTAATGGATGGTATAGAGGTTGATATACTCATCAGAATAGGCAATGGAGTCGCAACGGCATGTGAAAGCACTGCCAAGACCTTCGCGGAAAAGATCATGCCACTGTGGGCGCAGCATATGATAATCAGTCCTGGCGCCCCGCCCCTGGATGAAAAATGAGACTGCCTCCATCATCAGGAAGGCATCAACGCTCGGAATGGCCGTCTCAAGAGGGGCATCGTGGCTGAATACCCAGTCAATAAGAGAGCCATAGGACTGGTATACCGAGAGGGCAAGCTCGGGGGAGAACTGCTCCGGCGTGTCATTGTTGGAGTCCACCTCAAATATAATGAAGTGATCCGTATGAGGCGATATTTTCTTAAGATGCACAAGCTTTGTCTCCCGGGGCATGTGGTGGTAGGCAAGCGACGAGAGCATCACGTCAAAGTGCCCCTCGAGGCCGCCGGAGAAATTTTCTATCCTGCTCTGCACCACGCGGACCGAAGCCTGCGGGAAAGCGTGACCCACCTTCTCCTCCGCCATGGCGCACATTGCCCTTGAAGCGTCCAGGAGCACTATCTCGGCAATGTCACCGATCCTCCCGGCCTTCCTGAGGTGCGAGAGAAGCGCGGTCAGAAGCCCTCCGTCGCCGCAGCCTATGTCCATGATACGGAAAGGCTTCGTGAAGACCGGGAGCGAGTGGGCACAGTGGACTCTGAAGGCGGCCCTCGCCTCCTTAAGCGTGGGAACGCCGGCAAAGTGGAGAAAGGGAGCCGGATCCTGAAAGACCACGGCAGGCATCACGAGGCGCCCCCCATGGCGCTCAAGAAAGCTCGAGAGAAAGGAATTGAAAAAGACACCCTCCTCCTCGAGCATGGCGCCTTCCCTTATCCAGGAGGCTCCCTTCTCTTCAAGCCCCTTTGCAGAGAGCAGGGTGCCCGCGTAACAATAGAATACCGGGATAAGATTGGGCCTTATCCCGTCGCAGCATTCCCCCGGGGAGAGAGCACCCCGCAGGATCTCATCGCTTCGCTGGCGCCATTCACTTTTTTCCTCTTCTGAAAGAAAAAGCATGCCTTCCTCCTTGAAAATTCCAGAGAGCGCTTTCAGCCTTCGAGAGTAATCAGGGAACCGAAACCGGACTGCAGGAAAGTCTCCCGCACGGGGCCCGAAAGCCCCCTGACAGAAAATGAGGCGCCCGATGCCTTTACTTTGCGGGCGGTCATCAGGATGCTCCTGATGCCGGCACTGCTGATATAGAGAAGCCCTTTGCAGTCGAGCACCAGCGCCTTCCCTGAAGACGCGAGCGGGAGCACCGCCTTTTCAAATTCACCTGAAGAGGTGCCGTCAAGCCTCCCGGCTATCAGAAGGCTCACCATACCTTCTTGCTCTGCTACAATAATCTCCATAGCCCTTCACCTCTTCTTTAATATTCAATAGCGGCAAGGCGATTCCCCCCGGAAAGCTCCGATGGGCGTAAAGGTATTTCTCCGCCGGAAAAAGAACTTTCCGGGAGGAGGTGTGCCATGAAACAGGTTATCGTCATCGTGCTCATCGTGGCGGTCCTTGCGGGTATCTATCTGCTGGTGAGGGAGCCTGCCGGGCGGTTCATCGAGATGGCAAAATTCCCCAACGCGCGACCCGGTTATGAAAAGCTTCTCTTTGAGCTGGACAGGGAGAGAAAATACGAGAAGCGGACCGTGAGCTTCGATGCGGTCCCTAAAAGAAGCGGTAAAGTCCTTCTCCTCACCATGAAGGAGCAACTCCTCACCACCGTTCCTGAAGATTATTTCAGGCTCCCCGCGGAGGTGAAATCCCCCTCGGTAGAAAAACCAGACACCGTGGTCTTTGTGAGGCTTGAGCATGTCTGCTTCGAGGAGCATCCCTATCCCCCCATTCCCTCTTCCAGGGATAAGAGAGCCTCTTACGTGCTCCGCCTCTACTCCTTTGACAGGGCGTCATCAAAATTCCTGGGTGCCAGCGAGGTGGCCTCCTTCGAATCAGACAGCACGGGAAATCCTGTCATCGGCAAGGAGAAAGGGGGGCCTCCCTATCCCGACCTTGTGCCCGTCATCACGAAAATGCCCCTCACAAAAGGAGGTACAGAATGAATAGAAAGGGCACTCTCTCCTCCCTTATGCTTTGTGCCTTTGTCATGCTTGTTCTTGTGGCAGGGAGCGGCATGCACAAAGCATGCGCCCTCGGGCAGGCGGAAGCCCGGCAGAAGCTTTTCCCCCGGTACGAAGGGAAGGTCCTCGTGCTGCTCCTTGGAATGGAGGGCTGCAGCGAGACGGGCAAGGCAACGCAGTCTCTTGCTGAATATTCGAAAGAGAAGCCCCGAGAGGCCGTCATCATAAGGGTGGACGTGCCCCCTCCCGAAAAGCTGCCCGGGATGGCAGCGTCTGCCGCCAAATGGAACGCTCCATTCTCCAGGATAGATGACAATGACAGGAAAATCGCCAGGGCGCTTGATTTCTTCTCCTATCCCACCCTCTATATCCTTGACGGGAAAAGAGAGATAAGGTTCTCCGGCGGGTGCGACGCGGGGGAAGTGAAGAGAATGGTGGCGGAAATACTCAGTGAAAAACAGGGGGACGCTCCCCATGTCTACACGAGGCCGCTCCCGGAAAAAGGCACTTTGATTGCCGATTTTGACGCCTCAACCCTTGAGAAAAAACCGGTGAAGCTTTATGAGCTGCTGGGAAAGAAAGGGACCGTGATCTTTTTCGGCTCTCCTTCGTGCCCTTTCAGCGCCAGTGCAACCTCGAGCCTTCCCGAAATACAGAGGGAGTTCGGAAAAAAAGGCATCGCCTTTCTCATCATAGACAGCAGCAGGGATTCCTCACCTCTTTCCTTTTACCGGGAGAAGGCGCCGGGCATTCCCGTGCTGGCCGACGGCAAAGGGGCTCTGAGCGGGGAAAAATTCGGCGTCCAGGCCGTGCCGTTTTTCTATGTGCTGGACACCGGGGCCCACGTTGCGGAGCGGAAGCCTTTCACCAGGGAAGGAGCCGAAGCAGCCCTGAGGAGCCTCCTGGGAGAAAAGGTGAAGAGCGCCCCTGCCGTTGATGGCGCAGGCTGAAGGCGCTAGGCAGCGGAGGAGTGTGGAACACTTCTCCCCCGAAGATGGCGATCTCAGCGGTGGTGCCTCTTGAAGAACTCCCATATCACCGAGGCGCCGTCAAAGTCCCTGCAGACCTTGCCCACGACCTTCTCGGGAAGGTACTGGGTGCCGCCGGGCCACGTGTGGCCGCCGTTCTTTATGGTATAGAGGATCACCTCGGTGCCCTCCCTGCCGCTGCCATAGGTCTCGACAGTGGCGGTGCAGCCGTCCCCGGGATCAGCATCAGGTAATGATTCCGTTCTGGGAGCCTTCTCGCACCCGTTGAGCTTCACGAAGTACTCGACGGTCTCCTTGGTGGAGACAGCCTTTCCCAGAGTCTTCTTTCCCAGGTGAATATCACCGCCCTTGTAAGGCGCCAGGGGATCGTCGGTGCCGTTGATTATCATCACCGAGATGGGCATCGCAGGCTTGGGCCCCTTGTAAACGGCCTCCCCCATGGGGCAGATAACGGGGGCAATGGCAGCGATCTTGCCCGTGGCCTCGCAGGCAAGCCGGTACGCCATCAGGGCGCCGTTTGAAGCACCTGTCACATAGACCCTTGCAGGATCTACGCCGTAATTCTTGACCAGGGAATCAATGAGCGCCGTAAGAAAGCCTACGTCATCAATGTTTCCCTTGTGGGCGCGGTACTCACTGATTCCCCGGCCGTCATTCCAGTGGCCCTCCACGCCGTCAGGATAGCACAGCAGGAACTCATCCCTGTCGGCCATCTTCTGAAAGCCCTTCACCGTGAAGCCCGCCATCTTCTGGGCCGTGCCGCCGCCGCCGTGAAGAGCTATCACGAGGGGAGGGTGCTTTTCAAACTCCCTCACGGGAAGATAGAGAATATAAGTTCGCGTGAGACCCTTCCACTCCATGGATTCTTTCCTGTAGGGGCTTCTTTTCTCTTCCGAGGCGTGAGCGCAAGCCAGGCCAAGAGATATGACCATCACGGCGAAGAAGGCTCCACACCAGGTTTTCTTCATTACAGTCACTCCTTTCACTTTCAAGACCACCCTGCGGGCGGCACAAGGCGCATGAAACTCTTTTACATCAGCGTGCAGAGGCGCGCAAAATCAAAGGTATGCTGGTTGGCGAGGACCAGGATCTGATCCTCCCTGGCAAGGCAGTACGACCGGGGGGGGTTGATGCGCGGCTTCTCCGTCTTCCGGTCGCTGAGGGCTATCAGCAGCATTTCCTTTTTATAGAGCAGGGCTGAGGCCTCGCTCACGGTCTTCCCCACGAGATCGCCGTTTACGGCTATCGCAAAAAGACTCTGGGAGGTGGAGAGGTCAAAGAGCTCCTTGTACACATGGGATACATAATGGGTGACGGCAGCCTGCGCCAGGAGCTTCTCCCTAAGGTTGGGAATTGAGATGATATGGTCGGCCCGGGCCAGCTTCATGCTCGCGATATTGTCGGTGTCCACCACCTCGACGCAGACATGGATATTCTTTGAGATGCTCTTGATGGCCAGGATAATGAGAATTGACCGGGCATCGGCTACGGAGCGCTCCTTTTCATTGGCGAGGAGGATCACATTCCTGGCCTTCTCTATATCGGCGGCCCGAAGCAGCCCTTCATCGGTGGGATCGCCGATGAGCCGGTATACTTTCTCTCCCGGCAGCTTCTCCCATGGGATGCTGTTGGCCCCTGCGGAGATCACAAGGTTTATTGCGGGAAGACCGCAGAGCTTCTGGCGGCTCTCGATATGGGAGAGGACCTTCACCAGCCTCTCGTCCCATGCCAGTATCACCAGATGATCCTCGAGGGTGAAAGAGGCTTCCTTGTCAATGATCACTCCCTCATCACCTCCCATCCTCTGATATCTTCAGGCCTGGCGATGACGAAAATCCTGTCATGGGGCGTGATGACATAGCTTCCCGGGGGATTCACCGTGGTCCTGCATGTGAACTCCATGATGCCCAGCTCATCCACAAGGGGGACCCCCTCGCGGTCGGTCTTCACTTCTTCACTGAGGACCGCGAGGGGAATGATGTTTTTGTCGGAAAGCTCCAGGTAGATCTCCCCGAAGTGCTTTCCCACAAAACTATAGGACATGATCTTGTAGAGGTTGTTCTCCCCCTTTTCATTGGTGAGAAGCTCGTTCATCACGTCCACGAGATCGGGGATAATGGCCGACTGAGCGAGGATGTCATCGGCCTCGTCATCGATGAGAATAATCTCGTTGACGTAGGCCCGCTCAAGATTTCTCATGTTTGCCGCGTTGAAGAGCTCGGAGCACGTGTGGATATCGCGGCCCATCCTGGTGCGCGAGATGGACTCTACGGCAAGGGTGGCCAGGATTGCCCTCTCGTCGGCGTAGAGGCCTTGCGTAGTGCCCGAGAGCACGATGACGGCGGCCGCGTAGGGGACATTTGCCCGCAGCAGCACCGATTCATTGAGAGGGCTCCCCCTCACGAAAAAGACATCGCGGCCGAGGAGGGGGAGCGCTTCGATACTATCGTCAATCACTAGGATGTGCCTTTTCCTCTTTCCCATATGGGAGTGCAGGTACCCTATAAGGTCAGCGGCCTGGTCGCGCCAGCCGCAGATCACCACATGGTCTCTGAATGAATAATTTATATTCCCGCTCTTCACCGACTGGAGCCGCTCGCTGAGAGTGGCGGCCACTGTGCCGGTGAGTATCGAGGTGATGACGACGCCGCTCAGCATCAGGATGACGCCGATGATGCGGCTCCCCGGAGTGGTGATGTCAAGGGGCTGTCCGGCAAAAAGGAGGGAAATGCTCCACCAGAGGGCGTCATGGAAGTGCCTGAAGGGCTCACGGTGATGCTCGAGGTGAAATATGGTGATGGTGCCGAAGAAAAGAAAAACGATGCTCAGTATCACGATGATCATGAAGTTGAAGACATTCTCGGACCAGAGCGCGGCGAGATATTTGGTGCTTTCGGCCAGGGTCTGCAGGTACTTCCTGAATTTGGCGATGCGCAGAAACCGCAGAAGCCTTATGAAACGCATGAGCCTGAAGGCCCTGAGGAGCGGGAAAAGGGCCAGCAGGTCAATGAGGGACTCGGAGCTTGTGATGAATTTTATCTTGTCATCACCTGCTGAAAGATAGCGAAGGTAGTATTCCAGCAGCAAGATGACCAGGACCGCGTCATCGATGGCCCTGAAGAAAGAAGCCATGGGAGTGCTCAGCCTGCAGACCGCCTCTATGATTATGAGCACGAGGGAAAAGAGGATCAGGGAGATGATGCTCCATATGAACAGGGGGCTTTCGTTAAGCATATACCTCAGGCGCTGCAAGATCTTCTCACGCCTCACCCGGGTCATCACCAGAAAAAGGAGCTTGTCGGAATAGAAGAAAAAGAGCATCATCCAGAGCACTGCCACGGCATCCTCGAGGATAATGGAGCCTTTCAATGAAAAGAGGACGACGGTGAGCGCCACGGTGAGCACGGTGAGTGAAAAGATGAAATAGGAGCGGTGGTATTTCTCCCAGAGCAGGCGCCATCGTTCGGCAATGCTGTCGTTCCGGCTGTTCATCTTTTCCTCATATGCTGCTGTCGGCGCGCTATGACTTTTCTATGAGCTCAGCGGCTTTCTTCCTTGTCTCTTCACCGACGGAGAGCCCCAGGGCCCTGGCCGTCTCGAGGTTGACGATAAGCTGGTGCTCCTGGGGGCCCACGAAGGGTATCTTGTCAGGAGACTCGCCGTTGAGAATCCTCACGGCGCTCTTTGCGCTCACCTGGCAGAGGTTTCTCCAGTTGGCGCAGTAAGAGACAAGGCCGCCCTTCTGCACCGCTGAGCGGAGCGCGCAGAGGGCCGGAAATTTTTCCGCCAGAGCCTTGATATCTTTTTTCGCCACCTGGGGCGTCATGGTGTCGGCAGGGAGGAACAGGGCATCTATCTCCTGATCCTGGAAGAACTCGAGGGCCCTGTGGAGATCGCCGGGGTTCTGCACGTCAAAGGGGAAAAGCTCAAAGCCTCTCTCAGAGGCCAGCTTCTTCGCCTCGTCAAGCTGTATCTCCGAGTGGAGCTCCCCCGTGTTGTAGATGACGCCGAGGCGCTTCACGGTATCCACGAGGGGAATGAGGCCCTTGTCAAGCTGCTCGGCAAGGCTTACGCGGTAATAGGTGCCCGTCACGTTGCCGTGGGTGCCCTCGTAATCGCGGAGAAGCCCCATCACCACGGGGTCGAATACCTCGGCGCAGACCACGGGCACCTCGGTCCCCACGAGCATCTTTTTCACGGTGCTGATTACCGGCGAGCCCAGGGAATAGATAAGATCAACCTTCATCTCCAGAAAATCTGCCATGATGGCGCGGCAGTTGGCTTCCTTCTCGTCACAGTTGCGGTAGTGAAGCTCAATGTTCTCATCGCCTGTCCTGAATCTGAACCCCGCCTCCTTGAGAGCCCTCTCAAGCTCTTCCAGCACGATCTCTGTCTCGGGGAGGGACTCCCAGAAGACGACACCGATGGATTTTTTCTTTGAGCCGTACCGCTTGGCCTGCTCCTCGCCGCGCAGCACCCTCAGGCCTCCCAGGGCAAGGGCCTCCATCTCGTTCTCGCCGGGAATGAGCGTCACGGGGCAGATGAACTGCACGCGCTCCACAATCCAGTCGGTAAGCATCTTGGAATGGGCAAGCCCGCCGGTGAGCACGATGCCGTCAACTTTCCCCGACAGCACCGTTGCCCGCATGCCTATCTCCTTGGCAATCTGGTAGGCCATGGCCTCGTAGACCTCGCGGGCTTTCCTGTCGCCGGCCTTGATCATCTCCTCGACGGTCTTGGCGCTGTTGCTCCCCAGGTAGGCCACGAGACCGCCCTTGCCCACAAGGCGCTCCTTGATCTGCTTGATGGTATAGTTCCCCGAGAAGCACATCTCGATAAGGGGATAAGTGGGAAGGCTTCCGGCGCGCTCAGGCGTGAAGGGGCCTTCGTAGATGCCGTTGTTCACGTCCACCATGCGGCCGGCTTTTATGGCGCAGGAAGTGACGCCGCCTCCCATGTGGGTCACAATGATGTTCAGATCATTGAGGGATTTCCCCTTGAGTGCCGCGAACTTCCTTGCCACTGCCTTGATGTTGAGGGCATGGAGAATGCTCTCGCGGGTGATCTCGGGGATGCCCGAGTAACGGGCCAGGGGCTCAAGCTCATCGACGGAGACGGGGTCCACGATAAAGCTGTCTATCCTGAGGTCCCACGCAATTCCATAGGCAAGAATGCCCCCCAGGTTCGAGGCATGCTCGCCGCGGACGGCAGCCCGGAGGTCATCAATCATCTCATTATTGACGCGGTAAGTGCCGCTCTCAAGAGGGGGGAGGAGGCCCCCGCGGCCCACGACGGCTGATATCTCATCGTGGGAAACGCCCCTCTTGTCAAGCTCCTTGAGAATGGTCCTCTTCCTGAAGTCATACTGGTCCCAGACCCGCTTGAACTGCTCGAGCTCCATGGAGCTGTGGGAGATGTTCTTTTCCCAGACCGGCGTCTCATTCTGGTAAAGGGCGATTTTTGTCGATGTGGAGCCGGGATTGATGATCAGCAGCTTGAACTTTTTTTCCTCTTTCATAGGCGTGCTCCTCTCTACCTGACGGCAAGGATGTGACTCACCCGCGAGATATTCTCAATCCTCTCCCTGGCAAGCCTCAAAGCCACCCGGTAGGGGCTCGAGTCCTCCTCGCGGGCCTGGGAGACAATGCCCACAAGGTTCCTGGCGATTTTCCTGTATGATTCCTCGCCCTGCATGGCGCCGCGCCCTGTAATCTCGTCCTCGGCCTGCAGCACGCCCCCCGCGTTGATGACGAAATCGGGGGCGAAGAGGATGCCTTTCCCGTGAAGCACATCAGCGGCTGAAGCATCGGAGAGCACGCATGTCGCCGCCCCGGCGATCATCCTGCACCTGAGGGCAGATGCCACCTCGGGCGTAATGATCCCGCCAAGGGCGCAGGGGATGAAGATGTCGTATTCCTTCTGCAGTATCTCCTCGGGCGACACGATCTTTATGTCAGGATGGCAGTCCTGGATGATCTTCATCCTGTCATAATCTATGTCGCTTATGGAGAGCTGCACGCCCGGCTCCCTTTTCTTGATGAGCTCGATGAGGTTCCTTCCCACGCGCCCGGCGCCCTGGACGCCCACCTTGAGGTCCTTCAGCGTCGTGAGCTTGAAGATCTCTTTCACGCAGGCCATGATGCCGTAGTAGACCCCCCAGGCCGTAGCCAGGCCTTCCTCGCCGCTCATGGAGCCGATAAGGGGCAGGTTTACGGCATACTCAGTCTCGCGGCACACACACTCAAGGTCCTCGCAAGAGGTACCAAGCTCCGTGGTAGCGATGAGCCTTCCCTCAAGGCTTTCAATAAATCTGCCCAGGGCCCGAAGCAGCGCCTCGCTCTTGTGGACCTTGTGATTGCCCCATATGACAATGCTCCCCCCTGAGAGGTCGCAGCCGGAGACCGCAGTCCTCAGGGCCATGTCGCGGGCAAGCCTCAGGGCATCGAGAAGAGCCTCCTCCTCGCTCCCGTAGTTCCACATCCTCAGGCCTGCAAGCGCCGGCCCCATCGAGGTGTTGCTGATGGCGATAAAAGCCCGGAGCTTCGTCGCCTCGTCACAGCAGGCCGTCACATATTCACAGCCATGGCTTCCCATCATCTGAAAGATTGTCATAGCACTCCACCTTTCTCCTCAAGGTAATATTGCCGGTCCCCTCTCACCTGGTTTCGCCGGGTACCACTCAAGCATCTTCTTCCGCCCGTCATCTCTTTTATCATCAAAAGGCATTGCTCCCCGCTCGTCCCACAGGACATGCTCTCCCTCCGGGAGCGTCTTCCTGGCGGCCCACTTCTCAACCACCCACCACACCCTGCCGCGAAGCACGATGAGATGGTTCTTCTCCTGGCGCTCCGCATAGACGTCAATCTCCGCGTTATCGGCCGTTATGGTGGCATCGCCGGCCAGTATGATTATCTTTGCAGGGCAGCCGTCAAAGAGCCCTCTCACCTGCCCCGACTCGAGGGCATACACGGGGAACCTGAATTTCATCCCCAAAAAGACCTCCGTCGAGGCGTTAAGGACAATCCTGGCTTTTTCATTGATGAAGATCGTCGCCCTTGAGTCCTTGTCGGTGATGATCCCGTCGCCTTCCTCAAGGTTCATCCCCTCTTTGGCCGCGCTTTTCTCAGTGTTCCTTATCAGGTACACCTTGCCCGAGAGGTCTTTCAGCGCACCGATGGGGGAAGCCCCGCGGGCCCAGGCGGCGCTCAGTCCCGCGGCCATCATCAGCAGAAGCATGAATGAAGCGGTAAGGTTCTTCATCGCTTCACCCCCAGTCCTTCAAAAAAGGTGCTGAACTGTTCCAGGTCGAGCTGCTGCTCGTTGTCTGAAAGGGCCACGTCAGGGTTGTAATGCACTTCCACCATGATGCCCTTGGCACCTGCCGCCAGCGCCGCCTTTGCCACGGGAAGGAGAATGTCCCTTCTCCCTGTGGCATGGCTCACGTCAACGATGACGGGCAGATGGGACTCCCTGGCAAGAAGGGGGATGGCCGATATGTCAAGGGTGTTCCTGGTCCATCTCTCAAAGGTCCTTATGCCCCGCTCACAGAGGATGATGCTGCTGTTTCCACGGCTCATCACGTATTCTGCCGCAAGGATGAGCTCCTCGATAGTCGCGGAGAAGCTCCGCTTAAGCAGCACGGGCTTCTTCTGGCGGCCCACCTCCTTGAGCAGCTCGTAATTATACATGTTTCTCGCGCCGATCTGCAGCACATCGGCCACTTCGCTCACTGCCTCTATATCCCTGCAATCAAGGACCTCGGTCACCACCTTGAGGCCGTACTTTTTCTTTATCTCCGCAAAGATGGCGAGCCCGTCAGCTCCGAGACCCTGGAAGCTGTAAGGCGAGGTGCGGGGTTTGTAGGCGCCGCCGCGGATCACCTTGATGCCGAGAGGTATGAGGCCCTCGCAGATGCGCTCCATCTGCTCGAAGCTCTCGACGGAACAGGGCCCGGCGATTATTACAGGCCTTTCTCCCCCGATGACGACCTGGTCTCCCAGGGCCACAAGGGTGTCCTCGGACTTGTGCTTCCTGCTCACCACGAGGGTCTCGCGCCATTCCTCCTCCATGAGGTCCCGTGAGGCGCTGAAAATCTCCTTGAAAAGCTTCTTCACGGCGCTCGAGGGGAAAGGCCCCTTGTTTTCTGCGAGAAGCCTCGCGAGCATGTCCGACTCCCTGGCGGGATCATAGGTCTTGAGTCCCTTTTCCCTCTTAATCATGCCTATTTTTTCGACACGGGCCGCCCGCTCATTGAGGAGCCTGAGGATCTCAAAGTTAAGCTCGTCAATCTCTTGCCGTATCTTGTGCATATCGTCCATGGCGGTTCCTCGCTTCCTGTATATCCATCTCCCTGGACCCCTTCTTCATGATTCCCTTTTTCTATTCTCTTTCCTCTCTTATATAGGGGAGACCCAGTCCCTTCGGGGCCTGTGAGAACCTTTTGAGGGGGCCTGACGAGGCGATGACAAGGACAAGAATGGTGAACAGGTAGGGGAACATCATCAGCACGTTGGCGGGGATATGGGTGCCCGCCGCCTGGATCCTCATCTGGATGCCGCTGATGCCTCCGAAGAGGTAGGCGCCCGCCGCCGCCCTCAGGGGATTCCACCCTGAAAAGATGACGATTGCCACGGCAATCCAGCCCCTTCCCCCCGTCATCATCTCCGTCCAGCCCGGCGTGTAGGCCAGGGAGATGGAGGCGCCGGCAAGCCCCGCGAAGAGCCCTCCCACCAGGAGTGCGGCGAATCTCACCGCCGTCACGTTAATGCCCATCACGTCGGCGGTCCTTGGGCTCTCGCCTGCGGAGCGGAGCTCCAGGCCCCACCGTGTCCTGAAAAGAAAAAACCACACAAGGGGCACAAGCAGATATGAGAAGTAGACCAGCACATTGTGCTGGAAAAAGGCAGGCCCCAGGACGGGGATTTTTGAGAGGAGCGGAACAGGCACGACGGGAAATCCTTTTGCAGGAAGGCCCACGAATGCATCTCCTGCAAAGCCCGTGATGCCGGCGCCGAAAATGGTGACGGCGAGGCCGCTCACCACCTGGTTGGCACGGCACGTGATGGTCACCAGCCCATGGACCAGGGCCAGCAGAGCCGCGGCTGCCATCGCCGCGAGAAGAGCCACAATGAGAAGTTTCCCGCTGGGCTCGCATGCCACCGGGATACCGCATATAGCGGCGGCGCGCTGGTAAGTGGCAAAACCTGACAGGGCCCCCACGAGCATCATGCCTTCCAGCCCGAGGTTGAGCATGCCGGCGCGCTCCGCTATGATCTCGCCGAGGGTCGCGAGCAGTATGGGCGTGCCTGCCCGTACCGCCGCCGCAAGTATGGCCACAAGAAGGGTGGTGTGCAAGTCCATGGTCACTCCTTACCTGTCACTATCCTGTATTCGCAGAAAAGACCGCCTGCCAGAATGAAAAAGAGGATGATTCCCTGGATGACGCCCTCAAGGCCGGCGCCGGCGCCGAGGTTCATCTGCAGCAGGTCGCCGCTTGTCATGAGCCCTGCAAAGAGCACCGATACGAGGATGATGGAGAGAGGATTCAGCCTGGCAAGCCAGGCGATGATTATGGCCGTGTAGCCGTAACCGAGCGCAAAGCCATGCTGGAGGCGGTGCTGCACCCCTGAGAGCTCGCACATACCTGCAAGCCCCGCGAGGCCGCCGCTCACCAGCATCACAAGGAGGATATTCCGCTCCACCTTGATTCCGCAGTACCGGGCCGCTCCCGGATTCTCGCCGGTAACCCTCACCTCGTAGCCCCACTTTGTCTTTTTCATGATCACCCAGAAGAGCGCCACCATGAACAGGGCAATCACAATACCGGCATGAACGCGGGTGATGCCGAACTGGGGAAGAAAGGTCGTCTCGGGCAGGATGGCGGTCATGGGAAACTGGTAGCCCCTGGGATCTTTCCAGGGGCCGTAAACAAGGTATTCCAGGAAATAAATCCCCACGTAATTAAGCATGAGCGACGTCACGATCTCGCTGGTGCCCAGGTAGGCCCTCAGGGCGCCGGGTACAAGGCCCCACAGGGCTCCTCCCAGGAAGCCCATGGCTATCATGAGAGGGATCATCACCATTGCGGGGAGCGCAGGAAAAGCAAGAGCGAGCCCTGCGGCACAGATGGCCCCCAGGCAGTACTGCCCCTCGGCGCCGATGTTCCAGAGCACCATGCGAAAAGCCAGGCCCACTCCAAGGCCCATCATCATAAGGGGAATAGCCTTCACAAGCGTTTCTGAGAGGCCGTATGGGGTGCCGAAGGCGCCGATTATCATCTCCTTGTATGCCCTGAGGGGAGAGACTCCCATGAAAGCCATAAGTACTCCCGCAATGAGGAGGGCAGCGAGAAGAGAAACGAGAAATACCGCTGCAGGCATCCACCACTCCGGGTTCTCCCTTTTCACAAGCCTTATGGTCATGGCACTTCCTTTACCTGTCGTACTGCCTGTCTTCCCGGCCTAGTCGCCGGGCTCCCTCCTGAGAGACCCGCTCATCATGAGGCCCAGCTCTTCGATGCTGGCGGTCCCGGCCTCTACAATTCCCGTAATCTTTCCCTCATAGATGACGGCTATCCTGTCGGAAAGCAGAAGAAGCTCCTCCAGATCCTCAGAGATGAGCAGTATTGCCGTCCCGGCCTGGCGCTCCCCGCGGAGCTTCTCATGGACAAACTCCACTGCGCCGATGTCAAGTCCACGCGTGGGATGGACCGCCACGAGAACTTTCGGGCCGCCGTGAAGCTCCCTGGAGAAGAGGAGCTTCTGGAGGTTCCCGCCCGACATGAGCTTCACAGGGTAATGCTCTTTCGGGACCTTTATCCCGTACTCGGCCACGGCTCTTTTCGCCGCCTTCCCGATTTCCCCGCTGTCAATGAAAGGTCCCCTGGAAAAGGGAGGCCTGTCATATTCCCTCAGCGCGAAGTTATCGTCCACGGGGAGAGTGGGCACAAGGCCCATGGCAAGCCTGTCGGCCGGGATAAAGGCCATGCCTTCGCGGTAGTGCTCCCTGGGGCTCCTGCGGGCGACCTCCTTGCCCAAAAGGGTGATGGTGCCTTTTTCAATGGGCCTGAGGCCGTTGAGCGCCTCGGAGAGCTCTTTCTGCCCGTTTCCCGCCACACCGGCGATGCCCACGATCTCCCCCTTCTGGATGGTGAAGCTCACCCCCCTGAGGGCAGGAAGACCCCGCTCGTTCCTTACATGGAGATCTTTCACCACGAGGGCTTCAGAAAGGCCGGGCGGCTCCGAGGGAAAGCGGCTGAGCTTCACATCGCGCCCCACCATCATCCGGGCAAGGCCCTCGGCGGTCGTCTCCGCCGTGTTCACCGTCCCTTCGACCCTCCCCGCTTTCATTACCGTGACGCGTGAAGAGAGAGCCATCACCTCCTCGAGCTTGTGGGAGATGAACACTATGGCATGGCCCTGCCCGGCGAGAAGCCTGAGGGTGGTGAAGAGCTCCCGGGTCTCCTGGGGCGTGAGGACTGCCGTAGGCTCGTCCATGACGAGGATCTTTGCATCACGGTAAAGGGCCTTCAGAATCTCCACCCGCTGCTGCTCGCCCACGGAAAGCTGCCAGATCAACGACCGGGGGCTCACGGCAAGACGGTACTTCAGGGAAAGCTCCTCGATCTTCCCTTCAAGCCGGGCCATCGGGAGATGAATCCCCGTCTCACGCCTTCCAAGTATGATATTTTCGCAGACCGTGTGGGACTCCACGAGCATGAAGTGCTGGTATATCATTGCAATGCCGTGGCGGAGGCTCTCGCCGGGAGAGCGGAAGCTCACGGGCTTTCCCGCCATGAGGATCTCTCCCTTGTCGGGGAAGTAAAGCCCCGAAAGGATGCTCATCAAGGTGCTCTTCCCCGCGCCGTTTTCGCCCAGCAGGGCATGGATCTCGCCTGCTCTCAGCTCAAAGGTGACGTCATCATTGGCTACAATGCCGGGAAATCGCTTTGTGATGCCTTTCATGAGAAGAAGAGAGCTGTCTGTTTCCATCGATTTCCCGGCCTACCTGAGACTCATACTCGCCTGGGGCACCTGCTCAAAGAGGCGCTGCCCCGTTTCCACCTTGCCCTCGACGCCCTCGACAAACCAGTCAATCTTGAGAAGCTGGTCATCGGTGAGCTTTTCCCCCTTCTTTACCCTGAGAGTGCCCGTGTTGTCCTTGAGAGGGCCGGAGAAAATGCAGTCAGCGGGCTCCCCGGGTTTTGCCTTATCCGTTGCCGCCGCCTCTATCTTTTCCCTTTCAGCCTTGACAAGATCCTGGACCTCCCTGGGCACCATGGGGCCGAAGGGAGCGAGCCCCACGATCCCCTCCTCCATGCCGCCCCAGTAGGACCCGCTCTTCCACGTGCCGTCCTGGACCGATTTCACCACTTTCGCATAATAGGGGCCCCAGTTCCAGACGGGCGCCGTGAGATGGGCCTTCGGCGCAAAGGTGGCCATGTCGGTGTTGTAGCCTATGCTGAACTTGCCGCGCTCCTGGGCGGCCTGCTGGGGAGCATAGGTGTCCTGGTGCTGGGCAATCACGTCGGCCTTGAAATCAAGCAGGCTCTCTGCGGCCTCGCGCTCTGCAGGAGGATCATACCATACGTGGGTCCACACCACTTTCACCTTGGCCTTGGGATTCACCTTTCTCACGCCGAGGGTGAAGGCGTTGATACCCCTCACCACCTCGGGAATGGGGTTCGCAGCCACGTAGCCGATGATATTGCTCTTTGTCATCTTTCCCGCCACTATGCCGCTCAGGTAACGGGCCTGGTACATCCGCCCGAAGTAAGTTCCCACATTCGGCGCCGTTTTGTAGCCTGAGCAGTGCATGAACACCACCTGGGGGAACTTCTTCGCCACGTTCAGCGTGGCATCCATATAGCCGTAACTGGTGGTGAAAATCACCTTGTTGCCCTGCATGGCAAGGTTGGTGATAAAGCGCTCGGCATCCGATGATTCCGCCACGTTTTCCACGTAGGTGGTCTTCACCGAAGTGAGCTGCTCCTCGAGGTACTTCCGGCCTTTATCATGAGAAAGGGTCCAGCCCGCATCGCCCACCGGCCCTATATAGACGAAGCCCACTTTCATCCCGGGCTCCTCGCCGCTTTTCCCCCCTTCCTTGGGGCACCCGCTTATCAAAAGCGCCAGCATGAGCCCCGCAAGCATCACGAAAATCCGCTTCATACCACCCACCTCTTTCTTTTTCGGGGCAGTGCCGTCACCGAAGCCCCTTGCTCCACGGCTCATGTATTCTTTGGTTTTCCGAAGAAACCTCTTTCACCGTCCCCCGGGAAGCCTGCCGTCCCTGGCAAGCGCCTCAATGAGGGCCTTGAGCATGGGGCCTGCAATGGAGCACCCGAGAGCCCTTTCAAGGCTTTCTATCCCCGGTGATGAGTTCACTTCAAGGACCATGAGCCTGCCCCGGTCAGCGAGCAGATCGGCGCTTCCCGCAAGAAGCCCCAGCGAGCTCAGGGCCCTCATCGCGAGCCCGCCGCATTGCTCCGTTTCCTCTTTCCCCGCAATAACCCCTCCCCGCGCCGCGTTGCTCCTGAAATCACCGGGCTTTGACGCCATGTGCACCGCCGCGATGACCTCGCCTCCCGCGCAGAGCACCCTGAGGCACCTTCCCCTGGGTTCCCCGAGAAAGGGAGAGACAAGCACGTTCACGCCGAGGGCCCGGTAAGAGTCAATAAGGGACACCAGCATATCCTGGGAGGTGGCATAAGTCACGCCCATGCCGCGGGAGCCATAAAACAGCTTCACCACCAGGGGGAAGCCGCCCAGGGCTTCAATTACGGCGCCTGCCTCCTCGCCTGACCGGAGGGCGACTGAGGGCACCACGGGCACTCCGATCCCTTTGAGCACCTGGAAAGTGGTGAACTTGTTGCTTGAGCGCTCAATGGCCCCGGGGGGATTGATGACAGGGACCCCGCCAAGCTCAAGGTGCCTTGCCACCGCGAGGATAAACTCCCTTTCGGCAGCATGGACTGAGGTGCGGACAAAAGCCATGTCACAGCCTGAGAGCCTTGCGCCTCCTGAAAGAAGGCTGTCAGGACCGATGGCCACCTGGAGGGGATTATGGCAGGCAACCTCATGGCCCTCCATGACGGCCTCCTCGGCAAGCCTCTTTACCGTATAACTGCTGCAGTCCTTTGCAAAAAAAGCGATTCTCATCCTCTATCAGGGCACCCCGGGCACCCTCAGCACTCCTTTCACCAGCTCCATGAAAGCATGGTAATAGCGGTCGGGGGAAAAGGACTCCTCGGCGAACTGCCGCGCCTGATGACCCATGGCGAGGGCCTTATCTCGGTCCCTGAAGAGGATCTCGATCTTCTCCCTCAGCGCCGCGGTATCGCCGGCAGGGAAGAGAAAGCCCCGCGTGCCGTCCTCGACAAGCTCCGGGATACCGCCCATCATGGTCCCTATGACCGGCTTGCCCAGGGCAAAGGCCTCCATGACGGCGTAAGGCAGGTTTTCGACGCACTCCGACGGCACCACCACGCAGAAGGCTTCATTGACTGCCTCTCTCAGCCTGTCACCGGATAGGTAGCCCCGGAGCACCACGTTATCAAAACCTCCACTTCTTATTTTCCTCTCAAGGGCTCCCTCAAGCTCGCCGCGCCCGATGATGTGCAGTTCCACGGGAAGGCCCTTCACGGCCTCCATCAGCGTATTGATGCCCTTTACCGGCGAGAGGCGGCCGAAATAGGCCACCTTCCGTGAGTCGTCCCGGTAATAAGGCTCATAGGAAGGCATATCCAGAAAATTCGCAAGGTGGACCATGGGGTAGTAAAATCCCCATTTCCTGTAAGTATCGATGAGAGCCCTGCTCGGGGCGATGAATTTTGCCACGCACCCGTAGGGCGACTGCCCCATGATCGTCAATCGTGCCCACAGGCTGAGCGCGAGAGGCATATTCACACAGGCCGAGAAGCCGGCCTGGTAAAAAGCGCCGCCCTTGCAGCGCGGGCAGAGCTTCCCCTTCCTGAAGAGCGACCCCGCCGGGCATATGGGGCGGTGATCGTGAAGGGTCTGGATAATCGGCACGCCGCGGGCGTAAAGGGCCTCCAGAAGGTGCAGAAAGGGGTGGTCAAGCATGTGCACGTGAGCCACGTCGATACCCGGAGAAGAAAGAATCCCCTCAAGCTTCTCCCTGAGGCCCTTTGTTGAGAGCTTGCGGTAAAGCTCCCTGACAGGAAAAAGGATTACCTCGTGCCCTTTTGCCTCAAGGAGTTCTGAGAGCAGAGCCATGTGGAGCTCCGCGCCTCCCTGGCTCCCGGCAAAATCGTTGATCTGGAGGAATCTGGCCATCTGCCCTTCCCTCTGTGCATGGTGAGCCCCGCATCCATGTTCCCCCCGCAAGCTCCTTTCACCTTTCAGAGACCGAAAGAGGCATGGCCGGGGGACGCCTTCCTGAAGAAGGGAGAAAGGCGGGGGCGTCGAAAAGTTCTCAGGAACTTGGGAAAATTTTCGCCGGGAGTGTGGCACTGATGAAACAGAAGGAAGAGCAGTACAAGTGGTTTGTCATAGGTGACATCAACGGGTTTTTCGGCCTCATGTTCGACAACATGACAGTCCTTTCGTTCCTGGCCGGCATCCTCATCTTCGCCTTCCAGTACCCCGCCGAGATCGTGTACAAGCACATGTTCCCCGGCACGGCCTTCGGCGTGCTCTTCGGCGACCTGGTCTATACCTGGATGGCCTTCCAGCTCGCGAAAAAGAGCGGGAACCCCAATGTGACTGCCATGCCCCTCGGGCTTGACACCCCCTCGACTATCGGCGTGGCCCTCGTGGTGCTGGGCCCTGCTTTCATCGCCCTGAAGCAGAAAGGATACTCGCCCAATGACGCGGCCTATATGACATGGTACATCGGGATGGCCACCATGGTCCTCATCGGCGTATTCAAGCTCATCATGTCCTTCTGCGGGAGATGGATCCAGAAGATAGTCCCCCAGGCAGGCCTCCTGGGCTCCCTGGCAGGCATAGGGCTCGCCCTCATAGGCCTCGTGCCCCTCATAGACATCTTCGGCCTCCCCGTCGTGGGCCTCATCTCCCTGGGCATAATCCTCTACACCCTCGTGGCAAAGATAAGGCTCCCCGGAAACTTCCCCGGTGTCCTTGCCGCCATTGTCATCGGCACGGTGCTCTATCACGTCCTGGGAAGTACCGGCTCCCTGGGGGGCCTCCAGTACAAGCCTCCCGTTGCCGAGCTTCATTTCGGCTTTCCCACGCCGTCGATCCTGTTCCTGAATGGCTTCATGGAAGCCCTTAAGTACCTCCCCATCGCCCTTCCCTTCGCCATCCTCACCGTCGTGGGCGGCATCAACGTGACCGAGAGTGCCCGCGTTGCCGGTGACGACTTCAATACGAGAAACATCCTCCTCACCGAGGCCATCGCCACCCTTATCGCAGGCATCTGCGGGGGCGTGGCGCAGTCAACGCCCTACATCGGCCAGCCGGCTTACAAGGGGATGGGAGCCCGCGCCGGTTACACGCTTCTCACGGGGCTTTTCATAGGGCTCGGGGGGATCCTGGGTTATATCTCCTTTTTCGTGGAATTGATTCCAAGGGCGGTCCTGGCGCCAATCCTGATATTTGTGGCCCTCGATATCATGGTGCAGGCCTTCCTTGCCTGCCCCGCCCGCCATGCTCCCGCCGTGGCCTTTGCTTATTTCCCCACGGTGGCGAGGCTCCTTGCCATAAAGTTCGGTACGCCCGACATCGTGCCCATAGAACGGTTCCAGGAGCTCATGCAGACTCAGGGAAAGACTCTCCCCGAAGTGCTCGTCACGGTAGCCCTCGGCAACGGCTTCATCCTTACGGCAATGCTCTGGGGAGGCTTCCTCGCGGAGCTTATCGACAGGCGCCTGAGGCTGAGCTCGGTGTACCTCTCGATCCTGGCGATCCTGGCCTTCTTCGGCATCATCCACTCCTCGTCGCCAGACGGGGGCATGTATGCCCCATGGAATCTCTCCGGCATCGCCCAGCAGGTTCCCTACCAGTTCGCCCTGGCCTACGCCATCCTTGCCCTTATGTTCCTCGTGCTCTCCTTCACGCCTGAGAGCAGGGAGCCCTTCCCCGAGGAGGGGGAGCACCTCGGTGTGGCAGCAGACGAGGTGAAGGTCCGCGATCTTGCCGATAAGGGGGATAATCCGAGGCAGGGATAAGCCCCTGCAGCTTTTTACGGCTGCCCCTTCAGCTCGCCCTTCATGTCCTGTACCTCATCCAGCAGCTCGCCGGTGGGCGAGATGACCTTCAGGAACACCATTGGCCCCTCCACTTCAATGATGCAGCAGTTGAGCTCGGAGCTGAAGGCTTTCACCTTGCCGCTCCAGGGGAGATCCTTCTGCTGGAAGTAATAGGGAGCCCCCACGTCACCGCTCAAAATCTGCCACATGGGGTTTTCCACCGCGGGATCAAGCGATTTGTCAATTACCATCCTGGAATAATTATGCTCATGACCTGTAAAGAGTGCAAGTACGCGGTATTTTGAGAGAATCGAGAGAAACCGGCTTCTCATGGCCAGCACGTCTCCCATGGGCTGTGTCCTGTCATTGAGGCCCTTCCAAGTGCCCCCCTGCTTCTTGCCCCAGAACATGGCGCTGTCGGCGTGGCCCCCGTTGGGGAAGGGAGGCTCATGGAGCATCACGAAGAGATGCTCCATCTTCCGCTCCCTGGCTTTTTTCAGGTCCTCTTCGAGCCACCTGAGCTGGTTTTCCATGAGGTAGCCGACCCTGTTGCCCCCCAGCACGGTGAGAGCCTCGGCGAACATATCCCCGTCATAGGTGTCTCTGACGCCCGCACTGGCATAGTTGCTGTTGAGGCAGGCGAAATGGCAGTTGGCGTAGTCCAGGCTGAAGACGCTCTCCTCGTAGGAAGGACCCTTTGCTCCCTTGATTATTTCCGGCGGCGGGAAGCTCTCCCCGGGGTTGGCGAACTCCCTTGCAATGACGGCCTCGGTGCCGTCATTTCCCTCCTTGTAGCGGTAATACTCCCGGGTCTTTCCCTGTTTTTCCACAAGCCACGCGTCACCCACGAACTCGTGGTTGCCGATGAGCTCATAGACAGGGATGCGGTGCCCCACGAACTCAATGGTGAGCTTCCACTGGTTGAGCTGCTGCTGCAGGTCCCTGGCCTCGGAGACATAGCCGTCCACGAGATCCCCCCCGAAGAATATCATCTTTGCCCTCTGCTGGTAGCACTGCATGAAAAAGTTCTGGAGATCGGGCTTGGAGAAGCCCAGGAAATCCTCCTGCCCCCCTCCTTCCGAGGCCCTGCTGTCGGACATGAAGGCGAAGCGGAATTTCTTTCCGGTGCCGGGAAGGGGCGCCGTGTCAAAGGAATACCGGGGATACCGGTATGAGCAGGTGTCGTTCTGGACCTTCACTTCATAGTGATAATGGGTATCGGGGGAGAGGCCGGTGACCGTCACCTCGTGCGCGCAGGAGGGCTCATTCTGCGCCACCGATTTCTGCCCCACGAGGACCTCGCCCCTCGTGGGCACGTCAGTTTTCCACCCGATGGTGGCAGAACTATGGGTCACCATGTCCACAAAAGGGCCTTCGGTGAGGGTGGGCATGGGCTTGAAAAGGCCCTGCTCCTCGCGGACCCGCTGTCTCCCCTCGTAGAAGGATACGCCCAGATCCACGGGGTTCCATACCTCCACGCGGTAATGAAAATCCAGTCCTTCGCCGCGGAGCGCTCCCTGATCGACATAATTCTTCATCGCGCCGAAATTGACGGCGATGGAGTGGTCCCTTGCGAGGCTCCCCGGCTCTCCAATGCGCTCCTTGAAGGTTTTCCTGAAGACGGGGATGGAGAGCTTGTCACCCGGAAGAATAATCCCCACATGCACGCAGGCGGGAGGTGCGGGCACTCTCGTCGAGAAGGCGAGGCGCACGGCCCCCTTGCCGTCGAACACGAAGCGCGGGAGGCTGGCATAGAGAGATTCTCTCATCTTTGTCTTCTTCCATGAGTCCGGTACTGCGGCAACGGCGCCAGGGGAGCAGACTCCCAAGAGGAGCGCGGCGAGAATAAGGAGAGCACAGCGGCCTTTTACAGAGTTCATACTTCCACCTTCTCTTTCTTGTGCCGCGGGACGGCACGCCTTGGGTACCTCTTCATTTTCTTCCCCCGCCCCCATTCTCCTTTTGAGGCGATACCGGAGCCTGGTCTCAGGCTTCCGCGAGGCGGGGAATTGCCGCTTGAAAAAAAAAGCCCGGGATACCCCGGGCCCTATCGGAAACAGACCGCCCTGTAAAGGCCTTAGAACAGCTGGCTGCACCAGCCCCGCTCCGGCGGGACAGGATCGTCCGCCAGAGCGTATGCCAGAATTCCCATGAAATGAGTCATTGGAAGGAAGCTTATCTTCCTTCCGCCCGTCAGGGGCTCAATCTTTTCCACAGCGGGAAGCTTTGCCAGGTCATCGAGCTTTTCCACGGGGAGCGTCCCTGTGACCACCTTCTGCCCTGCTGAATATGTGGCTATTTTAAGCCCCGCGGCTTTGAGGTCCGCAAGCACTTTCTTTGAAAGGTGGGTCACCGTCACGATGAGAGGGATTTTCCCCCCGCGCACTTCCACCTGGGCCGTCACGTAGGTCCCGCCGCCTGCCTTTACCTTCGAGGCTATGTCCTTGAGGGAGGAGGCAAGCTTCTCTTCAGGCTTCTTCGCAGGAGGCGTGTAACGGCTCTCATCCCCTGAGAGATAGCCCTGTGAGGGCATTGCCATCTTGTTCATCCTCGCTGCGCCGCTGCCTGAGCCTGCCGGTCCTGCCATCGAGGAAGGGGCATTGTAAGCCCGCATTTTCATCGCGCCCTTATCGGCCTTGGACTTCTCCTCGCCGAAGACTCCCTCGTAGCTCACGCCGTCGGGCATCTCTACCGGCACGACCACCGTTTTAGGAACTCCGCCCTCGGTGACTACTTTCTCCTCGACAGCCACGAAGGAGGTATACTGCGTCATGATGCGGTAATCCAGGCCCAGCTTCGTAATCTCATTCTTGATTTTGGGGTTGGGCCTGTTTTGCTGGATATTGAGGAGATCCTGGTCCATAAGGTACTCGACACATGTCCGGGCCCAGAGGCTCGCAAGGACTTCATGCCCTGCCTCGCTCCCCGGGAGCGTGACGGCGATCTTCCGGGCATGGGGCTTCCCCGCGATGAAGCCTTTCAGGGTGATATCGCCCTTGGAGGCGCCTGAATACCGCCCGGTGAAGACCAGGGGCTTGCCGCTGAAGAGGTCGGGGTGGTATTTCGGGAAGATCTCCCTGACGGGGAGGTTCCCCCAGTCGATGGAGATGTCGGTGAGGATGGGCGTGCCTATCTTCTGCTGGAAGGCCTCGGCCACCTCGTCGCCATGGCGGTTGAGCGTCACGTATTCCGCCTCGCCGCGGCCCATCTCTGCCATCTTGTCCAGCAGGTAGCGGTTTACGCTGTTCCCGACGCCGAAGGAGAAGAGGCGGGCCTTGCCGATGTTCTTCTTGACAGCGTCGATTATCTGCATGTCATTTCCCACGTAGCCGTCGGTCATGAAGCAGACGATCCTGAGCTTTTCAGGGTCCGGCTTTGGCTCGAGGGCCGCCATCATGGCGGGGAGCATCTCGGTGCCGCCGCCTCCGAGGCGGTGGGCGAGGAAGTCCAGGGCTTCCTCGCGGTTTTTCTTTGAGTTGGGCTGCGGGGCGTCAAAGAGCTTCACCACGTTGTTGGAGAAAGCCATGAGGTTGAAGGTGTCGCCGTCGTTCATGTTCTCGATGCAGTACTTCATGGTCTCCTTGGCCTTCTCAATGGGCCACCCCATCTGGGAGCCTGAAGAGTCGATGACAAAGATCATCTCCTTGGGCGTGATCTGCGCTTTTTCAGGCCTGAGGGGAGGCTGGACGATGAGGGAGAAGAATCCTCCGCGTGCCTTGGAGGCATGGGTAAGGCAGGCGTCCTCGATGGACTTTCCCGCCGTCTCATACTGGAGTATGAAGTCCTTGTTGGGAATGTTGTCAAGCTGATCAAGGGTCACCTGTGCCCTGGAGCTTCCTTCCTGCTGCACCGTGTGAACCCTGTGGAGCACCGAGCGGATTTTCCTTATGGGGACGCCGGCGTCAATCGACAGGGAGACTTCAATGTCATGGCCTGCCCTGGTGCCTTTCGGCGTCACCGGGGGCGTGATGCGCGAGGCATCGGGGACATCATTGGTATCAGACGCCCACCCCGTCCCCTGGGCTCCCGTGGCCCTGCCGGGAATGTAGCGGGGACCTACCACCATGGGAAAGACGAACTCGTAAATGCCGTCCTGGTAGCTCAGGTACTCCACGTAGCTTATCTCTATATTGACGGCTTCGCCGGGCATGATGTTGGCTACGGACTGGGTGAAGATGTTGGGGCGCTCCTGCTCGAGAAGGGATGCCACATGGCCCTGCTTCTTCGCCGCCTCGTAGATTTTCTTGGCCTCCTCGCGCTTCTTGATGTCGCCCTTTATGGTGCGCTTCCCCACGTGCATCACCATGTCATCGACTGCAGCCCGGGAAGGCAGCGGAAAGACATACACGGCCTCGATTTTTTCCTTGCTCGGGTTGTGAAACTGCTGCGTCACCTTCACACGGGCCATGAAGCCCGTGATGTCTGCCTTCACTGCCGTGTGCCTGAGGGGGCAGAGCGCCTTGGTCTTCCCCTGCTTGTCTATGATCTTCAGGGTGCCTTCCGTCACGTCATTGCCAGCCCAGGCCCACGAGGCCGAAAGGGCTGCCAGGAACGCAAGCAGAATCACCAGTGACCTCACTTTCATCTCCATGTTCTGCTCCTTTCATGTATGATGTACTCTTTATTTCTTATAGTATGAAAATGTAACAAATTATTCCTCCCCGGCAAACTCTTTTTAAAATGCTGTTCATATCCTTCCTTTATAATGGAGAGGTGAAAGCACCGGGAGGGCATATATGGGAGGGGAAAAAATAGGAGCCACAAGATATTCCATGGGAGGCACTGACATACAGGTGTCAGTGAGAGATTCTACAATGAAAGAAGAAAAAGAAAAGGAGATGAGCAGTATGGCAAAAGTAGAAGTTCTTGACAAGCAGAAGGCCTTTGAGCGGGCGCTCCAGGCCATTGAGAAACAGTGCGGGAAGGGATCGCTGATGAAGCTCAACGACGTGAGGCGGGTGGACGCGAACAGCATCCCCACGGGCTTCATAGGGCTTGACGTGGCCCTTGGCGTAGGCGGCGTCCCAAGGGGGAGGGTCATCGAGGTCTTCGGTCCCGAGGGCTCCGGCAAGAGCACCCTGGCCCTGGAAATACTCGCTGCCGTGCAGAAGGAGGGGGGCAACGCCGTTTTCATCGACGCAGAGCATGCCCTGGACCCCCAGTATGCCACCAGGCTCGGCGTGGACCTCGACAGCCTCTTCATCTCGCAGCCCGATTATGGCGAGCAGGCACTCTTCATCGCCGATGAGCTCATCAGGAGCCATTCCGTGGACATCATCGTCATTGACTCCGTGGCGGCCCTCACCCCCAAGGCGGAGATCGAGGGTGAAATAGGCGACGCCCATGTGGCCAACCAGGCAAGGATGATGTCCCAGGCCCTCAGGAGGATGACGGCACAGATCAACGTGTCGGGCACCATCGTGATTTTCATCAACCAGATAAGGGAAAAGGTAGGCGTCATGTTCGGGTCAAACGAGGTGACACCCGGCGGGAGGGCCCTCAAGTTCTACTCGTCGATCCGCCTTGACGTGAGAAAGAAGGAATCCATCAAGGACGGCAAGACAGGCGAGACAATAGGCCACCGCTGCAAGGTGAGCGTGAAGAAGAACAAAGTGGCGCCGCCCTTCAAAGAGTGCGAGCTCGAGCTTTACTTTGGATCGGGCTTCTCCCGCGACGCCTCGGTGCTCCAGGAGGCCATCACCGCGGGGGTAGTGGAGAAATCGGGATCGTGGCTCTCCTTCAGGGAGGTGCGCCTGGGCCAGGGTATTGAAAACGCCAGGAGATTCCTTGAGGATAATCCCAAGGTCCAGGAGGATATCCTTGCCCTCATAAGGGAGAAGACCTTCGGGGCAGTGGAGTTTGTGGAGGAAGAGGATTTATCTGCGGAAGAAGACGCGGCTTAGCAACCGGGCCAGGCAGCGCCGAACCTGCCTGGCCTCTTTTTTTCCCCTGAACGCCATGCCCCTCCACCCCGCATCCCAAAATGGTAACATCAGTTAACAGAAATTTCACGGTTTCATGTGATCACCGTCACTTATCTCTGAAATGATATCTGGTAGAATAAAAGAAAAAGGGATGGTGATCTCAATGCAGAGGACTCTTTCTGAAGGCCCCTCCCGGGAGAGCATCTCGATTGCCGACCACTTTTCAAGGCTCCCGCTCCTCATAAAAAGGCAGTACCACAAGGATCAATTCATCTTCCTCGAAGGCGAGCCCGGCGATTCCTGCTTTTTCATCCTTTCAGGCAGGGTGAAAGTGGTGCACCAGTCCTTTGACGGCAAAGAGGTCACCCTGGCCATTCTTGGCAAAAATGAGCTCTTCGGCGAAATGGCCCTCCTGGACGGAAAGGCGAGGTGCGCCTCAGTCGTTGCCCTCACTCCCATTGAGGCCATGGCCCTCTCGGATTTTCACCTCCGGTGGCTCATCGAGAAGGAGCCTTCCTTCTCGCAGTTGATACTGGCCATGTCCCTGGAGCGCCTCAGAAGCACCAACACGGCCTGCGAGCACCTGGCCCTCTCCACGGTGAAAGAGCGCCTCGGCCATATGCTCCTGTCATGGCATTCCCGGGAAGCGGGTCACGGCATCAAGACCCTCTCTTTCAGGCTCCCCCTCACGCACCAGGAAATCGCATCGGTAATGGGCACCTCGCGGGAGACGGTGACGCGGACCCTTAAAGACCTTCAGGACGAGGGCCTCCTTTCCATAGAGAAGGGCCTCGTCACCATAAGGGATATGGCGGGCCTGGCGAGGCTTGCCGGGATGCCGCAGGCAGCAGGAGAGCATGTGAGAGGGAATTAGGGTCCCTTCCGTAGAAGAGTATGGATAATCCGTGAAATGCGAGGAACGCCCGATGTCTTCAAGTGAGGGAAAGACCCGAGTGCTCGTGGTAGATGATGAGCTGCCCATCCTTAGGTTCGTGGAAAAGATCCTTTCCCGGTCGGGCTACCATGCGCTGGTGGCCTCAAGCGTCTCGGAGGCCATCAAGGTCCTTGAGACTACCGTGGTGGACCTGGTGATCACCGATCTTAAAATGCCAAAAATGAGCGGTATGGACCTTGTAAGGCACGTTAAGGAAAACTTCAGGTTCACCGAGGTGCTGATGATGACAGGGTTCCCTTCCATTGAGAGCGCCGTATCGGCGGTAAAGACAGGCGCCGAAGAGTACCTTACCAAGCCCTTCACTGGCGAGGAGCTCCTCTCGGCTGTGCGGCGGGCCCTGGAGAAGCTCAAGATGCGCAGGCTCGGCTCAGGCGAAGGGCAGGCCTTCTCAACGGCGCCTTATGGCATAATAGGAAGGTCCGAAGCCATGCTCAAGATCTTCGACGCCATCGGGAAAGCGGCGAAAACCTCGGCCACGGTCCTCATCACCGGCGAGAGCGGCACAGGCAAGGAGCTGGTAGCCCGGGCCATCCATTACTCCAGCTCCAGGGCCGCGGCGCCCTTCATCCCGGTGAACTGCGGCGGCATCCCCGAGGAGCTCCTGGACAACGAGCTTTTCGGCTCTCCGCGTCCCCAGGATGAGGCCCCGACAAGCCTCTTCGGCGCCGCAGACGGCGGCACCATATTCTTTGACGGCATCGCCAACCTCACCCACACGATGCAGACCAAGCTCCTGCGCGTCATCCAGGACAGGAAAATCTCTGCAGCAGGGCAGGGAGGCACAAGGAAAGTTGACGTGCGCCTCCTCGCGTCGTCCAACAGGGACCTCCTCTCCATGGTGAGCGGCGGCACCTTCAGGGAGGACCTTTATTACCGCATCAACGTCATTCCCATCGCCCTGCCCCCCTTAAGGGAGCGCGGCAGCGACATCCTGATCCTCACGAGCTACATTGCCACAAGATGCGCCGGCGAGATGGGGAAGAAAGCGCCGGGCTTCAGCGATTCCGCCCTCGAGGCCCTTAAAACGTACTCCTGGCCGGGCAACGTGAGGGAACTGGAAAACACCGTGCAGTCCCTGGTGGTGATGTGCGACAGGGACGTCATCGACATGACGGAGCTCCCTCCGTACCTGCGCTTCACGGCATTTGCCGAGGGAGGGCGCGCGAAAACCCTTGCCGAGGTCGAAAGGGAGTATATCCACTATGTCATGGCCAGCGTGGGCGGCAACAAGTCACAGGCAGCGGATATCCTGGGGATGGACAGGAAGACCCTCAGGGAAAAGCTCAAGAAGATCGGAGACACCTCGCCGGATTAACCCTATTCCCCCGTGATGGTAAAGGTCACTGTCCTTGAGGTGAGGGGCACCTTGCCCGCCTCGCCTGATGCCTGAAAGCGGTACGTAATCGGAAGATTCTTTGCCGTCTTTTTCCCCGCGCCTGTCACCAGGTCCGATGGCGACGTTGAAAGGGAAACCTCGCCCAGGCTTGTGGCCCCTGCGGGCGCCGCAAGGTTCACCTTCAGCACCGTGTGAGGCGGCGTGTTCCTGTCAAGGCTCCCTGTAATCTTCCTGCTCCTTGCGTTGGTGAAAAAGCTGTACGACGTTGAGGCATCGGTGACTTCAGAGGTCTTCTTCTGGTCCTTGGCGGTAAGCACCTCCATCGGACCGGGGTCGCCGCTCACCGAGATCATGCTGAGGCCTGCGATGCTGAAGGAGACCTGGTGGCTCGCCGTGCTTCCCGCAGAAGCGGGGCACGCAAGGAGAAAGAGGAGCGCCATTGCTGCTGCGGTTATTGCGATTCCGTGCCTCATAATTTGCCTCCGTTTACTGGGTGCCTGGCGGCTTTAGTCGCCTGTGATGGTGAAGGTGATGGTCCGCGCCGCTGGCGTACTGTTCTTGTCCTGGCTGCTCATGCGGTAGGTGATGGGAAGATCAGTGGCCACCCTGTCAGGTGTTCCCGTCACAAGGCTCCTGTGGACCTGGGAGAGGGGCACGTAGCCTGAGCTGCGCGCGCCTTCAGGGGCTGCCATATGAATCTTCACCATCTGTGAAGAGGGAGCTTCGTCAATGGCGCCGGTGATGCGGCGCTCGAGCCCCACGGAGGAGCTGCTGTACGACGAGGACACCTGGCCGCTGGCGCTCCTCGCAGAGGCAGCCTGGGCAAGGGACACGAAGGAGGAGCCGCCCTCCATGGTGATGTCGTCCACGGGGGTCACTTTCAGCATGACGACCTGCGTGGCCGAGCTTCCGGCATAGACAGGGGAGCAGGCCAGCAAGAAAAAGAGCACTGCCGCCATGGCAATGGCTCCTTTCCAGATTCTGCGCGTTTTTGTAAGCTCTCCGTACATGGGGTTCTGCTCCTCTTGTCTTCCTGCTCTTATTGTATCAATTGGCATAGTGATGGGTAAATGGAGCAAGTCGCCTCATCTGGTTTTGCATCCTGGAAGGTTTTTTTGTCTTTCGGGGTCCCCGGAAAAAGTACGGCTGCCCTCTACAGGCAGTGGAGTAAGACGGCACTTTCAAGAGAGAAACATGAAAAGGGCGGAAGGGGGGCCTGGGGAATTTTCCAGGATCACTGGGGTGAAGTGTCCCATCTCCCCCCAAATTGACATCACCATGTTTATGATGTATGATGTAAACAGGAGGGAGCATGGAGCACCGCAAGCACAGGACTCAGATTTCACTTGAGGACTGGCAGTACATGCTCCTCAGGGAGCTTTCCATGGTGAGGAAGCAAAGCATATCATCCCTTATCCGTGACCTCATTGCGGAAAAATACCTGGATCGGCAGGTAGCGCTCCATGATGATCCTCTCATGGGGATAATCGGCATGGCGACAGGCGATGGTGATGCGACTGCCAGGAGCCACGACGACGTGCTCTATGGAGACCGGCAGTGAAGCGGGTATTTGTGGATACGGGCGCCTGGTATGCCCTCGTAGACTCTCACGATCCCGATCACCGCCAGGCGGAGACTTTTCTGAAAAGCAACACCCTTCCGATGGTAACGACAAATTTTGTCTTTGACGAGTCGGTGACCCTTATAAAAAAGCGCCTGGGACACCATGTGGCAGTGGAATTCGGCGAGCGCCTGATGAAAAGCCCTTCCGTCATGGTGCTTCCCGTGGAGCCTCGTGACCAAGAGGAAGCCTGGCGCATCTTTTCAGAGTACCGTGACCTTGACTTCACCTATACGGACTGCACAAGCTTTGCGGTGATGAAAAGGCTCTCCCTTGTGACGGCCTTTGCCTTTGACAGCCACTTCACCATGATGGGATTTTCCTTGCCATCATGAAGCGCCATCCCTGCTCCGCGCTTCCTCCACACCGTGGGGACCTCCTCGACATGGAACCCCGCGGATTGGTTTTATCGTCGTTTCCTCGCCGATGGGCTCCGCGGGGGGGGTGATTCCCCGGTAGTGAGACAGCGCCCTGCGGTGTGGCGGGAGGCCAGGGGCATTCTCCCGGCCAATAGAGTTTGTCTGTGTTACATGTACAAGATAGTGACAAACTCAAACATTGGCTGAAGAGGAGAATGTCCCCTGACCTCTAATATTACCGCACATTATGCTTTCTCAGAAATCTTCGCAGGAAAGATTCAGGATCCGTGCGATATCTTCCCGTTTCATCCCTTCGGCAAGCAGTTTCCGGGCAGCTTCAATCTTACCTTCCTCTATGCCTTCGCGCTTTGCTTCAGCGATGTCCGTCGCATAGTCATGATCTGCCTTGTCACGAAGATCCATCAGGTACCTCAATCTCCAGTCGGCCTTCGACTTCTTGTACGCCTCAAGCGCCATCACAATCCTCTCCTGCCAGTTCAGGCGGGAGCCCTTCTTCTGGGGTATGTCCCCGATGTCACATTCCCCAGGAAAAGAGTAAACATTTTGTGATGCTATAATTGTGATGGAAGTGAATAGTCTGAAAGAGAGGCACAAACAAAGAGGTGAAACCGGTCAGGGCTTTTTCCTCAGCAGCATCCACCTCTCGGTGCTCTCTACGAAGTCGAAATGCTTTTCAATATAGCTGCCGTATATTCTCAGGAGCGGGAGCGTCGATTCAGGGCAGCCCGGCCGGGGCACCATGACGAGGGTGGTGTCATGGAAAGCCCTCTCCGGCATGATATAATGCTCATTGTTGAAATCGACACCAAAATTGCAAATAGAGTAAAATCCTTTCGGGCTCATCAATCCGAGGCCCACCGGGAAAGGGTTCTCAAAGTCAAGCGTGGCGATCCTGTCATGCTCCCTGGCGTGCCTTTTCAGGAGATCGAGCCCCTCATTGAGCTTTTCAGGGTAATCCTTGTTGAAGGTGCCGTCGGCAAAGGCTACATAGAGGGCGCCAAGTGCGTCAGACCTTATCGCAGTGAGAGCGCCGGCAGCTTTTTTCTTGTTGGCGGAGGCAAAGCCGATGCTCGCCACATTCTTGCCATAGAAACTCCCGGTGATGATAAGAAATATCAGCAGAATGGAAAGGGCTGAGACAGCAAGGAATTCCCGGGAGTGATCGGGTTTCAGCAGAAAATACTCGAAAGGCAGAAAAACCAGAGGCAGAAGCATCGGCATGTCATAAAACCCATGATTGGTGAGATTCAGCAGAATACCGCAGAGAAAGACGGCGGCCATCAGGGCGAATACCCTGGAGGGCGAGCCTATTTTCCCTCTGGGTTGAAAGGTGAAGCCCGAGAACAGTATCAGATACACGGGAAGCAGCATGAAAGAGAGGGCGAAAGGTCCCATCTTTTCCATGACAAAGGCCGGATCGGAGAAGAGTGACCGGCCTCTTACCAGGGTGACCATCTGGTAATCGCGGAGCACCGGGGTAAAATCGAACCGGAAGAAGAGGGCCATCGGCACGAGCGCTCCCGCAAGGCCCGCCGCGAAGCCTGCCGCCCAGCCGCCGGAAGGCCGCGCTATCACCGCTCTTATGACAAGAAGCGCGCAGGCGGCGGTGAAGAAGTTCACCTTGATGAATAAAAGGCACACCAGCAGGAAGCCCGTGGAGAGGCCGCCCGTGAAGTCCTGCCTTGTATCTTCTTTCCTGGGAGGGAAAAAAAGATCAAGCAGGATGACGAATAGCATGGCGTATCCATAGCGGTTGTAAAGATTTGCATAGGTCGTTGCCCGGTAATCGAGTCCGAGATGATAGGCTCCCGTGATGAAAAGCCCCACGGCGAGAGCATAAAGAAACGCAAGGGGCGCCGACAGCCTCCTGACGGCGAGAATCCAGGTCCAGAGGGAGAAAAGCCAGAACATCATGAGGGTGGCAGAGATGATCCCCCACACCGAAACGCCGCCGAGCTTCATCCCCGCGGCAAGGATGAGAAAAAAAAGGGCACCGAGGATCGATTGAAAATCGGCGTGGGGGAGCTGACCGTTGAGGACCCGCCAGGCACAGTCCATGTATACCGGCACGTCGTGGCCATACCTTGTAATCACCACGGGCCCCGTCCTGAGGAGCACGACGGTGATGAGCACCGCGATGACGAAGTATAAGGCGATGAAAAGCCGGTAAGAGCCGCTGATTTTCTCAAGAAAATCCATGACGCGGCCGGAAACGGCGTCGATCCGGGAGGGGGCAGACTGTTCGGAGGCCATGTGCTCTTTCATAACGCTCTATTCATACAGGGAGGCAATTATCGCGGCGGAAGCCCGGTACGCCATGCACTTCGATAAGTGCCCCGGGTTCCCTTCAGTCTGACCCCATTTATTCAGTCACATTTGTGCCTGAAGCCATCTGGCATCTTAAGGAAATCACAGGATAAGACTCGTTCAAGCGGCACAGGAAGCGCACTCCATGCTGATAGCACTTGATAAAGTCCGCTTCAATATGGCGAAAAGACTTGTTTCTTTCTGCTCCCTCTTTGATGACATGGCGGAAAGGGCCTTCGTGGTGACGCTCACGGGGGAGCGCCTGGCCCTTGGTGAGAAGGTCACGGCCCTCCCTTTCCGGGACTTTGTGAAAAGGGATTACATCTGAAGGGGCCGGGCTGTGTGATTCCCCGGTAGTGAGACGGCGCCCTGCGGTGTGGCGGGAGGCCAGGGGAATTCTCCCGGCCAACAGGTTTTGCCTGTGTTTCGATACATCCATAGGGACAAAACCAATTGTTGGCTGAAGAGGAGAATGTCCCCTGGCCTCTAATATTACCGCACATTATGCTTTCTCAGAAATCTCCGCAGGAAAGATTCAGGATCCGCGCGATATCTTCCCGTTTCATCCCTTCGGCAAGCAGTTTCCTGGCCGCCTCAATCTTACCTTCAATCTTACCCTCAGCCTTGCCCTCAGCCCGGCCTTCCTCCTGCCCTTCCCTGCGCGCCTCATGAAGGAAATGGTTATAGTCACGCTTGGCCTTTTCCCTCTGCTCGACCAGGAAATGCACCTCTTCTGACGAGGACATCTTCCTGAATGACTCCATGGCCATCACAATCCCCTCCTCATGCAACAAAGTCTCCGGCACCTTTGCCCCGCAGTTATTACCGATAACTGTCACCCTATTGTTCCGCCGTCCTTATCCTCACCCTTCCCGGTTCAACTGTCACTATGGCGCCTTTTTGAAGCTCAAGCCCATACCTCATCAGGACCTTGATGCAAATATCAGCCTGCAGCCTTGCGGGAATATTTACCAACCTCACAATGCCATGGTGAGGAATATCACGAAGAACAGCTATTTCACCGAAATCCTTGTCAAGTGTCACTAAAACTCTTTCTTCCTTGTGTGCATAGGCCAGAATCTCATAATCACCTGGATCTTTTTGCCATCGTCCCGTCCATTCTGCATCTATTCCAGATGATTCCAGCCTGGTGAGCGCTCCACCCCACACACAGGTATCAAGCAAGACTCTCATGACCCTGTTTCCATGAGAAAAGGCTCAATCCGCTCGTGGCATATCATTTTGTGAGCATAGAGGAGGCTTGCCTGGATGTCTTCCCTCTCAAGCCATGGGTAGCCTTCAAGAATAGTCTCCAGTGTATCGCCTGCCGCGAGCATGCCCACAATATGCTCCACTGCAAGACGCCGCCCCCTGATAATTGGCTTTCCCCCGAAAATATCGGGATTTACCGTGATTCTCCCGAGAAGCTTCTTTTCATCCATGACAATCTTTCCTTTCACCTTTGCCAGAGGTTGCCTTATCATATTATGTGTATCACAAGAGAAAGCTCTTTCCATCTCTATTATACCTCCCTTTGGAATCTGCGTCCACAGGGAGATCATAGCGGAGAGATATTACCACAGAGGGCACGGGGAGATGAATATCTTGTGAAAATTGTAAAATAGTGGCTTCAGAGCTAGCCGAGCAGGGCGAGAAAGCGCCACGCGGGGACCACGTATCCTCACTCCGCGTATACCTCATTCTTATCAAAACTGCGCACCACCTGAAAACAGGGGACTCCAAGGTGCCTGCTGAAGTAAAGAGAAAAACACTCTTCGGGAGGGCGAAGACTGGAGCATGAAAAATAATGGGGCAAAAAATCATAAGGACCTTAGGAACTCTTATTTTGCCTGGCCTGTCCTCCGGATCTCTTCTTTCGCTTTTTCAGTAAGCCACATGCTTATGAGAGTCTGATACCGAATTCCTTTGTTTCGGGCTATTAGCTTCAATACACGTTTGAGCGCAGGATCCAGTCTCAACGTGGTGACTTCCTTTTGGGGAGAGCGTCTATCGAGCACTGGGCCTTTGATTTCTTCAGCGTCGTCCAGAAAATCAGTTCCGCTATGACTCTCGAAAAATTCAAAAATATCATCCTCACTGATAAAATCTGGAAGTCTCGCCATAAGTTCACCTCCCTTTTTTTTCTTTGTATAATGACCTGTCCTTTTTCTCCATATCGCGAATACTGATTACTCTCACTATTCTTCCAGGCTTGAGAACAAAGACGCCGAAAAGGTATCTTCCCCCAAGAGTTACGCTGAAAATATAGTAAAGGTTCTTTTTAACCCTGAGGATCAAAGGATCCGTAAAGAAAGCTTCCTCAGTTTCCCCAGTTGTAACGCTGTGCTTGAGAAGGTTCTTTTCTGCATTTCCGGTATCCCATTCAAATCCCCTCACTGGGAACATAAAGTGTTCCTTTGCACTTGTGGCACATTGTTTGCTTTGTATTTACATTATAAATTATTCAGCAAGAAAAGTCAAAGTCAACCACTACCCGAGCAGGGCGAAAAAGCGCCACGCGGGGACCACGAACCTTTCCCCCGGGTGCTCCTCGGCATCGTCAAGCTTCCACACCACCTGGAAACAGGGCACCGAGAGAAGCCTGCTGAAGTACGATACCGACCGGGTCAAACTTCGCTCCCTCGCCTTCGCCTCGATGAGTACTAGAGGCTTCCGGTCATAGGTGATAAGGAAATCCACTTCATGGCCCTCCCTGGTGCGCACGTAGTGAAGATCGAAATCGCCGGCTCCCTGCTCATTGAGGCGACACAAGAAGCGGAGAAGGCCCAGGGCAAGGGCGTTCTCAAACTGCGGGCCTTCGCCCTTCACCATCGTCCAGTCGAAGAAGTAATACTTGGACTCCTTCCTGATGGCCCTGGAGAGCGTGCCTTCCCAAGGGGAAATCGAGAAGACAAGATATATCTTTTTCAGGGCCTCGAGCCAGTTCACCACGGTCTTATGGGCCACCTGGAGGTCCTCCCTCAGGGAATTGACGCTCAGCGGCGAGCCCACTCTCTCAGGAAGAAGCAGCAAAAGCTGCTCAATACCCTTGATATCGCCAATACGGCTAAGCTCTCTCAGGTCCTCGCCGATGAGAAGGGACTGGTATATTTTTCTCCACTTGCGCGAGAACTCTTCCCTGGCTTTAAGATATGGCTCCGGAAAGCCGCTAAAGCGCATCAGGCGCTCAAAGGTCTCTTTAAAAGGCTTTTCCGGCACCCTCTGAAGAAGGGGGAGGTAGCCCCCGGGGCCGGGTGCTGAGAGGAACTTAGCATCTTTCTGTACAAAATGAAAATCGTCGGCGACCTCTGCAAGCCCCGCGGGGAGCATCCTGTAGGGGAAATACCTGCCCACGAGGCTGTCGCCTGACTGCCGGAAAAAGTCAAGCCGGGCACTTCCCGTGATTATGAACTGGGCTTCGGCTGAATGGAGATCATAAAGACCCTTCAGGACATTTTTCCAGGCTCTGTGCTTGTGAATCTCTTCAAAGGCGACAAGAGGCTTCTCTTTGCGGGGTTTTGCGAGATAGGCTTTCAGAAAATGAGGGTTCCTAGCATATTCCCTTCTCACATAAGGGTCATCCCAGTTGAAATAGAGGTCCTCGCAGCCAACCTCCTTCAGCCTGCCTTTTACAAAGGTGGTCTTCCCGACCTGCCGGGGTCCGGAGAGAAAGATCATCTTCCCCCCGTTGATTTCCTCATCAAAGAGATAAAAGGAATGGATCCGTCTCATATGACAATTTTATACCATGGGCGAAATTTGTCAAGACATTTTGGGAGGGTGGGTGAAAAGTGTCAGGGCTTCCTCCGGTAGAGCATCCAGCGCTCGGTGCTCTCGACGAAGTCGAAATGCTTTTCCATATAGTCGCCGTATATCCTCAGCAAGGGGAGCGTAGATTCAGGGCAGCCCGGCTTGGGCACCATTATGAGGGTAGTATCAGAGAAAGCCCTCTCCGGCGGGATATAATGCTCGTTGTTGAAGTCAACGCCGAAATTGCACATTCCATAAAATCCTTTCGGACTCTTTAATCTCAAGCCTACCGGGAAAGGGTTCTCGAAGTCGAGCGATACAATCCTGTCATGTTCTGCAATATGCTTTCTTAGAAGCTCCAGACCCTCGTTGATTTTTTCAGGGTACTCCCGGTTGTAGCTCCCATCGGCAAAATCAACAGAGAGAGTATTGAGCGTCTCTGATTTGATTTTCGTGATGCTGTTCCGCATCCTCGCCTTATTGGTGCCCGCAAATACAATACTGGCAAGATTTTTTCCATAAAAGCTCCCCACAGTGAAAATGCAGATCAGCAGGAGAGGGAACAGGAGGTAGCATTTGAATTCCTTTGACCTGTCCACTTTCAGGTCAAAATATTCAAAGGGAAGAAAGGCCATCACCAGAAGCATCGGCATATCATGAATTCCGTAATTCGTCATATTCAGAAGTATTCCGCAGAAGCCGGAAACACCCATAATCACGAAGAGCTTCACCGGCGAGTTTATTCCACCCCTTGCGGTAAAAGCAAAACTGGAAAACAGCAGCATATAGAAGGGCAGCAGTATGAACACATAGGCGAAAGGCCCTATTTTCTCCATGAATAAAGCAGAATCCATGAGAATTTCATAACCTCTCACCATGGATACTATCCGGTAATCATGGACCACGGCGCTGAAACTGAACCTGAAATAGAGCGCCATCGGTACAATGGCGCAGAAAAAGCCTGCCATAAAGCCTTTCACCCAGTCTTTAGAGGGTACGGCGAGCAGGATTCTTAATAGAATGAATAAAGACGCCGCGGTGAAATAATTGATCTTGATGAACCACAGGCACACCAGCAGAAAGCCGGTGGAAAAGCCTCCCGCACTTTCATGCAGCTTCTTTTCTTTCCTTAGAGGGAAAAACAGCTCAAGAATGACGATGAAAAGCATGGCATAGCCATAGCGGTTATAAAGCGTCGTGTAAGTGGTGACAGTGTAATCAAAGCCCAGATGATAGGTCCCCGTGATAAAAAGCCCCACGGCGAGAGTGAAAAGAAAAGCGAGAGGTGCCGAAAGCCTCTTTACCGCAAGAATCCAGGCCCAGAAGGAAAAGAGCCAGAACATCAGAATGTTGGCGCAGACTATCCCCCACACCGAGACGCCGCAGATCTTCATCCCTGCGGCGAGAATGAGAAAAAAAAGGGCGCCAAGCACCTGTTGAAAATCAACGTGGGGAATCTGGCCGCAGAGAACCCGCCAGGCCGAGTCAAGATACACCGGCACATCGTGGCCGAACCTCATGATCACCACTGGCCCCGTCCTGATGAGCAGAAAAGTAATAAGAGCCCCAATCCCGCAGTATATCAGGAAAAAGAAACGGTATGACTCCCTGATTCTGCTGCAAAACCCCGCGATGAGGCATGCGAGAAGAACCAGCTCGGGTTGCCCGGCCTGAGAGGGAGCTTTTGTGGTGTCCGTGATGGCCTTATTTTTCATCGGTGGCTTTAGGAGCAAGGCATATTAATAAAAGTTCTAGTATCCAGAGTAATTATTCGAGGAGCAGCAGTTCTTTCCTTGTGAACCACACCGCACCGGACCTTATCGCAGAAAATGGTATTCAGGGGAGAGAGCGTGCGGCAGAATGGCTCAATCACTTAGAAAAAGTCGATTCCGGAGAGATAATGGGAAGAGCTGCTGCGGAGAGGGGGGCAGGAGACCAGGTTATTCGTCGCAGAGGGTGTAAGTGACGGTGCGCCTTGTGAGGGGCACCCTCCCTGCTTCCTTTTCTGCGGCAAACTTGTAGGTGATCGTGAGGTTCTTTCCCGTTCTTTTCCCCACGCCCACCACAAGATCCTTTGGCGACGAGGAGAGGGAGACATCACCAAGACTTGTGCCGCCTGGAGGCGCTGCAAGATTCACCTTGAGCATTGTGTAGGAAGGGGCGTTCTGATCAAGAGTGCCCGTTATTTTTCTTCTCTTCGCATTGGTGAAGAAACTGTAAGAACTCGAGGAATCGATGACCTCTCTCGCGCCCGACTGGTTAAGAGATACAAAGACCTCCATGATCCCGGGGTCGCCCTGCACGGTGATCTGGTCAATGGCGGGCACGGAGATGTAAACATTGTGCGTCGCCTGGTCGCCGGCCCATGCGGGCACACTCAGGACCAGCACAAGGCAGAGGCACACCAGAAGCGCTCTTACCTGCGAGGACATGTTCCTCAGTAAAAAATAGTTCATAATGCTGAAATCCATCATCCCCAGTTTATCTTCTCGTTATATCATAACCTATTTCGTCTCAAATTGCAAATCTCTTCTTTCGATTGCGCCTCGGAAACGCCGCCATGAAGGCCTTTTGTCCGAGTAAAATTTCCTCGCTCAAGGTGATCATGGACCGGCGGTCAGGGTAATGGTCACATCTCTGGAGGTGGAGGCTATAATGCCCGATATGACGGGGGCCGTGAAGCGGAATGTCACTGTGATCGCCGTGCGGTAGCCCGGGTTAAGCGATGAGACAACGTTCTGCGCCGTCGTGGAGAGCGGCACGAAACCGGCGCTTGTCCCGCCCAGAGTCCCGCCCGGGGCGGCGGCCTGCATCTCGACAGTGGTGTCAGCAGGAGCCGCAGAGTTGAGGGCCGCCGTGAGCTTGAAGTTGGCACGGTTCGATGAGATATTGTAGGTCATGGACTGCTCGCTTGAATCAGGCTCATCGCCGGCTGCGGCGGTCTGCACCGTCAGGGATACTGGCGACCCGGTGAGGGACATCTCAGTGATTGATGCCACGGTGATGTTGAGAGTCTGGTTTATGGAGTTCGCGCTGCCGGGAGAACAGGCAAACACTATAAGGCACAGAGACAGGATAATCCACCGCCTGCAGTTCATGGCGCCCCTCCTTAATTGGTAAGCGTGAAAAAGACCGTTCTGGTGGTCGTATCGATCTCTCCCGCATCGACTGTGGCCGAGAAGGTGTAGCGAAGGTCAAGGTTCTTTCCCTTTATTTTCGTGAGGCCCGTCACGGCGTCAACTGTCGAGCTTGTGAGGAGCAGATCGCTCGTCCATGTGCTGTCGGGCTTCTTGAAGGCGATCATGAGAGCAGTGCCGGTCTCGGTGTTGCTGTCGATGCGCACCGTGATCTTCAGGTTGGTCCCGTTGGTGGTGAAACTGTATCTCGTGGTGGAATCGCTGACTGCCGTGGGCTCCTCACCTGCTACCGCGGAGTTCACCGTGAGGGGAGCAGGAGAGCCCGAGACGGAGAGCTCGCTTATCGAGTTTGCCTGAAGGTTCACCACACCTACCACGACGTTGGACCCGTGGACTGGAGCGGCAAGCACGAAGAGCAGTGCTGCGGCGATGATAATTCTGGCTGTCATGGCGCCTCCTTTCACCCTCTCTATTATAACGGAGAAAAGCTCCCCGCGTCAATCATTTCTTCCTGGTTTCTTTCTTCTGATCCTTCTTGACGTCGCCGTGATCGATGATCTTGATGGTCCTCTTCCTGGGAAGGATTCTCAGGGCGAGTGTCTTTTCCCCGCCAGGGGCCACCTCGACTTCGATATTGTTGGTCTCCAGGTAAGTAAGCTCGGGAAGCTCGTCATCATAGACAATCAGGGTCCATTTTCCCGGGCGCACGTCATAAAAGGCGAAATCGCCGTTGCCGTTGGTCATCTGCCTCACCGTCTCATTCCCGTTGGTGATCTCGACAAGGGCCGAGGAGAGACCTCCCTTGGCCACAAGGGGCGCCGGCGCCTCGCCCTTGCCGGGGATGAGAAGCTCGCCGCTCCCCCTGTCCTCCGGGGGACCATAAATGGTGATGTTTCCCGATATCTTCGCCGAGGTGATGATTCCGATAGGGAGCTCTTTTGTTTCACCGCCCTTGAGCTTGATGGCAAATGGCGTCTTCTCCTTTGTCACTTTCCTGAGTCCGATGGAGCGCTTCTCCACCGATATATAAATCTCACCCGGCCCAAGGGCGGGGAAAAGATACTTTCCCTTGCCGTCACTCACGGCAACGGCCTGGCCGGCCTTCACGACGACGTTGGCGAGGGGGACCACCCCTTCCTTTTCGGCGTCGAACACCACGCCCTTTATCATGGCGATGTCCTTTTTCCGCGAGACCGGGACCCCAAGCGGGATATTGTAGGTCACCATGACGCCCCTGTCATCAAAAGTGTTGGTGGATCTCCTCTTTCGGGCCCTCATGAGCAGGAAGCTCTTGTCGGGGAAAAGATACTCAACGGTGCCGTAGTAGTTCTGGCTCTGCTGCATGGTGTCATATATGGTGTACTGCTCGTAGTTGAAGGTCATCTTGAGGTTTTTTGAAAAGGCGAGCTGCGCCGATCCCCCTATGGTGTTTCCGAACTGGGGATTCAGATAGAAGGTGGTCTCGCCGTTGATGAGGTACAGGGTGAGACCTAGGCCGGGAGCTGGATTGTAATAAGCATAAAGACTGGTTCTGGTCATCGGTTGCTCGTAGTTGATTATGTTTTCATTGAGAACTCCCTTTTCCAGGTAGGCCTGGAGGCCCCATCTGGTGAAACTCTGCCCGAGCCCCCAGCGCCACCAGCGCGTCCGGAAATTGTAATCAACGGGCAGGAAGTCGTCCTTGCGGTCAAAGTCGTTGTAATCGAGGGAAAGAGAAAGCCCGCCGGGAAAAGTGTAGGCGGTGCCCACCTGGTAGGTCTCCTCCCGGTTCGCCGTGCTCTGCGTCGGGTCGCGGGAAAGATTGTTCTGGTAGAAACGGTATGAGCCGTAGCCCGAGAGCTCCTTCAGTATGGGGAAGGTGATGGAGGCGTTGGTGTAGTCCACGTCGCTCATGTAGCCGAAATAGCGGGGGCCTGCATAGCATTTCTCGAAGGCGTAATTGATGGACTGGCTGATGGCGCCGTTCAGCACGATATGGTAGGCCTTGTCGAAGGCTGCACCGCCGCTGTTGCTGTTGCAGCCCGCGTACTCGGCCTGGAGCTTGAGTTTGTCTTTCACCTCGTAATTACCCAGGATACTGTAAAGCCTCGCATTGTTCCAGCTTCCCGGCAGGCCGCTGCCGTAAATGAATCCGATAGGAGGGGCGCCGCTGTAGTCATCGAAGTACCCGTTCATCGCGCCGTTCACGAAGCAGTTGATGGTGCCGTTCACATAGCCCTCGAACTCCCCGTTCACATAGCCGTAGCCTGTCACGAAGCCTATTACCTGGCCGCTTATGTAGCCGTTGAAGAAGCCGTTGAGGTATGCATTGACGTAGTTGTTGAGGTAATTGTTGGGCATGACTGAGGTATCACGGGTCTTGTTGAGAAGGGTGCCCTGAAAATAAAGGCGGTCGCTCGCGTTATAGGCCATGAAGGCCGCCGTCTGCTCCTCCTGCGGCTGGGAGAGAAGGGTGCGCAGCGTATAGCCCCCCCACTCCACGCGGGGTCCCAGGAAATCCACTTCGGCGGCCCTGCCGTACTTGAAGTTCTCCGTGAGGGGCGTGAGGGAATAGTTCTGGTCGCCGAGGTGCATCTCGAAGGTCCTGGTATAGTAATTCATGAAGTACTGCTCCCGGTTTGCCCACTGGAAGTTCTGGAGATCCGGCGACCGGAAGAGAAAATCGATTTTCCTGGTCTCTGCCTCGTCAAGACTCCCCGCGCCTGACACCTCGCCCTGGAATCCTGTCTGGCCGTTGTCGTTGAACTCGGCGAGGCTCACGAGGCACTTGAGGCGGTGATAGGGATCATAGACGCCTGTAATGCGGGGAAGCACTTTTACCGATGCGCTCCGCTCGATGACCAGATTCTTTTTCAGGCTCTCATCGACAATGAGCCTCATCACCACGACGTTCTGCTCCTCCCGGACCAGGCTTTTCTCGGTCTTCACGGTGACGGTGATGAGCTCTGACTGTCCCACGTCCAGGGTCATGCGGGAAACCGGGGCACTGAGGGGAAACGGTGGGGAGTTTTTCAGCTCAAGGCCCATGGCGGTGGCCACGTTTCCCCTGTTGGTGACGCGGAGCTTTATCGCATATATGTCGCCGGCGATGACTATCTCGGGCTTCTCCTCAACCTGGGCCTCAATTCTTATCAGAGGGTTCACTTCGATCTCGACGGTTCCGCTCCCCTCGGCGGCCTGGGAGGCCTGGACCTGGTAGGTGAGCTCGTAGCGGCCCGCGGGTGCCTTTGCGGGGATCCGCACCGTGGCAAAACGGACAAGCTCTTCTCCGGCGCTGATCCTGAAGGGCTGACCCGTGGGGATCACGACCTGCCACCCGGGGGGCACTTTCATGGTCTCTGTGGGAGAAAGGGCCGCACCTAAGGTGTTTTTCACCTGAAAGGCGGCAGTGACAATCCTCCCCGGGTCGGTCTGGATGGCCTGCGGCGACGAGCGTCGCACTGAAAGGGCGCCTGAAGAGAAAGCTGTGCCTGCCCCGCAGACGAGGAGGACCATGAGCACCATGAGAATGAAGTGAGAGGGGAGCTTACTTGATCGAGATATTGTACTCCGCCCCGAAAACGTTTTCATCACCGTTATCTGCTACGACAAGGGCCTTGTAATCTCCTTTCGGCACGCCTGAGAGGTCGATGAGGTGGCGCACTGAGCAGCCGGGGTAAATTCTGTACTTGCCGCTCTCAAAGCGGCCCACGTAAGCGCCGCTCCCGCTGTAAAGCTCTGTCCACACTGCCGGGATAAGGGTTCGCTCGCCGTTGTTCTCCAGGTCGAGCTGCAGGGCCACCTGGTTGTCCTTGAGGACGAGCTGCTTGTCAATGAAACGGAGCTTCTTCTCCCCGGAGTCGGCGATGTTGGTGGAGATCTGTATCCCATAGCGCACAATGGTCTGGAGGCCCACCTTGATCTTGCCCTTTTCGGGCGACACCTCGGGAGCCGTTTCGGCGATAGGCTCCACCATTATCATGCTCCAGTACGATCCGTTGAGGGCATCGTCCTTGGGCACTGTGATGGTGTAATTGATTGCCGCCGTCTCCTTGGGAGCCACCGTGAGGCGCATGGGGCTTATGGATATCCATTTTGCATTTGAGCGGGCCATTTTTCCGGCCTCGCCGTAAGTGTTACGGCCGTCATAGAAGAACTGGTAGTCCGTCTGGTAAACCTTCACGTCGCTCGGGGTATCGCCGTCGTTGCGGCAGATGATCATGCCGTCATAGGAGTCTCCCGGCTTCGCGTCGTGATCGTGGGTGAGGTTCCCCACGACAGCCACGCGGGCCCAGGAACATGTGGCGGTAAGGACTATGAAGAGAAGAATCAGTGCAACTTTTTTCATGGTCTCCCCCTTTACGGTGTATTTACGCATGTCAGTACTATAATGATATTGCTGTAGGTCCCTGTGCCATCGGTAAGCTCGCAGCCCTGGATCTCATACTGGATAGGGATGTTATTCCTGTCCCCGTTCCCGTTGAAAAAAGTTTGATCCGAGGTGGTTACCAGCAGGAAGGTGTCGCCGCCCGATACTGCTGTTCCGTTTGAACCAGTGCCGGTACCGGTCCTCTTTATCCAGATCTGAAAGGGAAGCGTCCCACCGTAGGTATAACGCACATCAACACGGTAGTTGTCCCACTTATTTTTGCAGCCCGAGATCACTACAAGTGTCTGGTTGGTGGCGCTGTCAATGATCTGATTGATCTCTGAGCCTGCGCCTGACTGAAGATCAGTGGAATCTATTGTTCTTGTCCACCCCGAGGAAGTTGATGAAATGGTGGGTACCGCATAAACCTGGCCCGTGAGCAGTGCGGCTGTCAAAATAAAAAAAACAAAGAAATATCCCACACGGCTTTTCAATGATTTGAAAAAGTCTCTCATCATGAAATGCTCTTCACCTCCCGTAGAAAATTCAATACGCCCCGGAAGAACCCTCCTTTCATGAGAGTGTATTCCGGAAAAATGGTTTTATTCCCTCGCTGCCCCTCCCCGCTTTTCAAGCTCAAGGGCATCAAGCCGGACAGCCTCCGGCTCGTTGCGGTCGCGGTGGATCTCCATGCGGACCCGGTATGCGTCCAGAAAGGAGGGGTCGCGCTCGAGAACCTTCGCGAGCTCTGCGAGGGCCTTGGGATCGTTCCCCATCCTGTGGAGCGTGTGGGCCAGCGTGACGCGGGCCCTCAGGTGGGAGGGGTCGAGCCTGAGGGCTTCCCTCAGGTCGTCAAGAGCTTTATCATAGTCTTTTTTCAGGAAAAAGACGGTCCCCCTGTTGCTCAGTATTCCCGCGTGGCCCGGCGAGAGCCTGAGGGCCTCCGTGAGGTCGGCGACGGCCCTGTCGTATTCCTTCATGGCCGCGTGGAGAGAGCCCCGGTTGTTGAGGGCATCCTTGTGCATCGGGTCGAGGAAGAGGGCGCGGTCATAGTCCCTGAGGGCTTCCCGGAACTCTCCCTTATGCTGGTGCACCAATCCCCTCGTGGTAAAGGCGTCGGCGTTATAGGGGTTGTATTCCACAGCCCTGTCACAGTCCACCAGGGCGCTTTCCAGATCTCCTTTCTTCTGACGTGCGGCGCCCCGGTTCCCGTGTGCCTCGGAAAAGCGGGGGCTGTATGCTATGGCCTTGTCGTAGTAGGCGATGGCCTCATCTGTCTTTCCCGTCATGAAGAAGATGACGCCGCAGTTATTGTGTGCCGAGGCGTCATAGGGATTGACGGAGAGGACGGTAGTGCATTCCGCGAGAGCTGCGTCAAAGTCTTTTTGTTCTATATAGGCGAGGCAGCGGCCATAGTATGCATTAAGGTTCCTCGAGTCCTTCATTGACGTGTCGTTCCAGAGGGTGATGCTGTCCTTCCAGACGCCGCAGCGCTCCCATGTGAGGATACTGAGCGTGATGACCATGGCGGCGCCGAGAGCGAGTATCCCCCGCGCCGCGGGACTGTGCTCTCTGGAAAGCCCCTGGTGGATCCACAGCACCCCGAGGGCAATAATGAAGAAATACCCCAGGGAAGGCACGTAGAAATAGCGGTCGGCGGCGATGCCGGGCGGGATAGGGAGGATCTGGCTCACGGGGAGGATAGTGATGAGATAGAAGAGAAGGCCGAAGAGGACCTCCCTGGAGCGCCGGGCGAAGTAAAGGGCCAGGGCGAAGACCAGGGGCGCGATGACGCCTGTCGCCGTGAACTCCCATGGAAGTGAGCCCGCGGTTTTTGCCTCGACAGGGTGGCGATACACCGCTGAGAGATTGACCGGGAGGAGCATCTTGGAGAAATAGAAATAAAAGCCGTAGCCGGCGACAATGAGATTGTAACCGAGGGTCGGCGCAGGTCCCAGGTCCGTCTCGACGGCCTTTCCTATCTCGCCGATAGTCCTCAGGATCAGAAGCTCGCCGATGCAGAGCAGGATAAAAGGCAGCTTGTTCACCAGGAAGTCAGCCTTGAGCGCCCGCTCCTCGTACCAGTCAAGAAGGAGAAGCACCGCCGGGAGGGTGATTGCCATGGGCTTGGCCAAGAGCGAGAGCACAAAGAAGGCTAGCGTGAGGCCGTAAAAAAGAGGCTTTCTGTGTGTCCGCCAGTGAAGGTAAGCAATCATGGAGAGAAGATAGAAAAAAGCATAGAGCACGTCCTTGCGCTCGGTGATCCATGCCACGGACTCCACGTGGAGGGGGTGGATCCCGAAGAGGAGCGCCACGATGAAGGCCGCCCACTCATTCCTCGCGAGCAGCAGGAACAGCCAGAAGACCAGGGTCGTGTTGAGGCAGTGGAGCACGAGGTTGGTGAGATGGAAGGTGAAGGGGGAAGGCCCCGAAAAGTGATATTCCACGGCGAAGGAGAGGGTGGTGAGGGGGACGTAGAGGCTCTTCACCAGGATGTTGCTCCGGTAGAGCGAGGGGTCTGAGAAATTGAAGATTCCCTTCAGGTTCTCCCAGGAAAGCTCAAAGACCAGGGGGTTGTTCAGGATATACTCGTCGTCATCCCAGTTGGTGAAGCCGTTCTGAAGAGACGGGAAAAACGCTGTGAAGGTGACGGCGACGAGAAGAAAAACTAGCAGGGCCTGACGGCCGCCCTGCCGTGAATCTGAGCATTTCCTCTTCTCTTGCCGCCCCATGGGCTCACCTCTCCGGTCACTCTCTCCCCGATCTGCCGCAGGCGCTCCGCCGAAGGCCACGCCTTTCCGATTCCCCGCCCGGGTCTCTTACTCCTCTCCGTGCCCGGCAACAAGGCACAAAAAAGCCGGCCCCCTGAGAGACCGGCCTTAAGTCCATTAAAGTGTAAGTCGGGTTCCTTATTGACTCAGCATGGTGAGCGTGCACGTCCTGCTTGCATTCACCGGGTCGGCGTCCTGGGTGCAGGAGAGCTTATAGCTTATTTGCGTATCAGATGCTCTGTATTTGCCTCCGGTGGCAATGGTGACCGCCGTGGAGCCTGTGATGGTCTGGTATTCACTCCCTGCCCAAGTTCCGCCTCCCGTACCCGAGGGAATAGCCGACTTTATCTGAAGGGTGACCTCGGCCGGCATATCGGCGCTCAACTGCGCGGTAATCCTGCGGGTAGCAAGGTTGGTGGTAAAGCTGTATTTGACGTTTGTCAGATCCTCCACAGGATCGGGGTCTTCACCTGGTGTCACCGTGGTGATGGCGAGGGTCGCTGTGCCGGTGCTTGAGATCTCCTGGAATGACGCAATTGAGAAACTTACCGTGTGGGTCGCCTGGGTTGCCGCCATCGCCGACCCGCTCATCAGGCATATCATCGCGGCTATCGTGAGTATGAGTGCATATTTTTTCATCTTGAGTCTTTCCCTCCTTTGGGTTTTTTTCAATATCTCTTGCTTATCTATCCTTCAACTTCCTCTGGGGCTCTTGCACCTCCTTCGCACTTCTTTGAGGAATTTTTACCCTTTCACTGTCACTATTCCACCTTTCTCATTATAACTTATTTCTTTGTTCCGGTCAATACCATGAGGATATTTTCCATAGCTATTGCGAGGTGAGGGTGTAGGTCACGTTGGTCGTGCCGCTCGACACCTCACCTGCATCGACCGTGGCTGAGAGACGGTATGTGATGGTGAGACCCGATGCTCTTTTTCTGCCCCCGGTCGCCAGGTCAGCAGCCGATGTCGAGAGGCTCTGGTAGCCGGTGCTTGACCATGCGTTGGGTGCCCCGGCTGCCGCGAGGTTCACCTCGAGCGTGAGACCTGAAGGCATATTCGCCGAGAGCGCGCCCGTGATCTTCCTGGTGGTCTGGTTGGTGGTGAACGCGTAGGTGGTCGTGGCATCCTCAACAGGGTCAGGCTCGCTGCCGGCAGTGGCAGTGCTTATCGTCATCGCTCCGGGGCTCCCGCTCACCGCTATCTCATTGATCCCCGATACCGCGTAGGTCACCGTTGCGCTCGCATTGTCTGCCGCAAAGGCGGGCCCTGAAAATATGAGCGCGATTATCGCGACGGCGGCGGTCACCTTTATCATTTTTACCAGGTTCTTCATCATTTTATCCCCCTTTTCTGAGTATTTTTTACTCATTTTCCCTCTTCCTGATATAATTATACCTGAATTTTTCCCCGCAGTCAACAGGTATTCTGTACGTTTTTACCAAAATGTTAAAATTTCATCCTTCAGTATGAGATGCGGAGAAAATATCTCCACTTGAGTATGATGATTTGATTAATTTCTCCCCACTCCTGTCTGCCGGTTCGATTTCTCCTCTCTTCCCGGGCATGGCCGGTTGTGATAATTCGCCCTGACGCATCGCTCATCCTCCTGCCACAGTTTCCCCGTTCAAGCCCTCAATATCCCCTATTTTTATACCGCTTCAACATACTTTTCATTCCTTAATATGATAAAAATATCTCACTCGGGATTTTGCCCTTTTTTCCCCACCCACAGATCCTATGCAGAGATTTTTTAACCGGCCGCCTTTTGCATGAGTGAAACCCAAAAAATCGTCAATAGCGCTATTGCAATAGGCACAAACAATGTCGCACCGCTAAAATGCGCGTAAAATTTTCTCAAAATTTCCCCTGGAGGCATGACCGGGGTGGCAGATTTTCATGCTCCATGGATACCCCGCCCGGCACTTCTGGAAACTAAAAAGGCCGCCCAATGAAAGTTGGCCTTTTTTGCCCCGCCAGTTGGCGATTTGCCGGTCACACGCTCCGCATTCATGGCGTAACGCTCATCACCACAGGTGAAAAGATTATATAATCAAGCACAGGATGAAATAAATGGGACTTATCAAGGGATCTGTGGAGTAAAATCTCGAGCTTCAGCCCTTTGCTTCAGCTTCGGCATATATCTTCACGCTGTCCTGGCCGAAGTCGGCTCTTCAAAGACTTCTATTAACTCTGCAGGCTCGCCAAGGAAGAAAGGCAGGAAACGCTGCCCGTGCTGCAGGTTATTCTATCCCGAGCCTGTCCAGCTCTGCGTCGGAGAGGGCCGTGGCCTTTTTGATGGTTTCCCTTTCGAAACCTTGGCTCCTGAGGCGGGCGGCCACTTCTGCTTTGCCCTCTGCTTTGCCCTCTTCACGGGCAAGAGTAAGCTTCGTGGCCTCTATCAGCTCCGCTTTCTCACGAAAGTGAATCATATTCTGCACCCTGCGGTCGGCAAGCGACTTCCTATACTCGTTCACTGCCATTTCCATCCCCTCCTCATCCTTCAGCACTGCAGGAACTTCCACCTCAATAGTAGCATATTTCACGCTGAATTTCAAAAAATGGGGACTGCTGAACCTGCTGTGAACCCTCTCAAAGCCGGGAAAGAGGACATAACTCACAATAGATATTGCTATTGTCTTCTTTAGCAGCGTGAAGTCGTCGCCGCGGCCAAGCTGGCCCCCATGAAGCCTGGCATGGTAAAATGACACTCTCGGAATGAACATCTTCTCATCGCCAACCTGCATCTCGATGTGATAGCGGCGGCCCCAGCTGTCTTTTGCCGCGATATCCAGGATCCCCAGCCTGTCTTCAAGCTTCTCCCCATAGCGGAATGGATTCAGGATCGCCACCTTTTCGATGCGGTCCTCACCAGAAAATCCCAGCACGCTATTCAAGAACGCTCTCAGTATGCACGTATTGGTATCTCTTCCAAACACCGATTTGAAAAGAATGTCATTAGTAAGGGGGACAACCTTCACCGGGCACCTCTCTCTTCTGTTCCTCAGGATTATCATAGCAGCCCGGTGTTGCCTTCATGTGAAAATCTGTCGTCCCTTCTCGAGCAGGGGGGCAGTCACCAAGGACAGGGCCGGTCTTATCTTTAAAAATTGTCAGAAATTCCTGTGCATTGCTCCCTGTCCTCCTTTTCGCTGCCGGCAATGCCTCATATTTCTGCGCTGGCTGCATTTTTCAGCACATCGATCAGAAAAATCGCAAAAGATGCTTTCCCGGTCCTTCAGAGGCCATCCAGCAATGACCTTCAACCTCAATAAATACAGGCATCTCTGCAGATGACCCTTTTGACATGACATCTCTATTTGTATATAATGTTAATAGAGATACAAAAGTATCTGCTCGATCTGCATATATCATGAAAGGAGGACTATCGTGAGCACCGGCGCAATCCGCGAATATCCCGGCTACGAGGCCACAATGGAGGGCGGGCAGGTCTTCAATGCATGCCCCGGCCTCCCGCTGGTCACGTACGGCGCCGATGAGGTGCTCTCGCGCTCGAATTGCCGGCACATATTCCGCGATCTCACCGCCGAGGTCCTGGACTGGAACCTCTGGTGCCTCTCTTCTGCCGGGGTCAGGCTCGATCTCCTCATCGGGGAGGCTCTTCTCTTCCTTGACGGGAAGCTCGAGAGGCTTGGCTATGTGAGAGTGTCCGACTTTGTGCGAGAAGAGCTGGGCATCTCTTCCAGGAGCGGCTATGAGCTGATGCGGAACGCGAAGGCCCTTCAGAAGCTCCCCCTCATCAGGGAGGCTCTCGAAAAGGGGCATCTCAGGAAGAGCGCGCTGCGGTATCTTTTCCAGGTCGTGACGCCTGAGACCGAGGTGGAGTGTATCTCAAGAGCCATGCATTCAACCATAAGACAAATTGAAGAGGAGGTGAAGCGTTTTAAAGCCGGGGGGAGTGGTATCAATGCATTCGCCGCCGGGGATGATGACGAAGAGGACACAGGGAGCCTCGCGGTAAGCGTGCGGATTCCCATATCTCTTGCCGCAAAGTGGGACAGGGCGCTGGAAGTGTTCCAAAGGTCCGAGGAGGCGGATCTTCCTTTGGAGACATTCGTGGAGGCTCTTCTCGCCGAGTTTGTCGCATCGGCGCCGCTTGTGGGTCTCGGGCGTCCTGGCACAGAGACGCAGGCACCGGAGGATTCGGATTCCGGGACAGGGAAGCCAGGCGCTCATCACACCGGGGAGCTTTCTCTCTGCTGCGCGCAGGAGAAAGGCTCCCAGGGCATTGAGGCTTCCCATGGCGACTGCGCCAACCACGGTGATGGGGTACACGCTCGGAATGGTCTTGATGCTTCCGACACAGGGGAGACCGGAGCCGATCCCGCCTTCGGGGAGAAGGCTCTTCTCCTTGGCGCTCTCGCGGGGGTAATCGCCTCCCTCTATGACGAGGCTCCCTTCGGTGAGCAGGAAAAGGAGCTTGCCAGGCAGGTCCACAAGGACCTCGAGGAGGTCTCTCACCTTTGGGATTTCTTGCCATGGAAGCCTGTCACCGTAGAGCTTCCTCCGGAGCTCCAGGCTCCCGGGAGCCACAGGCCCGACGTTGATACCGCCGTCACCCCTGACGGGACACTCGTGCGCCCCCCGGCCGATCCCTTCGAAACGGTTTCCCGCCTCCGCAAGATGGCAGCGCTCCGCCACTCCCTCTCCTTCTACCAAGGGAGACTTCTGCGGACCCTCAACAATTTCGGTCTCTATAAAGACATGCTCTTTCTGAGCCTGGGCCACTATACCAGGGAGCGCCTCGGGATGTCCCGCAGCACCGCTTATTCTCTAATCAAACAGGAAAGGAGCTATCTTGAGTATCCAGATATGCTGGACCTTGTCCAGGCGGGGAAGCTCACCCCCGAGCAGGCGAGGCATCTTTCAAAGGTCTTCAATGAGGGGACCAGGGTCAATGGAGCGTGGCTCTCCTACGCGCAGGATGTTCCTGTGGCCACCCTCATGCAGGCTGTCGAGGCGTTCATCCGCTTTGCGCAGAGGGCTGTCCACAAAAAGTGGGATATCGCTCCCGAAGCCTTCGAGGTGGCCGACACGGGGAGGTCCGTCAAGAGGACAATCCAGGCAGGTTCAATTGCCTCTGAACCCAGTGGGGATAAGGGTTCTGATGCCGCAGTCCAGATATGCGGTGCGGCCGAGCAAGGTCGTGTTGTATAGTGGGTGCGAATCCCACCTGAT
>JAVHLM010000040.1 GCA_031082125.1 Candidatus Eremiobacterota bacterium
CACGGCCTCCGGACCCTCACCATAAGGGGCCGGGCTCCCCACAATCTCACCTTCTCCTTTGGCGCCCCCTCGGAAAATGAGCCTTTCCTGGTCTATGAGAAGGGGGTAAAATCAAGGATCAGCCGGTAAATGTCGCCACCTGTTCCCTCCCCTCATTATATGCTATAATAAATATGCATTGCCGCATCCTGCCCGACGGCTTGATTAAAGAAGCATGGCGAGAGAAGGAGTATCTGCTCATGGAGATAAGCAACGGGAGCCAGAAATATGTCTCCCTCCCTCTGAACCCGCACCCCATGGAGGGAGAAAGCCCACCCACAGCCGCTCCTGAGCCACGGGAGAGCGTCGATATAGGAAATGCCCCCCAGGGCAGGCTTGCAGGAAGACCGGTGTTTCCTCAGCCCACAGGGCTTCCCGCAAGCGCCCCTCAGGGAACAGAGGGAACTGAGGCAAAAACCGATGGACCCTCGGAGGTGCGGCGCCCTGTGCCACCTGAGCCTCCCGCCTTTCCCGCCGACGAGGGAGCCCATCCCGGGGTGAAGACAGAATGGTGGTATGTCAACGGGCACCTCAAGGACAGTGACGGCCGCCGTTTTGGCTTCCACGAGGCGCTTTTTGACACTCCTGATGTCATATCGGGCCGTTACAACATCGACCTGCCAGGCATGCCGGGAGCGACGATGCTTGACACGGCATTTCTTGAACTTGACGCGAAAGCTCACACCCAGAAAAGGATCCTTCACCTCCATATGCCGGGAGCAGACCATCCCGGTCTCTCTGAAGGCAAGCTCGACAACCGCTTCGATTCCCCCATGGGAGAATGGCAGCTCAGGCGGATCGACCCTTCCACCATTGAGCTGGATAAACCCCTCCCCGACGGGAAGCTCCACCTTACCCTCCGCGAGAAAAAGGCGCCCCTCATGATGGGAGGCCAGGGCGAGATACCCATGGGCCCCAAAGGGCTCTCCAAGTATTACACCCACTCTTCTCTCAAGGCCGAGGGCACCATTACGAGGAACGGCAAGACCCTCGACATCAAAGGCTCCGTGTGGATGGATCACCAGTGGGGCGACATGTCCATGTTTGATCCCTGGAAGGGATGGGACTGGTTCGGTATACAGCTTGACGGGGGGAGGCAGCTCAATGCATTCAACTTCAGAAACGAAGATGGCACCAGCCTCCAGACCACCCTTGGGATAAGCAACCCTGACGGCACCCAGGAGCACCTGGACGAGTTCACCGTGAAGCCCGGAGGCCACTGGGAAAGCCCTGTGACCGGCGCATGCTATCCCCTCGAGTGGACTATTGAAATTCCCGCGAAAAAGGCCACCCTCCACGTCAAGGCATATCACAAGAAGCAGGAGGTGCCCGGCAACTGGCCCTATACCAGCAAATATCTTTCTGCCATGCCCACGTACTGGGAGGGAGCGTGCAAGGTGACCGGAACCTTTGAGGATAAGCCTGTCAAAGGAAAGGCTTACATGGAGCTCCTCGGCTATGAGGAGAGGAAAGATGACGGTGAAAAGGCCGTGGCAGAGGCCAGGAAGCTTGTGGCAGCGGCAGAGAGCCACGATCCTTCGGCAGAGATGCTCTTCTCGGGGGGGAACAGGCAGCAGGGATAATCAAAGAGGTATTCTGGTGAAGAAAAGGGCCTGTCATAGACAGGTGCCTCAGGGGTGCCAGAGGCTTCCCTGGTGAAAGAACAATATGAAGAGGGGGTGGCAATTATGCGAATAATGATGCCCGTCCTTCTCCTCATGGCAGTTTTTCTGCTCATGACGCCCTTCCAGGCCCATGCGTGCGGAACCTGTGCCTATCAGATGATAAACGCGCACTTCCCTTTCATCGGTCAGTGGTTCGTGCTTTTTCTCCTTTGGTTCCTCATCATCATTGTGCTGAAAGCCATTGACGGCACCCTTGAAGGTGCAGCTGTCGGACAATTCGCGATTTTCGGATTCATAGCCTTTTGCAGCGGCGCGGCCATGCTGGGCCCCCTTCCATTCATTCCTGTCCTGATCTACTGGCTCTGGTGGTACGGGAGCCTTTTCTACCAGAAGGGGAAGACGAGGACCGAGAAGCTGGCGCTCTATGTCACCCATGGGCTGACGATAGCTCTCATCGTGTCAGCAGGCCTATCTCTGAACAAGGCCGCGGACGAAGGAATAAAGGGAAAGCTGAGCAGGGTCAGCGGCGGGTCCATGCTTTACGGCCTTAGAAGCCAGGTGGCGCAGGAAAAGCTTTTAAGCGACATCGAGCTTGTGGAGCTTGCCCAGAACGGCGATGCGAACCAGAAAACAAGCTCCATTGCAATCATGGGCAAGATGAAAAATACCTTCTTTGTTCCTGCACTCGTGGAGATCATGCAGAACGAAAAGAATAGTAATGTCAGAACACAGATATCCTCTACTCTCAAGGAGCTTACGTCGGTGACGGGGGCGACAGACAGTTCTGTCTTCTGGAAAAACTGGTGGACAGAGATAAAGCCCACGTGGAGCACTTTTAAAGAGCGCCGGAAGGAAGAACAGGAGAGGAGCTCATTATGTCCGGGCCCTTAAAGGAAGGCGAGACAATAAAGGACAGGTACAAGGTGGAGCGTCTCATCGGAGAAGGCGCCACAGGGTTTGTTTATCTTGTCACAGAGATAAGCAACCCTGCTATCACGTGGGCCGTCAAGGAGATCGTGAGCTCCCTTCCCGCGGGAGCCGAACAAAGTGAAATCCTGGAGCAGTTTCAGCGGGAATGCGCTATCCTGCAGAACCTTAACCACACGGGCCTGCCGAAGGTAGGCGAGACATTCTCCGAGGAGGAGAGGCACTATCTCGTCATGGAGTACATTGACGGAGAGAACCTTCTCCTGAAGCTCAAGATAAGGGAAAGCCCCTTCACCTTCGAAGAGCTGCTCCCCGTGATAAGTCAGCTTACCAGCATCCTGGAATACCTTCATGGGCAGGACCCGCCGGTCATATTCAGGGATCTCAAGCCTTCCAATATCATGATCACCGCGAAAGGGCGCGTGAAGCTCATAGATTTCGGCATTGCAAGGCATTTTACCCCGGGCAAGGTGCGGGATACCTACATAATGGGCACCCCGGGGTTTTCAGCGCCCGAGCAGTACGGGAAAGAACAGACTGACCCTAAGAGCGACCTCTATTCCCTTGCCGTCACCGTGTACTTTCTCCTCACCAAAGAAGACCCTGAGAAATTTGCCTTTAAATTCCCTCCCGTGACGCAGTTTAACAGTACCGTGCCCCAGTGGCTCTCGGCGGTTCTCTCCCGCGCGCTGGAAGAGGACAGGGAGAAGCGCTTCCCTTCTGTCGGCGAGATGCTCAAGGAGATAAGGAAAAACGTGCATTCCGAGTCGAAGACGGCATTCTCCTTACCGCCGCAGCCGCAGGCTCCGGCTCCCGTCTCTGATACAGCCATCTTATTCTGGAAGCTTTTCAGCTCCGTCACCCTGTCCGGGGCGTCGGTCCTCGTGCTCAGATATGACTGGGGAATTCCCCTCGGGCTTATTTTTGCCGCAGGTGCCTTCCTGTTCACTCTTGCCCTGTTTTTTGATTTTTTTGCTTCCCATGGGAAAAGGGGATCGGCAGGACAGGGGATCCCGCCATTGATTCCCCTGTGCGCCGGTATTGTGTGCGCCATTGTGCTCTTTTACCCTTTGAGGTCCTGTTATGCAAAACTCACCCCTCCCCCGCGCGATGTTTATGGAGACTGCGTCCGCAATCTTGAAAGCATAGGAGTTGCCTGCGAGCTCTACGCAGGCGACAATGGCGGTCTCTACCCTCCTGCCCTGGATAAGCTTGCCCCCCGCTATATTGAAAAAATACCGGCATGCAGCCTTACAGGCCAGGAAGGATATTACTACCAGACCGACGGAGGGGCAGCTTATACGGTGCAGTGCAAGGGGAGACATAAGGAAGAGAAGGCTCCTTACTTCCCTCAATACAGCTCCAGCAAAGGGCTATCCCGGCAGAATTAAATGGGATCTCAAGAGCAAGCCGCCGTTCCCTTTAGAGGACAAGCCGCGGCCGTTGTTGAACATTGAAAAGACCGTTATGCCTGAAAGAGAAGTGGGGGAATCGAGTTGGAGAGCCCGTCAATCATAACCGTGATATTACTTTTAGTCGTGCCGGTTCTCATCGTCATCTATGCATTATGGACGAGGGCGCGGATTATGGGTCAGCTTGAGAATCTGAAGCATCTGCCCCCGCTCGCCCCGACTATTTCTCTTGAACCGGCTTCCTCGCCTTCCCTGAAAGACCGCAGAAAGGCGGATTCCTGCAGCGACGAGTTCGTCAATCTCGGCTTTGCCTCACTCGGAAGCTTCACGATACCTGAAAAACCGGGCTACGTCGTGATTGCCTTCATAGATGAGAAGGAAAACATTTTCGGCTTCATTCAGGAGTTCCCTCAATTAGGCATCTTCGCAGAATTGCGCTGCTATTATGAGGACGGCACCCGCCTGAGAGTGAGCAATTATATCACCACACTCACTCCGGAGCAGCGGGAGAACAAGAAGGCTCCTCAAGGGGAAAATGGATCCTCAGAAAGTTCGAGCACAATAGCGATAAACAGGGAAGGTGCCTCCGTCACCGGCCTTGCCGCACTTATGAAGGAAAGCCTGGGGGATAAGCCCCGGAAGGCTCTCTCCGGCGAGCTTTTCAAGGCATGCTACGAGAATGATTATGCTGAAGAGGCAAAGCACATAAATGAGGTCATTGAGCAACTGAATGCGCAACTCGTTAAAAGAGTATGCTGAAGCCTGCAGGAAATATGCTCTCTGACCGAAGTAAATAGCTTTTCATACTCTCGTATAGGACTTTCTCTCATCTCTATTGAAGTGGATTCATTATGAGCAATGGAGGTATATTTTGGATAAAACAGAGATAATCAACTCCAGCTTTAGGATTCTCTATTTCACCGGAACAGGCAACACCGACTGGGTGGTAAACAAGATCAGGAACGGCCTCATCGCAAAGGGTGCTTCATGCGAGGCTCTGCCGGCGGACCGCCTGCTGGCGGATTGCGGGATGGGTGTCAGTACAAAGGCGGACCCGGAGCTGATCAGGGCAAAACTGGGAGATTTCCTGGCCGGCGACGCAGTCCTGGTGCTGGGATTCCCCACATACGAGGGAACGGTCCCGAGGCCCTTCAGGGAGCTCTTTCCGCTCTTGCCTGATGGAAAGGTCCGGAAACTGGCATGTGTCTCGACGATACTGCTGGCGGGCGGGGACGCCGTCCACATCGCCGAGAAGACTCTCGCACATCGCGGGTACAAGTCGTTCCTTACCACTTACGTGGTCATGCCCGGCAATATAAGGCTGCCTGATTTCACGTTTTTTGAGATACATAACGGTCATGAGCTTGACCGCTTTTACGAGTCGGCGGGAAAGGCCGTCGCGGAGATTGTGGATGAGCTGCTTTACCAGAAGGCCCACTTTGAAGGAAGAACCATCGCCGACTATCTTATCGGCGCCTCGAACCGATGGGGCGAATATATCCTCCCTGACCTGTGGGGCAGGCATATGTTCGCCGATGCGAAGTGCATCAAGTGCGCTCTCTGCGCTTCCTCCTGCCCGATGGGGAACATCAGCCTTGCAAAGGGATATCCCGAGTTCGGCAACGACTGCTGCACGTGCCTGCGCTGCTACAACTTCTGCCCGGAAAACGCCGTCCAGATAACAGAGCATACCAGGGACGAGAAAAAATACAACCGCTACAAGGGCTTTGACGGCTGGAAGCCGCCGCGGCTGAGGAATGTAGAGGTCGGAAAGCGGGAGCCGGCGAAAAAGTAACCAGCACATCGATGACGGGGGGCGATGAATATGAAGGTGAAGTTCACTGTTTCCCTGCAGGTTCTATCATTATGCCTGATTTTCCTGTGCTCCGGCGCTTACGCACAATCAGGCAGGGATCCCGGGAAGGCCGTGACCCTCCCCGTCACCTCAAAGGCCGTCACCATAATCAGCTCCGTTCCCTCCTGTGAAAGGGGGAGCGAGGTAAAAGCCTTTTCAGGCGCTTTCAGAAAGCTCAGCGCAAAGGCACACAATGGCTCCGTCTCCGTTCAGGCCGGGAGGGAGCCCGTTTTTATCAGTGATGGTGATACTTCTTTACCGGGGAATGTGCCTGCTGAAAAATCCCCTTTCGGCTTTCATCCTGCGAATGTGGCAGGTGACAGGAAGCCCTTTGGTGCCGCGGAGGATATCGGCATCAGGTGGCACCGGGGATTTTATGCCTATTGGATCGTGATACAGAGAGATAACGAAGATATTGAGAAAGGCCGTTACCACTGGGTCGAGAATGACCGCGAGTGGGGCGCCGTGCCCCCTTCAATGACGATTCTCGCGAATATCGGCCTCCCAGAGCGCCTGAAGCCCAATCCCGTGAAGGCGGGAAAAACCGGTGCCCATGACCGCGGAGGCTCACTGTGGCAACTCAACGAGCCCGAAGAGGCCTATCTCAGTTTCGTGAAGGCGGCCGTTGACAGATATGACGGCGATGGAAAGAATGACATGCCGGGCCTCAAGGTGCCCATTAAATACTGGCAGTTCGAGAATGAGCCCGACCTGAGAGGGAACAGTGACTGGGAAGGCTTTGCACATCTCCAGGAGATCACCTATAAGGCCATCAAGAAGCAGTGTCCCGCAGCCAAGGTAATGATGGGGGGACAGTCGGGCGGCGGCATCGAGACTTTTGACGCTTTCTATGCGCCTATTCTCAAAAAACTTGGGGGGCGCTTCGTCGATATCTATGATTTCCATTATTATGGCGATGCAAGGCTGGACTGGCGCGGCGTGAAGAAGATATATGATCATATAAGGAAAACGCTTGACAGCCTGGGGTATAAAAAGACCGAGATATGGATCACGGAGATGGGCTCATACAGCGGGGCGCCGGGTGATGAAAAAGAAAGGCAGGGGCCCCGCCAGGATCCCCATAGAATCAAGGACCGGCCGCAGACAGAGCGGGAGCAGGCAAGAGACGTGGTCAAGAGATATGTCTATCCTCTTGCCCTCGGGGTGAAAAAGGTCTTCTGGGCCTTCGGCCTCATGGAAGGGTTCAAGCATGACGACGGCTATTTTGACCATACAGGATTCATCTATGACGGGGAGTTCGACAATGACCCGCCGCGGGGAACGAAAAAGCTCTCTTACTATACCTTCAAGCTGATGACACAGACGCTTGAGGGCGCCGACTGGGACAAGGCAGGAATACTCGACCTGGCCGGCAATGTATATGCGATCAGGGTGCCGCGTGGAAAAGGCACGGTGACCATCCTCTGGTATGATCCCCCCTATGCTGTCTCAGAATGCCTGCCTCCTGAGAAAATAGCTGAAATCAGGAAAATGCTGAGCGCACTGGAAGAGGAAAAGACAGACCAGAGCAATGCCGAGAAGAAATTCGCCAGGCTCTTCCGGATTATCAGGATAGCCGTCGAGTCCGGCGGGCCGGGCGCGGTAAACTCCTGGGCCCCGAAAGACAAAGTGACGGCCATAGAGAGAAAAATCCGCGAAAGAAAAGCCGATGCCGTGAGCGACCTTGACGGCCTGATAAGGAAAGCCGTCAAGGCCTTTCAGTAGGCAAGAAAGAATCCGGGAGCGGTCCCCTTTCAGAAGGTTATCTCGCCGACGCGCTGCGTCTCTTTCCCCTCTGCAAGGCGCAGCGTGAGGTTTCTCCTCTTTTCCTCGGGGCGCCCGAAGCTGGTGATCACCTCGGCCTGCACGGTGACAGGGCCCATAAGCGAAGGGGCGCTGCTCCCGTAGTAGTTCACATCCACCTTGTAAGTCCCCTTCTCGGCGCGCCTCAGGCAGTATTCCTCAGGGCCGTATCCCTGGGTGAAATCGCGGCTCACCAGCCCGCCGATGGTGGTCCTGTTGTGGTTGTATGACGCCTCTTCACCTGACGGCTCTATGAGGTGGAGGTCCATGTCAGTGAGATCGGCATCCCATGTGAGAAGTATCCTGATATCAAGATCAAGGAGCTTCACAAGCCTCTTGTCGGAGGGATATTGTGCCGTCGCACCGCTCGTGCGCCTCAGGTACTCGGCACGGATGGCGTTGAGATCCATGAGAGCTATGACCTCGATCTCTTCGAAGCGGTCCCATGTATTGATCACCACGTGGTTCAGAAGCTCCATCGACTTCTCGTATTCCTTCGCGTCACCGGTGCTGCGGGCTCTCTTCGCAAGGGCCAGGGCGAGATCGCGGTATGACTGGGGTTCTTCGGGGCGGAGCCTCTTTGCCTCCTCGAGGAGAGGAATGGCAAGATCATATTTCTCGAGCTGCAGGAGCCTCTGGGCCAGCACCCTCAGGAGCGGCGCGCTCTCGAGCTCAAGCTCCGCTATGTTGGAGAGGATCTGTATCGCGATGCCTTCCTGCTTCTTTTTCAGCATATACTGCGCGCAGTCAAGGTAGAAGGCCGGCGAGGCACCGTATTTTTTCTTCTCCTTGATATAAACACTGAAGGGGTCCTCCTTGCCTGCCTGCGAGAGAGCCGTGAGATAGGGAGTCTCAGGATTCCATTCCTTGATGATGATCTCAGGCCCCGCCGGGCTCTCGCCCTTCCCGCCCGACTGCTTCTTGTCGGCGCCCGCCTCTGTCTTTGACATCGCCTCGTCGCGCTCCCCTCCACTGCCGAAGCCGTCTGCCGCCGAAGTGCGCGGCGCTGCAGTTGTTGCCTGGGGTGCGGCACTGTTTCTCATGGGCTCCGCAGGAGCCTGGTGACGCTCTCTTTGCTGCTCCCCGTTATAATATTTGAAATCCTTCTTGTAGGAATATTTCTTTTCCCACCAGGACACGCGGTCATCCCACAGCTTCACTATCCGCTCTATCTTGGACTCATCATCCTTCACTTTTGCCGCTTTTTTCTCTTTCATAGCCCTGTCATACTGCTCCCGGTAATCGGCAAGCCCCGCGGGAGGCCTTATGGCGTGATCCATATACTGCTCAATGCTCTCAAGGACTATAAGGGAAGTGAAGGGAGTGACAAGTGAGAACTCTTTTCCCACGCTCTCAATCTCCTGGGCATTTTTCTCCTGGAATATCGAGAGGTCCTCGACCTTTTTCTCCGCCCAGCAGCAGCGGAGAAGCTGGCCCGATGGCGCATTTTTTGTATCGATGGTATAGGAGGATTCCTTCTCAGTCATACCGGCGCGCCCATACCTGAGAGCCACCTTCGCCCCGGCCCCGCTGAAGCGCCCAAGGAGGGTGAACCTGCCCTGCACAGGCTGTGCCGTCGCAGGATAGCATTCAGGCTCCTCCGGAGATCCCAGATACGAAAAAGGCTTTTTACCTATCTCCCCGACAATTTCAGAAGGGGCGCGGCGCTCAAGGTTGAAAAATGCGCCGCCTGACGAGAGGGCGAGGAATTTCAGGAATCCGTAATTGGCCGAGAGATCCGATGAAAAGACGTAAAGGGGCTTTTTGAGCCCTGAGGGGACCTCACTGCCGAAATTGGAAATACCGTCGGTGAAGAGCAGGGCCACATCAGGATCCCGGGGAGGCGCCGCCAGGCAGCCTGTCTGTGTCCCGCCGTCATAGGCAAGCCCGCTTATTGCCTTTAAAAGCCCTCCGGCATCGCCGTTTCTCACCTCGAAAGACTGCGGCGGGGCCATGGCGTTCCTGAAAACAAGGAGATCGACGATGACTGGATCATTCCTGTACTGAGAGAAGAAGGCTTCAAGAAGGGCAAGCTCTTTCTTGTGATCAGCCTTTTCCCTTGAGCCCGAGGCATCCCAGTAGAGAGCCACGCGGCGGGGTGCAGGGCTTCTCTCCGCGACACCGGCAGGCGAGGGAAAATCATTGACGGCGAAGTAGTAGAAGCCATCGCCGCCATCCTCAACGATGACCGGCGTTTTTTCTACCTCAGGGAGCGCGATGGAGATCAGACCCTCGGCAGGACTGTCCTTGAGCTTGGCTTCGGCCACGTAACTGTCGTTCCAGCGGGAAAAGGCCAGGTTCGCCGGCCCTCCTGACTTCACCACCGGGGCGGCGGCACCCTTCACCACTTCCACCCTCATGGAGAACTCGCTGAGCTTTTTCGCAAAATTGAGGGGGAGGCGGTAGGAGGCCCCATCCTTCCCCGTCACAATGTCGCTTACATAGCTTACCCTTACGGTGCGGCTGCCCCCCGGGGGAATGGGAAATACGCGGGTCTTGAAGGTATTGCCTTTCGCCAGCTCCATGAGGCCCGGGTCGATTCCCTTGCGGACCTCCTTCTCAAAGACCTGCCTCCCCTTCTCCTTGCTCACGGCCACTCCTTCAACCATACGGCCCTTCACGTCCAGGGCATAGCCGCTTACTGTGGCGCCTTCAGGAAGGGGAAAGTAGAGATCGCCCGCCATAGGCCTGCTGTGGGGATTCGAGAATACCAGGGTCATCTCCGTCTCGGCAAAGTACCCGTAGATCCTGGTCTTTATCTCAACCCTCGCGATGCCGAGCTCTTCGGGCTTCTCGTCCTGCCCCTTCACCACCATTGCCGGGGGCCTTGTCACATCAGGCGCCGGAGGCTCGTCATCGGAGACCTGTGAAACCTGGCTATCAGGCCTGGTCTGCGCTACGGGGGCTTTTGCGGTTCGCGTGCAGGCCATGGCAAAGAAAAAAATCACGACAAATAAGGAGATCCACAGCTTCAGGGCAGAATTTACTTTCATCGCGGCAGGCATCCTTTCATAATTTACCTCAAGATAAGAGAAGAGTCGCATGTTCCGGACTATTATTTCTTCTCCCGCGACGATGAAAAATCTTTTTTGAGGGAAAAGGTTTGTAAAGGAGTCTGTCCCCATTTTCCTCGAATGCTGCAGATATGAGGGAGCATGAGAGCATGGCACCACCGCAAGATAAGGCAGGAAGAGGCGCAGGCGCTGCAAAAAAGAAAACGGCCTTTGTGGTGCTCACTGCTCTTGTGCTCCTCATCCTGCTGGAGCTGTTCCTCAGGATGTCCGTGAAACCATCTGAAATATCGTACGGGAAGCTCTTCGGCACCGAGCTCCCACCCTTCAAGATCGCCCCCGTCCCTGAGAAACCTGCTGAGAAACCTGCTGAGAAACCGCCTGTAAAGCAGAATGAGCCCCCTGTCTCAGGCGATGACCTCTATGGCTATTTTGTCCCCGATCCCCTTATCGGTTACCGATATCCCGAGAGCTATTCGTCGGCCCACAGGTGGTGGCGCACCAACAATGTAGGGGCCCGGGCCGACAGGGAGACAGCCCGCCAGAGGGAGCAGGGGAAGAAGCGTGTCATCATTTTCGGCGATTCCTTCACCAACTGCAGCCAGGTGCCCCAGGAAGCCACGTGGCCCCTCATTATGGAGAAAAGGGATCCCTCCCTGGAAGTGCTCAATTTCGGCGTCGATGGCTACGGTATGGGGCAGAGCCTTCTCAGGTACAGCCAGATAAAGGAAAAAATAAACTACGACGCGGTGCTCATGGTCCATGTCTCCTCCTGTGATCTCCTCAGGGACATCAACACTTACAGGAAGCTCATCGGCTGGGGAGGATGGCAGATCATGCCCAGATATGTCATTGAAAACAACGGCCTGAAGCTCATAAAAAGCCCATTTGCCTCCACCGATGAATTCTACAGCGAAAATGAAGGAAAGCTCAGCAGGCGTACTGTCGAGCACCTCAGGAAATACGACGCGCTCTATATCCCCACGAAGTACGAGAGTCCCCCGCTCCTCGGCGATCTGATTCTAGTGAAGCTGCTGCTGGGCTTCTACAACTATGTCCGTGAAGATTCCGTGCGCCTGGGGGTCTTCAAGGGAAACTCCGAGGCCCTGAGGATCACGAAGCTGATATTCAAGGAGATGGAGAAGGAGTGCCGCCAGGGGGGCAGGCTCTTTCTCGTCATCGTGCTGCCGCGCCAGGACGAGATCATCCAGTACAGGGATAAACCGGTCTTCAAGAGAAAGTGGGACGGCATCATCAGCTCCCTGGAAAAAGACCATATTCCTTTTGTTGACCTCATGCCCGATATGGTGGACATCCCCGAAAACAGATTCGACAAGAGCTACGACGGTGAGCATAACGGGCCGGAAGCAAACAGGATCATTGCCGATCTCCTGCTGAAAGCTCTCATCGAGAAGGGAATAACCCGGGACCTTTGATATTGAAGCGAGTTGACTGCCTCAGGCGTATTCTGTTATCATATGAGCGCAGCATTTTAGCGGGCAGAGCCGCGGTCCTTGTTTCAGCGATGGGGTTTACCGCCTGAAGCTGACTGTGAGGTAAGGATAATGCTTTCAACATGGCTTGTCATACTTTTTCTTATAGCCGTCAATGCTCTTTATGTTGCGGCCGAGTTCTCGGCTGTGAGCGTGAGGCGGAGCAGAATCCAGCAGCTTGCCGCTGAAGGGAATCTCTTCGCACGCCAGCTGCTGCTGTCAATCAAGGAAGCGATGGCACTTGACCGGTATGTCGCCGCGTGCCAGATAGGCATCACCATTTCCAGTCTCGTGCTGGGAGCCTACGGGCAGGCGACGCTTGCCTGTGAATTGGCACCTCTTTTCGCACGCTGGGGCTCACTTCAGGAAGCTGCGGCACAGTCAACATCGGCGGTAATCGTGCTTGTCGCGCTGACGGTGCTGCAGGTGATACTCGGGGAGCTCGTTCCCAAATCCATTGCATTACAGTATTCACTGCAGACGGCCCTTTTCTCAGTCGTGCCCATGCGTTTCTCAATGAAGATCCTCTCCTGGTTCATCAACGTGCTGAACGGCAGCGGCATCAGGATACTCAGGTGGCTGCGCGTGCCCTACGGAGCCCATCGCCATATCCACTCTCCGGAAGAGATTTATCTGCTCATCGCCGAGAGCCGTGACGGGGGGCTTCTTGAAGAGGATGAGCAGCGCCGTCTTCATAAGGCCCTGAAGCTGACGACAAGGACCGCAAGGGACCTTATGGTGCCCCGCCGCTCCATCGTGGCGATAGACAGCGCATCTTCACTGGAGAAGATTCTGTCACAGGCAGGCGAAGGCCCCTATACCAGAGTGCCGGTGTACCGGGAATCAATAGACCACATCATAGGATTCATTCATACCAAGGATCTCATGCTCCGCTGCTTCGAGCCCTGCGGCATCGGTGTACTGTCCGAGGCGCTGCGGCCCGCGGTCTTTGTCCCTGAGCACATTACCACGGATCGCCTGCTGTCGGTCCTTCGTGAGAAACGCAGTCACCAGGCGGTCGTCATCGATGAGTTTGGAGGCGTGAAGGGCCTGGTGACGCTGGAGGACGTCCTGACTGAGCTGCTCGGTGACGTGGGAGACGAGCTCAAGGCCGATCAGCCGGAACCTGAAAGACTCCCTGACGGCCGTGTGCGCCTTCCCGGCATCATGCGCCTTGACGGCATCGAAAGATGGACAGGGATTCCCTGGAAGGGCGGCTCGTCAACCGTGGGGGGCCACGTGGCAGAGGCTGCGGGGCGCATTCCTGCTGCAGGAGAGAGGATTACCATTGACGGTGTGCAGGTGGAAGTAGAGCAGATGGACTGCCATACCATAGTCTCCGTGCTCGTCACCCCGGTTTTACCCATTGAGAAAGAGAGAGAGCCGTGGAGATACTGATCCCGGTCATAATCATTAGTATCCTGATTCTCGTCAACGGGCTTTTCGTGGCGGCCGAGTTCGCTATTGCAGGTGTCTCCCGCGCCGCTGTCGAGAATATGGCGTCGAAAGGTCACCGCATTGCCCGTCAGGTCCTGCGTATTATCAGCGATACGCGCCTCCAGGACCGCTATATCGCCACTGCACAGCTTGGAATAACCTTTGCGAGCCTGGGCCTGGGAATGTACGGCGAGCACATTCTGGCAGGGTGGATAGCCGGGAGCCTTGATTCCCTCGGTGCCTCCCGCTGGCCTGCAGCTCACGGCCTTGCGAGCGTGCTTTCCATTGTCATTCTGACGTACTTTCATATCGTGCTGGGCGAAATGGTTCCGAAGTCTCTCGCGCTTCTTTCCGCCGAGCGGACCGTGCTGTGGATCACCCCGCTGATGGGCATCATTCAGAGCGCCCTTTATCCCCTTGTGATCGGACTGAACGCCACAGGCAACATTTTTTTGAAGCTGCTGGGCATCAGGAGGGAGTTTTCTGCCGGGAACTACCACACCCCGGAAGAGATAGAATACATTGTAAGGGAAAGCGAAGAGGGAGGCCTGCTTCGCGCCGAGGCGGGAAAAGTGCTGCGCGATCTCTTCGAGTTCGGCGACCTCACTGCAAGTGAAGTGATGGTTCCCCGCGTCCGTGTCACAGGGCTGCCGATGGACGCCGCAGAAGACCGCATTCTCTCTCTCGTAAGGCAGTCACGCCATACTCGTTACCCTGTGTACAGGGAAAGTCTGGATCACATCCTGGGAATGATCCATATCAAGGATCTTTTCCGTCTTCTGCGGTCAGGCAGGACGATCCAGGAGATCGACATAAGGGCAGTGCCTTATCTTCCGGAGACAACCGACCTGGATACCGTGCTCGCCGCCATGCGGAAGTCCCATGCGCAGATGGTGGTGGTGATGGATGAGCATGGCGGAACCGCCGGAATCATCACGCTGGAGGACCTTTTTCAGGAAGTGATAGGTGACATAGAGGAAGGCAGGGCTTCTGAGCCTGAGATTGCCAGGGATCAAGACGGCCGCCTCACCGTGAGCGGTACCGTGCGACTAGACGAAGTCGGAGAAATCTGCGGGATACCAATTGAGAATGAAGAGGTTGACACCGTGAGCGGCCTTGTGCTCATGCTGCTTGAGCGCCCCCCGGAAATCGGGGATGTCGTACATTACAGGAATATCCGTTTTGAAGTGACAGCAGTGGTGGGCCACGGGGTAAGGAAATGCACCGTCATTCCTGAGGCTGAGCCGGCCGATCAGGCGGGAAGATGATGCTGCACACCGCGGGGACGGAATTCTCCCCGGCAGGTAGGATAATCAGGCAGAAAATGAGAATGAGGAATAAAACCACCGCGGGGATTCCAGGTGTTTCATCAAGGATGCCCGGCCCGCCTCCTTTCTTTACAAAAGATGGCATTCTTATGATATACAACAGTGCTGAAGGGAGCGACCGCCACAGAGGGCTGGCAATCGCCTCATGTCCGAAAGAGGAGCCATGCAGCTACTGAAAGGATTAAAAGTCATCGAGCTGGCAAGCGTGCTGGCAGGTCCCGCCGTGGGCATGTTCTTCGCCGAGCTGGGCGCCACAGTCACTAAAATAGAGAACAAAAAAACGGGAGGAGATCTGACCCGCACCTGGAGGTCCCTCTCGGAAGACGACCACCCCGTCACTGCTTATTTTTCCTCGGTAAACTGCGGCAAAACCTATCTCAGCCTGGATTTGAGCGATGCCAGGGATTACGGGAGACTTCTGAAGCTTCTGGCCAGAGCTGATATAGTACTATCCAATTTCAGGGCCGACAGCGCAAAGAAGCTCAAAGTGGACTACAGGACGATAAAAAGCATCAACGCCAGGATTGTCTATGGGCAGATCAGGGGCTTCAAAGATTCTTCCCGGCCGGCATTCGACGTGGTGCTCCAGGCCGAGACAGGTTTCATGGATATGAACGGAGCGCCAGATGCCGAAGCCTGTAAAATGCCTGTGGCCCTTATTGATGTGCTGGCAGCCCACCAGCTCAAGGAGGGCATTCTCCTTGCCCTGCTGAAAAGGGAAAAAACCGGCAGGGGTTCCTATGTGGAGTGTTCGCTGGAGGAGGCTTCCATTGCCTCGCTGGTGAACCAGGCCAGCAGTTATCTGATGAACGGTACCATACCCCGCCGCATGGGCTCCCTCCATCCCAGTATCGCCCCTTATGGGGAAATTGTGTACACAAAAGACCGCAGGCCCCTGGTGCTCGCCATCGGAAGTGACAGGCAGTTTTCTGAGCTGTGCCGTCTGGTAGACATCAAGGAAACAGCACTTGACGGGCGGTTCATTGATAATCCCGGCAGGGTGGCCCGCAGGAAAGAGCTTCATGAAATCCTGTCGAGGGCATTTTCACTGAAAAGATTCGCACAAATCTACCCTGCGCTGATACAGGCCGACGTGCCCGTCGGCGCCATCAGGAACCTGAAAGAGGTGCTCTCAGCCCCTGCCGCTCAGCACATGATTCTTGAGGAGGATATTGAGGGGAAACACACGAGAAGGGTGAAAACGGTGGCGTTCACGATCTGCTAGGAAGCATTCTCTTTTCCTTCAGCAGCCACCTGCCGGCACACTCGTCACCGGTGAGAAAGAGAAGGAGCAGGCCCGCGGCAAAAAGGATAATGCACTGGGGCCCTGATACCAGCCAGAGATAAAAGGGATATCCGTCCATCTTCTCCTTGAGGGCTGTCACATCAGCTGCCGCAGTCGCCTTGCATGTCTTTTCAAAATCCCCTCTCTTCTCATAGGAGGAGGCTTTCCTTTTCTTGACTCTTCCCCATGAATCGGCAGTATAGTGAATGTTATGCATGGTATAGAACTCCAGGTCATTGTCGCTGTTGACCTTGAAGCTGACGGGTTTTCCCCCTGAGTGGATAAACCATCCCGAGAGAAATGTCCCTGCGCTGTCGTATTTCTGGAAACGGCAGAGGAAGCTCAGGAACACGTAGGAGTTTCCCCCGCGGTCCACGGCAACTCTGGTGTATGGCGCTATGGGAAGCTCTGTATGGGAGGTAATCCACGGGGTGAAGCCGCATGTGGCGAGGATACCATGCATAACAATGCTAATCCCGGTGATAAGCATGATCATGCCGATTACCTTGAGAGCTGCAAGGGGAAGGCTCATCCATCTGAATTGAGGCTTCATGCGACGGAGGAATTTCGGGATTTCCTTTAAGGTAATCATTACAAAGGTGCAGAGCCCTCCTCCGAAGAGGGAAACCGTGATCGTCGCCATGATCCCCAGGAAAAATGACCACGGGGGGGAAAAAGAGAGCATGGAGACAATCGATACAAGAGCGATGACGGCAGCGCACAGCATGAAAAAACGCGACTCTTCCGGGGTCATCCCCTCGGCCTGGGGGCGGGCCTTTTTCTTTTTGGGCTTTTCCCGCTTATGGAACTCTTCACTGAACTCTTCACTGAATATTTTTTTCATAAGGCGGGACTTGCTCCAGTAAGTCGCAAGGTTGAAAGTGTATCCCAGTAGAAAGCCAAATGTGGCAAAAAGCAAGAAGCCGGAAAATTTTCCAGGCAGCTGGCCGGGAGAGCTGGAGGAAAGATTTCCCAGGCCCGAGCAGAAGGCCAGGGCAAGAAATCCCAGGAGCATCTTCATGCCGGAGTCATCTTTGATCTTCACAAAAACGGTGAGGGCAGACTTTTTCTCTCCAAGCGGCGCAATCTCGCCTCTCAAGGCGAAGGAGACCCCTCTCACGTCAGGCGTGATAAGATCGGCTTCGAAGCCATTGCCCGACAACTCGCCGCGGAAGTGCTGAAAGGTGGAATCCTCAAGTTCGTAGCCACATTTCAGCATATGGCCCACCTTCTCGAGGACCTTCTCCTCAGGCAATGCCACCACTATTGAGAATGAATACCTGAAGAGGAGATAATTCAGAAAATGATTCTGCCGCTCCGTCATACTGCTATTTTATCATAAATTGGTCACAGTCACTACTGCTCCACGACCTTTGCCTCAAAGATGAGGGCGTCAGACTGCCTGCCACGTATGGCGGAAGTGCCGCACCGGGGTCTGTGCGCCCCTGAACTGCCAGAGCTGCGACGCCGGGCCGATGAAACTGGCCGCAAACCAGAGCGTGTGGATCGGGTTCGAGATGAAGTGCCTGGCCAGGGCCGCGCTGAAACGAAAATCACGGAATAAAGCGCATCGGAACTTTCTCAGCCAGTCTTCGGCGGTGAATCCATAGTCCTGTGTGCCGTCAACTTCGCGAATAAGGGCAAACTTGTCCCGCGCGCAGCGCTCGAGCTGGCCTTCCGCTGGATAGTAGCCCCCGTAGCCTCGATGAAGAATCGAGAAATGCAGCCCTGCGCTGTCGAAGAGCTGCAGGAACGGGGATTTCAGGAATTTAAAAGGTTCCACCGGCTTTCCCCTGAAATGAAGGGCGGTAGTGACCACTCTTTGCGAGCGGGAAGCGGGGTCAAGCAGGGATGAGAAGATCCGGAACATCTCGCGGTAGATCCTGTCCTGCAGACCTTCGAGGGCATCCTCTGGCTGGCAGAAATGCTCGAGCGCCCCGTTCGCAATGATCCCGTCGAAGTTTCCTTTCAGATGGAGGGGAAGCTCTCTGTAATCAGAAAGCACGACAGAAAGCCCTTTCGCGCGGCATGCCGCCCACTGATCCTCTGAAATGGTCACGCCGGTCGCATTTATTCCCCGCTTGCGCGCGGCCGCCAGCAGAGTGCCCAGACCGCAGCCGATTTCCAGCAGTCTGAAACCAGGACCCGCGTTGAGCTCATCGAGGAGATACTCATGCTGCCGCCTCTGGGTCGCGCAGAAATCCTCGCTGGGATTTCCATCGTAGATTCCCTCTGTGTAGTCCTCCACTCCGGCCAGGGTTGAGATGCCGGTAAGACTGTAGCAGAGGCGCACAGTCTGTGCTGTTTCAACATAGCCTGCCTTGTGAGTATTCTGCTCTAAAACGAGTGCGTCCATAGTCATAGAAAAAACTCCCTGTTGGTGCTTCGACCTAAAGTGCGTTTCAGTTCTTCGACAATAGTTCTGTGAGGCAGGAGTTCTTCTTTTCTCCCTTTCGGTGAGAGTAAGCACAAGGATAGCAATGTGCTTTTCTGTCTCCCCTACATTTTAACAAAAAAAAATCCTTATGACAAGAATTTATCAAACTTAAAAAATTTCTCTCCCGGCGCCGGCTTTACTATTTTTCCCTGATGTTCCTTATATCTTTGAGCATCTTGCTGTACGTCGCGTCATCAAGCCCTGATTTCCCCGCCTGCTGCGCTTCTTTCACGGAGCGCTCATAGACTTCCCACTTGGCCTTTGCGGCATCAGTGAGCCTCTCCCCGAGAGATTCCATTAAAGCTCTCAGCGCGTCATATTCAACTCCGGCGGCGGTGCCGTCGCGATCCTTCGGGCTTGTCACAAGGCTCAGCAGGCTTTGAAATCCTTCGCCGCCCTCGCTTGTTCCCTTGATGATGAAGCGCTCCATCTGCTCCCCGGAAACGGGTCCACGGGGGCATTCAGCAAGAAGAGCCTCTATGGCCGCCCCGGCGCCTCTGTCGGCGTAGCCCGAGGCGCTCTTCATCTTCTCCAGCATCTCCCTGTATTTCTCAATCGGAATTGCCCCCTGGCCTTCCCGCCTGATCTCCTTCACCGTTTTCTCATAAACAGCCCACTTGGCCGCCGCGTCAGGCGACAGGCGCCCAGCATTTTTCATGATGAAGGCATTAAGATCCTCATATTCCCTGCCTGCCCCCGTTCCGTCCCAGTCGCCAGGCCCCATGAGGACCTGGACCGCATCGGAGAGGGAATCATCTCCCTTGAGAGCATACTCTTCAAGGGCGTTATGGATGAGCTCTTCGAGCTGCCTGCCACTGATTATCCCCGCGGGATTCTCCCTGTCAAGAGCCGCAACAGCGGACAGGACGCTCTCGTCACAAGGCGCCGCTCCCAACGCTCCCTCTGTGCCTGCCCCTTTACCTGACCCGCATGCATCGCGTGATGACATGGCCGGCGGGGCAATGGAGCGCGGTTTACTGAGGCTCAGGACAGCATCGTGGAGGCTTGCTAAAAAAACCTTCACCTTTTCCCGGTCACTGTCTCCCGGGACCAGGGCTTTTCCAATGAGTCTGTCAATCTCTTTCCTGAGGGAAGCTCTCCTGGTCTCCCTGAAAGCCTGGTAGTCACCTGCGGTATAGATACGCACCCCTTTGCGGTATGGTTCTTTCATGGCATCTCTCCAAGGAAAATATCCAGACCTGGTATCCTAAATCTTATATAAGAGGCTCCTGTTTCCCTCTTGGAGATGCATGGTTATGGCTCATTCGAGGTTTGCCGTCCTGTCTTTCTACCCCGCAGCCTGGTGTTATGAGAAGCCTGACCATTTCCTTATTGAGCCCTCTGGAGGGTGAGGCGCCCGTTCACTGTCGGATCCAGGCTGTGCCTCGCGCTCCGCGTGCAGATGTCAACTCTTCCGAATCCCTTCCCGTTAAAGGCTCCTCCCGTATCGACGGCCCTGAAGAGGATGGGCCTGCCGTACCTTTTCTCAAGCTCCGGTATCCTGAAGGCGTCGCCGTATTTGACCTGGCCGCTCTTGTAGAGGTTCTTGTCCAGGGCGATGGAGACATAGGGAGCCTTCCCTTCCAGGTAGTCCTGGAGGGTGCAGAGCTTCTTCCCCCTTTTGTCGGTAAAGCCGCCTTCCATGGCGCTGCTGTCGGGATAGTAGCCCGTTCCTTTCGCACTGCCCATGGTCGCGCCAGCATCAGGAACAGCCTGGGGCATGGCGCCGGTCTGGCCTGCCTGCCCGGGAAACATTTCCTGCCCGAATGGAGGTGCTCCCGGTCCCCCGCACCCTCCGCCGCCTCCGGGGCAGCCGCCTCCCGGCGAGCCTCCCATGCCCATCCGGGAAAACATACCCATCATCATATCCATCATCTGCTTCATCATCTGGAGCATCTGCTGCATCATCTGCTGAGGCCCCCCGCATGAAGGCATGGCCCCGCCCGGCCCGCCGAAGTCTGCAAGCTCTCTCATGAGATTGTAGGGAGCGCTCATTGGATTTCCGGGCATGGAGTCCCCTCCGGAAAGCTGAAGCCCTGAGGGAGACTGGACGGGAGGCCTTACCTGGCCTGATCCCGCGGAGAGTGAAAAGGTGCTCATCATCACCCTGAATTGCATGGAAGTATTTATATCACTGTTCATATGAAGGCTCCTTTCCTGGTCCTTCCCTCATGATAAGGCACGAAGTCCACAAAAGGCTCAAAAGGTGCTCAGATGAAACTCAAATATGTTATTTTTTCATTGACCTGCCGGCTCTTCCAGGCCCAGGGCTTTCAGGAATCCCCTGTTGATGATGCAGTGCTCCACCTTTGCCTTCTCCAGGAGCTCATCAAGGGCTTTCCTGCACATCTGTGGCGAAGGCCGGTGAAGGCGTCTCTCTTTCCATGAGGCGCCCCGGTATTTTTCGGCATAGCTCACCAGCTCTTCCCACACCCGGGGCTTTGGGAAGGTGGCCACGCATGAGGGAGAGTCCATTTTCTTATAAGGCCAGAAAGACCAGCCGATGCGGTGCTTTTCCAGGGATTTTCTGTAAGCCTCAATCCATTGATCGGTGTTTTCCCCGGATTCGCCCATCCAGAGCGGGACGCCGTATTTTTCTCTGAAGGCAAGAGCTTTCTGCAGGCTTTTCTCCGAAGGATCAGCCCAGTAGTGGTGGAACGTATAGACAAGCTTCGAATCGAAGGGTTTTCCGAAGCACTCAAAATTGGTGCACCACCGGGAGCCTCCAAGAATGATGAGATGGTCCCTGTCAACAGTGCGGATGGCTTCAGTGATCCTCCTGTAGAGCGGCTCGAGGGAGGCCTCATAGCGCCCGTAGCCTTCAAAATCAGGGACAGGCTCGTTCAGGAGCTCATAGCCGATGACGGTCCTGCTGGCTTTGTAGCGCTCAGCAAGCTTCTTCCAGAGGGCGATGGTCCGCTCCTGGCATTCGGGGCTTTCAAAAAGCCATGGTGTCCCCCACCCGTCATCGATATTCTCTCCCGTCTGGCCTCCCGGGGCGCCGTGCATGTCAAGAATCACCATGAGCCCTGCCTCTTGAGCCCAGGAGACCACCTGATCGAGGAGCGTGAATCCTTCGTCAAGCCATATGCCGGGATGATCCTCGGGGGTGAAGAGGCGGTAGTTGAAAGGCACCCTTATCATATTGAATCCCAGTTTCCGGATCAGCATGATATCCTTTTTGCTGATATAGGCGGCACGGTAGTCTTTCCAGAACCTCCGTGCTTCACCGGGGCCGACAAGCTCACAGAGAAGGTCGTTCAGCAGGCGGGGCGACGAGATTTCCTCGAACTTGAGCATGTAGCCCTCGGGGAGAAGCCAGTTCCCCAGCGAGATGCCTTTCAAGAGAAGCGGAGAGCCGCCAGGCGCCGCTATCTCGGCGCCCTTCAGCGATACAAAACCGTGGCCGGCGGCAAAACAAGGAACACAGGCAAAAGAAAACAGGATGAGCAGAATGCCAAGGGCACAGAGTTTCTTCATAAAAGCCTCCCTGTGAAAAAACTGGGTAGCCTGAAGTACCATTCTCTGTTACCTGCTTTTTACCTCGGTAGGGCTGCTCCCTACATTGAATATTTCCAGGACTTGCCTCAATTTATACTTAAATGTGATAAAAGAGCCTTTCCATGAAAGGTGATGGGAATCGCCCATAGAAATGTTATAGCAGATATATCCGCACAGCCTGTCAAGGCGGAAACATTTCATGGAAGTGAAGGAGGGGGAGTCATGGTATCGACTAAAGTTCTGGATTACAAGCTCTTTATAGGGGGAGAATGGGTTGCCTCAGGCTCCGGTGAGACCATGAAGGTCATTAACCCAGCAACCGGCGAGGAAATTGCCCGTGTCGCCTCTGCAACGGCTGAGGACGTGAACAAGGCCGTTGCGGCCGCGCGGGCAGCCTTTGAGGATGGCCGGTGGAGTGGCCTCTCTCCAGGGGAGCGCTCCATGCTGCTGTGGAAATTCGCCGCAGCCCTGGAAGAAAAAGCCATGGAGCTTGCGGACCTTGAGACGCTGCACTCGGGCAAGCCTGTGAAGCTCACCCGGAACAGCGACATACCTTTCGCCATTGATAACCTGCGCTTTTTCGCGGGAGCCTGCCGCGCCCTTGAAGGGCGCTCCACTGCGGAATATGTGACTGGCTATACCAGCATGATCCGCCGCGAGCCCCTTGGCGTCGTGGCGTCAATCGCGCCCTGGAACTATCCCTTCCTGATGGCCATCTGGAAAATAGGGCCGGCACTGGCAGCCGGGAATACCGTCGTGCTGAAGCCCGCTTCAATTACCCCCCTCACTTCCCTCGAGCTCGCAAAAATAGCCCACGAGGCAGGGATTCCCCCAGGCGTCCTGAACGTGATCACGGGCCGCGGGGAGATAGTGGGCTCCGCTCTTGCAGGCCATATGGATGTCGATATGGTTTCACTCACGGGCGACACCGCCACCGGCCGGCGCATAATGACCGCAGCTTCCGGCTCATTGAAGCGCGTGCACCTGGAGCTGGGCGGCAAGGCTGCCCTTATCGTTTATGATGACGCCGATCTCGACGCCGCTGCCCGGGGAGCGGTTGTCGCAGGCTTTGTCAATACCGGCCAGGATTGCACTGCCGCCACCAGGATATATGCCCACGAGAGCGTTTTCCAGTCCGTGGTGGACCGCATGGTGGAGCTTACAAAGCAGGTCCGCCTAGGTGATCCCAAGGATGAGAAGACTGACATGGGGCCACTCTCGTCAGAGGGGCACCTCAAGAACGTGTCGTCCTTCGTGGAGCGGGCCCGGAAAGCCGGAGCTACCATCCTTGTGGGAGGCCAGCAGGCCCGGGGGGCCGGGCTTGATAAAGGATTTTACTATGAGCCCACCCTTGTGACGGGCCTCCCCCAGGATGCAGAGCTGGTCCGGAACGAAGTCTTCGGTCCCGTCATGGTGCTTCTCCCTTTCAAGACCGAAGATGAGGTAATCGCCAAGGCGAACGATGTAATCTTCGGACTCGCGAGCAGCGTCTGGACAAAGGACATCTATAAGGCCATGAATACGGCGCGGCGCCTTGACTTCGGCACAGTCTGGATAAATGATCACCTGCCGCTTGCCTCGGAAATGCCCCATGGCGGTTTCAAGCAAAGCGGCTTCGGCAAGGATATGTCCATGTATTCCCTTGATGAATACACGCGAATCAAGCATGTGATGGCCGACCTGGGCGGGCAGGTCCGCAAGGGCTGGCATTTCACCATCTTCGGCGACCAGGAGGCATAGGAGCCGTGAGGGAGCCTTCCCCGGCTGAAGGACATGAGAGCTCCGGCAGGAGCTCTTTTTTTCAGAGACTGTGGACCTCCGCCGGCTCGGCAAGGACTGCAGTTTTTCTTCTCTGCATTCTCGCTTTCCTCTCTGCCCTGGGCACCCTGATACCGCAGAATGAGAGCGGTGAATTCTATGCCGGGAAGTACGGCATGCTCCCGGGAAGGCTTATCATAGCTTCCTCCCTGGACACCATGTATTATGCATGGTGGTTTCTGCTGCTCCTTGTGCTTGTGGCCATAAACCTCGTCGTATCCAACATGAAGCGCCTTGAGACCCTGCGCGGGCTCTCAAAAAAAAAGGGCGCAGCCGCACCAGGCAGGGCTTACTTCCTTAACTCACCTCTGGCGGTCAGGTTCACCGCCAAAGATGATGATGAAAAAATCAGGGCAGACCTGGAGCAGGCGCTCCGCCGCCTGGGATACAGGCTGAAGAGAGAACCCCGGGGCGATGAGGTCTGTTACCTTGCTGAAAAAGGCGCCCTGCGGCGCTGGGGCTCCCTCGTGACCCACACAGGCATTCTCATCGTCTTTCTGGGAGTCATCTACGGACACTGGCCCGGCAATGGATTTTCAGGAACAGCCCATATGACGCCTCATGGGGAGGACTCGCTCTTTGAACTCACGCAGGCCGGGTTTTCCCTGAAAATGCTCGACACAGGATCAAAGAGCGACGAGAAGGGAAGGCCTCTTGATTATTTCAGCATCGTAGAGGTGCAGAAAGAGGGGAAAAAGGTCCTGGGCCATACCATCAGGGTCAATGATCCCCTGGAGTTCGAGGGAGTGAAGTTCTACCAGTCTGACTTCGGGGTCCTGGGATTTTACCTCGATGTTGAGGGACCCGACGGGGTGGCCCAAAACGTCCCAGTGCACCTCACCATGGAGGGCGCTCCCGACATGGACCTGCCCATCGAGGTGCCCGGTACGGACCTCTCCCTGTTTCTCCACCGGTATATTCCCGACGGACAAGGAGCCGAAGTCTTCCTTTATGAGCACTTCGTGATGGATTCCTATAATAAATGGGTGGCAAAAGGATGGGTAAGCAAGGGGACTCCTCTCAGCTACAAGGGCTACAGGATATCCATGGGGAATCAGGTCTGCTACTCAGGCCTCCAGTACCGCAAGGACCCGGGAGTTCCCCTCGTCTGGGCAGGGTTCTTCCTCATGATCCTGGGGCTTGCACTCTCTTTTTATGTGACAGAAAAGACCATCCATATCCTTGTTCTTCCAGGGGAAGGTGAGCACAGCATTCTTGCCGTGACTCATTCCCCTGCCGATGAAGACTTTGACGAAGAGCTTTCCGCGTTGCGGAAGTCCTGGAAGGAGCACTGAGCCTATGCCGCAGAGCATTAAAATGCATCCACTTGAGCCCCTTTCGTTCCAGGCTTTCTTCGGGCTCTATTTTCTGAGCCTCGTGGCGTATCTCTTTTATGCCTTTACGAAAAGGGAATCAGCGGGAAAGGCGGCAACGGCGCTCCTCGTTCTGGGGCTTCTCGCCAACACGGTAAACCTGGTCGCGCGGGGCATCGAGGCCGGCAGGGTCCCCTTCGCCAACCTTTATGAATCCCTTCTCATCTTTATCTGGGGCATAGCCCTCTGCCTGCTGTGGTGCACCCTGCGATGGAGGATCCACCTTGCAGGCGCCCTGGTGATGCCCCTCGTGTTTGCCATGGCATGCTTCGCCCTCACGGTGGACTCGGAGATAGAGCCCCTCATGCCAGCCCTTCGCAGCAACTGGATCACTTACCATGTCGCCACTGCAATAGTCGCTTACGGGGCTTTTGCATACTCTTTTGCACTGGCGGTCATTTACCTCATCAGGGAGCATATGGAGAAAGACGGCAGCAGCAGTCCGCTCCTGGAGAGGCTCCCCGGGCTGGAGAAGCTTGACAGGCTCATTTACAAGGTTATTGCCTTCGGCTTCCCCTTCCTTGTGCTCCTCATCATTACAGGGGCCATCTGGGCGGAAAGGGCCTGGGGGCGGTACTGGTCCTGGGATCCCAAGGAAACGTGGTCCCTCATCACCATGTTCATCTATGCCGGCTTTCTCCACGCGCGGTTTTTTCTGAAATGGCGCGGGAGAACCACGGCATTATTTGCAATAATCGGCTTCGCGAGCGTGGTGTTCTGCTACCTGGGCGTGAATCTTCTCCTTCCCGGCCTCCACAGCTATGGAAGAAGGTAAGATCGCAGAGGATCAGGATTTGGGCTGATGGCACCTCTTGCAGTCAGCCTCAGCCTTTACTGAAAAGCATCTTTCGCCGTTATGGCATTTCCCGCAGTGCTCGCCGGTGTTTATGGTGTCGTTGGTCATCCCCGAGGTGCCCTGCTTCATCTGGAAAATGCCGATGTGGCAGTCCTTGCAGAGCAGTCTCTGCTCCGTCGCGTGGGTTGAATGCCTGTATATCACATCGCCCGCCGTAGGGCATTTGTAGGTGAGATCGACAAGGCCGCTTGCATGTATCATTGATATGAGGGCCAGTGCAGCGAGGCCCGTCATTGCCGCGACAAGAAAAACAGCCCGTAATTTCGCCTTTTCGCCCTTTTTCATTTCCCGCCCCCTCTTTTGAATTTATGCTCCCGGGCATGCCTTGCGACATCTCGTGAGCAATGAATCAATATATCTTCTTACCCGGTATGATATTACTTTATTCATTTAATTTTTGATTTTTCCTCCGGATGGCACTTTCTGCATTCTCCGGCATCATGGCAGGCCTTGCACAGATCCTTCCTCTTGAGGGCGTCCTGCTTGTGAAGCCTTAATTTCCACTCCTCCTTGTGGTTGGAAGGCGGCATGGCCTGGTGGCATTTCAGGCATTCCTCCCGCGTGTGACACTTGATGCAGCTCGAAGACTTTTCCCTGGATTCCTTCCCATGATCCATGCCGTAATTCTTCGCATGGGGCAGCTCAATGCCTCCGTGGCAAGTTTTACAGGCGCTCTGCCTCCCTGTCGCGGTATGGCACAGGGCGCACTGCGATTCCCTTCCCTTGGAGCTCTTATGCTCTTTCTTCCACATTTTGCCTTTATGGGACGGGGGGGTCACACTCCTGTGGCAGGCGACGCATTCCTCCTTTTTGTGGCAGCGCAGGCACATGGTCTCCTTTTTCGTGTAGGCGGCCTTGTGATCAATGCCCCAGTTCCCTGGATGCGGCAGGGCAAGGCCATGGCAGCGGTCGCAGGCTTCCCTGGCGTGGCATTTGAAGCAGTTCTCCTTTCCCGCCATTAACGCCGCCCCGTGGCTTTTCTCCCAGCTCCTTCCATGGGATGAAGGCTTTTTGGACCTGTGGCACGACGCACATTCCTTTTCAGTGTGGCAGCGCAGGCAGAATCCCTCGCCGGTCCGTGAGCGGTGGGTGGCCATCCACTGCCCGCTGTGCGGCATTGAGAGGGTATGACACTGGTCACAGGAGGAGTCACTGTCGTGGCAGAGCCTGCATGCTTTCCTGTCCTGTTGCGCTGCTCCACCGTGCTTTTCAGTCCACGCATCATTGTGAGTTGATGGCCTGCTGGTCTTGTGGCATTTCACGCAGAAATCCTGCTTATGGCAGAGAGAGCACTGGGCGTTCTTCTTCGCCCCCTCTTTCTTATGCTTTCCCATCCACCCCTTTTCCCCATGGGAGACCGGAACTGAGTGCTCGTGGCATTTCACGCAGTAGCTCTCTTCATGGCAGCTCTTGCACCGGCCCGGGTGCTGCCTGGCCTCGGCGGCGTGTTTTGCCTCATAGCCCGTCTGGTGCTGTGCAAGCTTTGTGTGGCAGTCGTCGCAGAAATCCTGCTTATGGCATTCATCGCACTTTTTCCTCTTCTTCTCGGCATCACTGACATGGGTTCTCATCCAGTCTATGGGGTGCTGCCACTTCATGTCGTGGCAGGCATCGCAGAACTGCTTGTCATGGCATCTTTTGCATCGGCTCTCGTCCTTTTTCGCGTCCGCTATGTGGGGAGAGCTCTCAAAATCCCTGGAATGGGGGAATATGCTTTTATGGCAGTTCGTGCAGTAGTCCTTGTGATGGCATCGCTTGCACGATTCCTCGCCAGATTCCTTGATATTGCGCTTGTGGTTCGTGACCCATTTCTCCTGGTATCCCCTTCGATCCCGCTCGATTTCTCCCACATGACAGACGCTGCACTTGTTGGAGGTTTTCTTGCCGTCATGGCAGGTGATGCACGTGGCCATCGTGGGATTGTGCAGGAAATCGGAACCGGCGCCGTGGACGACGTTCTTGTGGCAGAACACGCATTTGACGCCCAGGGTGAGATGCTTTTTATGGGTGATCTTGAGAGAATGGTACTCCACGAGCTCGGGAGATTCTTTATGGCACTGCGTGCAGTTGACGTCGGGAACATGTCCCTTGATGTCCCCCGGTTTCACGCCTTTGAAGTGGACATATACCTGCTTGAGGCTTTTGGTCTTGTGAACCACAAGGTTCTTCGTGCCCGGTGAGATATGGCACTGGACGCACTGGAGATCCTTATGGGGAGAGTTCTTCCATGATTCATAGTAGATGCCCATTTCATGGCAGCTGAAGCAGAAGGTGGGGCTGCTGGTCTGCCGGACCGCCAGCAGGAAGGAGAGAACACCTGCAAGAGCGCCGAAAAGGACCAGCAGGAGGAGGAGCCTGAGGCTCACTGTCTTCCTGATGAAAGGGAGGGTGATTCCCCGCTTCCAGAGGCTCTCGCCCGGACCCGGGAGGATTTTCTTGCCGTTATCCTTGTCCATATCGCTTCCTTTGACGGCAGCTCACATACCTTGTCTCAGCGGGAGGGCAGAAGAAAAGAAGCGATGGCATCTATCCGCCGGAGATTGAAGGGATGACCTCCACCACGGAGCCTTCTTGTGGAACATGGGCGTAGTCAAATCTTTTCCCGTCAATCACCAGGGCCATTACATCGCCATGAGGAATGGCGAGCCTTTCCAGCACCTCTCCGAGAGACTCGCCGCCTGAAAGCTCCACCACCTCTTCCCTCTTTCCCCTGAAGTGCCTCAGATGTCCGTTAAGAATAAGGGTTATTTTCATAGGTTACCTTCATGCCTTGCGGGTATGGCTTTCACACTGCTCCAGTCCCAGGTCCTTCAGGAGCTGCGGGGTGGGAATGCCGTCATCATCCCACCTCCTCAGGCGGTAATATTCCTCCAGGATGAGAGGCAGATCGGGGAGAACTCCGGCAGCCCGTCCCGACGGCCTGGGCTCTTTCTGAAGCCTCCGTGGGATGATATCGTCCTTTTTTGTGATTCCCAGCCTGTTGTTGAACAGTCTCTTGAGAGTGAAAATCCGCTCCCCGGTCTTCATCAGCTCGTCCTGCCCGACAGGCCATCCCGTCGAGAGGGAGAGCCACCGGGCAATCTGCGAGGGGCCCACCTGGGCCGTAAAAATAAACTTGCAGAGCCCCAGGGGGTTGAAGCAGGACATATAATTCTGCATCAGGTAGGCAACATGGCCCTTGCCTTCATTGATATGGGGATCGGGCGGCGTGGCGAAGCCAAGATCGGGAAGGGGCACTCCTCTCCCGAGGAAGTAACTGAGCGCTTCCAGGTGACAGGCGCCGCGGTTCGCCGTGGCGTAATTAGCAGCCATGCAGGTGAAGGCCCTGGGATCGTGGTAAGGGAATTCCTGTCCCTTGGTGTGAATGGCAAAATCCCCGGTGGCTCCCCCGAAATGGGCAGCGGCCTTCTTCACTCCCTCACCCAGCAGGCGGGCAAAAGCTCCTTCACGTAGCGCGATTCTGCGGGTAAGCTCCACAATGGCCTCTCCCCTCCCCCATTCCAGGGTAAGACCGTCGGCAGTGGTGCTGTTTATTATCCCTTTTTCATAAGCCTCCATGGCGAAGGCAATCATTGAGCTCGACGATATCGTATCCATACCGAGGCGGTTGCAGAGATCATTCGCAGCGATAATAACCTCGGGATTCTCATTCAACAGGTTTGATCCGAAGCCTGCAAGGGTCTCATACTCGGGCCCGTGGCCGTAAATTCCCTTGTAAGGCCCCTCCTTCACTTTCACAATCTTTGCGCACCTTATGGCGCATGAATAGCAGGTGGCGTGATGATCAAGAAGGGTTGGAAGATAAGCCTGCCCCGCGATTTTCTTTGCCCCTTCCACCCAGCTTCCAAGCTGCCAGTTCTTGATGGGAAGGTCTCCAAGGAACTCAATTGTCTCGACGCCGCCTGCGGTGCTCCAGTTGCGGAGTCCCTGGGCGTTCTTCACCATGAGGGGGACTTCAGCCTTGATAACCTTGAGCAGCTCTTCAGCATTCTCAGTCTCGACAGGCTGCGAGCCCTTCAGCGCAATGGACTTGAGGTTCTTTGAGCCCATGACGGCTCCCATGCCGGAGCGCCCCATGGCTCTCGCGTGGATTCCGTCAAGCATTATGGAGGCAAAGGCCACACCGAGCTCCCCTGCCCTTCCTATGCTTGCGACTTTCGCATCACTCCGGGTTTCTTTTAAAATCTGGTCGGAGGCTTCAAAGGTGTCAAGTCCCCAGAGATGCTCCGCGCGGCGGATTTCAACGGCAGAATCGTTGATCCAGAGATAGACGGGGTGCGGCGCCTTACCCCTCACAAGGATCCCGTCATACCCTGTAAAGGCAAGCTCTGCGCCCCATAGACCGCCGCTGCAGGACTCAGCCCAGATTCCCGTGAGGGGGGAGCGTGCACATGCGGTTACGCGCGAAGAGGATGGGATCTTTGTACCGTTGAAGAGGCCTTTCATGAAGAGGAGCGGGCTTTCAGGCGCGAGGGGCTCAAGGGGCACCTTGTGCTCTTCAAAAAGGACTCTCACTCCCATGCCGCTTCCCGCCAGGAAGTCCCGGTACCACTGGAGGGGAATCTCAATCACCCTTGAAGTGAGAGAAGCAAGATTGACCTCCACGATCTTTCCATTGCAGAGAGAGCGTTTCCTGTTCACCTTGTCCACCCCGCTTTCCTGGTTTCATTGAATCTTAATAGGGGTACCACCACTCCTTTGCTCTCATTTCAAAGTCCCAGTGCACGTGCTTGGTCTCCCTGAACTCCTCAATCCCCTCTTCACCGAGCTCCCTGCCGCCGCCCGTGGACTTCATCCCGCCGAAAGGCCCGGCATCATTGTCGCTGAGGGGATCGTTTATCCATATGGTGCCTGCCTTGACCTCCTCGAAGAACCTTTTCACCTTCCTGGCGTCATTGGTGTAAAGGCAGGCACCCAGGCCGTAGTCGGAGTCATTGGCAAGCTCTATGGCCTCGTCGAAGGTCTTGAAGGTCATTATGGGAGCAACGGGGCCAAAGGTCTCCTCTTTGACGATTCTCATGGTATGGTCCACCCTGGTGAGGACCGTGGGCTCAAGGAAATAGCCTTTCCTGAATTTTTTCGGGCGCTTCCCGCCGTGGAGGAGTGCTGCTCCCTGTGAGACTGCCTCCTGGATCTGATCCTCCACTTTTTTCCTGTAGCTCTCGCCTGCCATAGGGCCGATGTCAGTGGTGGGCTCCATTCCCGGGCCGAGCCTCAGGGTTTTCGTAAACTCCACGAAGCGCTCGGTGAACTCCCTGGCTATTGACTTGTGCACATAGATCCTTTCCGTGGAAGTGCAGACCTGGCCCGCATTCAGAAAAGCCGCCCATGCCACGCCCTTCGTGGCGACGGCGAGATCCGCGTCCTCGCAGACCACAAAGGGATCTTTTCCTCCCAGCTCCAGGTGGACTTTCTTGAACTCTTCCGCGGCGGTCCTCGCAATCTTTCTCCCCGCCTCGACGCTCCCCGTGAAGGCAACCATCCTGATGTCCCTGTGCCTGATGAGAGCCATTCCGAGCTTCTCGCCGCTTCCGGTGATTATATTGACCACACCGGGAGGAAGCGCACCGAAGGCCTTATGGAGGGCTATGGTGGAGAGCGGGGTGACGCTTGAAGGCTTTATCACGACGGTATTTCCTGCTGCAAGCGCAGGTGCCACTTTCCACGACGTGAGAAGCAGGGGATAATTCCAGGGAGCGATGCAGGCAACCACGCCGTAAGGCTCCTTGATGACCAGGGAGAGCTGGGAAGGCTCAACGGGCGCAATCACGCGCCCCATATAATTTCTCCCTAACTCCGCATAATAGTCAAAGCATGCAGCCACCCATGTGACTTCATCGACGTTCTCCCTGAAAGGCTTTCCGCCCTCAAGAGTGAGGATCCTCGCAAGATCTTCCTTCTGTTCCCGGAGCTTTGCAGCAATTTCGTGGAGCAGCTCAGCCTTCTGGACACCCGGGACCTTCCTCCATTGAGGAAAAGCTTTCTTCGCCGATTGCACCGCCCTGTCAAGCTCTTCAAGAGTGCCTGAAGGGACTGTGTCAATCACTTCCTCCGTGGCGGGGTTTTTCACTTCTATCCTGTTCTGTGCGGATCCCTTGACCATTTTTCCTTCGATCCAGTGACCGTACATGGGTGCCCTCCTTATCGGCTATTTTCCTTTCAAGGCTTTTGCAATTTCAGCGGCCACCTTCCTGCCGGCCATCACGCTTCCTTCCACGTGGCTGCTGTAAAGGTAATCGCCGGCAAGATAGAGGCCAAGGGATGGGTCGTGAAGTGACTTTGTTCCGGCATCAATGGGTGATCTCCCCACTGGCCACGCCGGTGTGGCGCCGGGATGGTACCCGTAAAAATACACGGCATTGACATATTTTGAGAAACCCGGCCATATCTTTTCAAGCTCGGCGAGGTACTCCTTTTTCATGGCGTCCAGGGGCTCGAGGTACGTTCTTGCATAGTCACCATGGATAAGAAGGGTGAACACCTCAAGCTTCTGGCCTGCCGGGGGCTCTTCCAGGACACCGTAGATGACCCCGAGTCGGCCCCGGGAGATGATGGGAAAAGGGAGCTTCCCGTCGTATTTTAAAAGGCTGTTGGCTTTCGTGTCAAGCAGGATGTGCACCACATAGTACTGCCCCGCCGTGAGGCTATAGACTGAATCCCATTGTTGCTTGCTGAGGGTGGGCTCCATCTGGATGGAGTGGAGGTGGTTCCACGAAACGGCCACTACCACGGCCTTTGAATTGATGCACTCCATCCTGTTGTTGAGAAGGTAATGGACCTTCACCTCCACAGTGTTGTCGGGCATCAAGGTGCGCACGATCCTGGTGACCCTCGCGTTGAGGATCTTGGGGCCTTTTATGGCCGCCGCGAAGGCGCTGGTAATCTTGCTGTTTCCACCCTTGATATGCCGGCACTTCTCTGTTTTGTGGAGAAACTGGCGAAGCTGCATGATGCCGTAAAGGGCGCTCACCTGCGACCAGTCCGTCGCTATCTCGCACTCTAGGGTAAGGCGCACAAACTCTGCCGTCTTCTTGGGAAGGTTCTGCCCCGCCACCCACTTGGCGAATGAGATCTTCTGGAGAGGCTCAAGGGCCGGAGTGAGCTTCTCTGCCACTGTCTCGTCATAGATTTTTTCCGTGGCGCTCCGCCAGTCGGAGAAGGCTTTTGCCTCCTCGGGATTCAGCACCGTTTTCAGGTACTCCTCAAAAGTGTCCTGGACATAGGGATAGACCTTCCCGTCAAGGATGCAGCTGGAATAGGGCTCCTCGGACTTGCTGTAGGGGAGATTGAACTTCTTGACGTAATCGTTGAGAGGACAGGCTTCCCAGATTTCATGCATGCCGATTTCCGACAGGAGGCCGTCGCCGTAATCCACCGTGGCGACCCTGCCTCCCAGGCGATCGTTCGCTTCAAGTATGACGCAGGAGATTCCTTTCTGCTCAAGCTCATAGGCAGCCACAAGCCCTGCCATGCCGCCGCCCACGATCACCACGTCCGTCTTTGACACCGCAGGCGATGCAAAAGATGGGCGGCAGGGAAAAAGCATAACGGCCAGGATGGCCGCGAAAACCAGGAAGGCAAGGCCCCCCCTCTGACAGCTCCCGGAACTGGCTCTTTTCATTTTCATACCTCCTTTTATTAAAATCATCAGATACCATGGCAGTCAATGGCGATGTTCCAGGCAGAAAGAGGGCATCCCCCACCTCCCTGCGTTATGTAATCTCTTCTCTCGTCACCGAATACACTTTCATCTCTCTCAGGGCCAGTTCTTTGAAGTACTGCTCAGTATCAACGCACACTTCAGGCGGGAGGACCCCGCGTTTCCTGATCTGCCCGTCGGCAATCATCTGTGCTATGATGGAAGCCGGAACACCGGTGTCAAGGGCTCCTGCGCTCACTTTCCAGCGGCTGTGGGGCCTGACTATGCTCTCCATGCGGCATTCCACCTTCAGGCCGTTCTTTTTTCCATGGACTTCCACCCTGATGACATCGCAGTCATCGGCGTCGCCTTCCGGCGAGGGAAGCTCGCTGATAAGGGACAGCAGGAATTTCCGCGGAGACACCTCCACTCCATGAATGGTCCTGCGGGTGTCGCTCGCGAATCCCAGCTCGGCGAGAAACTTTATCTTGTTATAAAACTCCACGGGGAAAGCGATCCTGAAGCTGGCCCTCTTGATGCCTTTCTCTTTAAAGGAGAGAGGGAAGGTGGCCACTTCAGAGTGGATGGTATAACAGGCTGTCTGTATCCCCACAGGCGAGGGGAATATCACTTCCTCCTCACCGGAGAGCGGCGGTACCTCGCGGAACTTCCCCCCCTCAAAGATGACAGGGTTCAGGGAAAACTCATCCAGTATGGTATCCATGGTATAAGGCGGCGTGAGGGGCGATTCACTCCTCGAGAAATCGGCGCACCCTATTTTTACCTCTGCGGATACCACTTCGTCAAGCCTGCCCGCGGCGTAACCTGCCATGATATTTGTGGTGCCCGGAGTGCTCCCGCATCCCAGCACGGCAATAAGGCCCGCCTTCTTGAATTCGGCAGAAAGCTCCAGCTGGCGCTGCGTCATTTTGAAGAGCCCGCCAAGATCAAGGTAGTGGACGCGGGCCTCGAGGCAGGCTTTCATCACCTCGAGATTCAGCAGGTAGGGCGTGGAGTTGATTACCACCTCGTGGCCTTTTATGAGGGCGACGAGCTTATCGTGCTGCTTTATGTCGATGCTCTCCACTTTCAGTCTTTTGTCCTTGAGGTTTCCCAGGATGGCAAGGGCCGACTTGCGGTGCAGCTCTCCCACGGTGACATGCTCAATGTCGGGATTTTCCAGCAGATCCTGCACGGTAATGCGTCCCATCAATCCTGCTCCGCCCAGCACTGCAATTTTCATATGGTTGCTCCTCTCTTCAGAATTTCGTCTAGTGAGTGACTTTCGCTGCCGCCATCGATTCTTCAAGGATGTCAAGGCCTTTCACGAGAAGGTCTTTCTCTGTTACCAGGGGCGCCAGGATTCTTATGACATTGTCATAGATGCCTGCCTTGAGGATGACAAGCCCTCTCTGGTGGCACTCTTTTACTATCGAGGCCGTCTCTGTGCTGGCAGGAGTCTTCTTTTTCCTGTCTTTCACCAGCTCTATTGCCATCATGGGGCCCATTCCCCTCACGTCGCCGATGAGGGGATATTTCCTCTCCATCTGAACCAGGCGGTCCCTGATGAGCTTGCCCTGGTCCCGGGCCTTCTTCATGAAGCCTTTCCTCTGCATTACCTCAATGACTTTGAGGGCAGCCGCGCATGAAAGGGGGTTTCCGCCGAATGTTCCGCCCAGCCCCCCCACCATGGGAGCGTCCATCAGCTCTGCTTTTCCCGTGACAGCTCCGAGAGGAAGTCCCCCTGCCAGCGATTTTGCCGAAATGATAATATCAGGAGAGATTCCGGAGTGCTCGGAGGCGAAGAAAGCGCCTGTCCGGCCGAAGCCTGTCTGCACCTCGTCAGCGACGAAGAGAATGCCGTGCTCCCTGCAGATCTTCTGAAGGCCCTCCATATATTCCGGCGGGGCAGGGATAAAGCCGCCCTCGCCGGTGACAGGCTCAATTATCACGGCGGCGATCTCTTTGGGGTCCGCGTGTGCGGCGAAGAACTTCGTGAAGAACTCAAGGCATTCCATGGAACAGCCTGCCCGCTCCCTTCCCACAGGGCACCTGTAGCAGTAAGGATAAGGTATCCTGTATACCTCCGGCGCAAGTGCGCCGAAGCCGAATTTATAGGGCCTCACCTTGCTCGTCATGGTCATGGTGAGATAGGTTCTCCCGTGGAAGCCCGCCTCAAATACGATGATCCCTTTTCTTCCCGTGGCGCTGCGGGCCACCTTGACGGCGTTTTCAACGGCCTCGGCGCCGCTGTTCACGAACATGGACTTTTTGTGAAATTCTCCCGGCGCTATCTCCGCGAGTTTCTCGGCAAGCCTCACATAAGATTCATACATGGTCACGTGAAAGCATCCATGGAGGAACCTGTCTGCCTGTTCCTTCACGGCCTGGACCACTTCCTCATGGCAGTGGCCTATGTTGAGCACCCCGAGCCCCCCTGCAAAGTCTATGAGGACGGTGCCGTCCACGTCGGTTATCGCGGCGCCTTTCGCCTCTTTCATGAAGACCGGCACTATATTGAAGACGCCTCTCGGCACATACTGCTCTTTTACCTTGATGAGCTCAAAAGATCTTTTCCCGGGGATACCTTTGCTTTTCATAGTTCACTCCGCAGTCTTTTTCTCTTTAAATCGCCTGGCACTTACAAAATAATTTAGAGGCAGAGAGAGGAAAATCCTTTGACAAGAGCGACTTTTTCTGCTATACTCCAGAGCATTACTGACGGCATCATTATACTCATCGCTTCACTCTCCACGCCGCAGCAGTCAATTCTCTTCCGGTCCATCAGAGCGCAGGGGGGGCATGGGCATGCAGAAAAGTTCTCTTGATGAGGCTTTCCAGCAGGAACTGCAGAGGCGTCTTGTCGAGCTTGATGAGTGCTCGGAAGATTCCTTCGGCGCCTTTACCTCCACGGACTGGATACTCAGCATGGTGCTCTTTGTAGTGCTTCCGCTTTTCCTCGTCTGGCTCTTCAGATCGTGACCTGAGAGAAAGAGGGCATGCTTTTCCATGAGCAACCTTGAATCCCATGATCCTGGCCTGGAAGCCCGGGTCAAGGAAGAGGCCATTTTCGGCCGCCTCCCGCTCCTGCCTTCCGAGCGTGAATACTCTCTCTATGGCATCTCCGCCACGGGTTTCGCTTATGCCGTTGCTACATGGTGCTTTCTGATAGGCGGCTATGCCTCCTCTTATGTCGGCGCAGTGCAGGGCCTCGTTGTGCTCATTGCAGGATGCGTCATCGGCGTTGCAATCTCCGCAGTCGCCTCCGCTCTTGCCTGCAACAGATATGGCATTGAGCAGATTGATTTCACAAAATCCTGCTTCGGCCAGCGGGGCTCAAAAATCATCCTGGTTTTCTATGTGATAAACCAGGTGGGATGGACAGGGCTCATCCTGGTGATGATGGCAAGAGGCGTCAAGAATGTCATCGAGTCGGCGGGGTTTCACCCGGGACCCCTCTTCGTCCACCTCGTCACTCTCGCCGGGATAGTGGTAGCTTACGCAATTATAATAAGAGGTGTCCATATCCTGAACATGTTCAATTCCATAATCACGCCTCTCCTCGTGGCAGTATGCATCTTCCTTTTCTACGTCATTTTCAGCAGGTTCGGCTGGGCTGCCCTGGTGAAAGCGCTTCCCCTCAACCCCGAGCCCGACGCCCATGTCAATTACGCGCTGGCCTTTGAGTGCGGCCTCGGCGCAGGTTTCTCATGGTGGCCCGGCATAGGGTTCCTTGCCCGCAACACCGATACTCAGCGTAACAGCTTTTATCCCCAGGTTATCACGATGGGACTCCTGATGGGAGTGGTCTGCTGCACGGGGCTTTTCAGCGGGCTCCTGTTCCAGCAGGGCGACCCCACCGTGTGGATGCTCAAAGTAGGCGGCCTCACCTTCGGCGTCATATCCCTGCTCCTCGTGGCATCGGCAAATATCTCGGCAAGCTCGATCATGATGTACACCGCCGAGCTTGCGCTTCGCCATGTGAAGTATCTCAGGGGATTCTCATGGAAAGCCCTTACGGTCATCACTTTTCTCCCGCTCCTGGCTTTTGTGCTCTTCCCTGACCCTCTTTATGAGAGGGGAAACGCTTTCCTTCCTTACAATGCCACCATGTACGTTCCCATTTCAGGCGTCCTGCTCGTGGATTATCTCTTCCTGAGGAATAGGAGGCTCAACGCCTCTCAGCTCTTTGAAAGTCACCCCTCAGGGGACTATTTCTTCACCGGGGGCTTCAACTGGTATGCCCTGGGGTGCATGGTTCTGGGCCAGGGCCTTTATCTCTGGCTTTACAACCCCGTGACCAGCGCTTATCATTATCCCTTCCAGTATCTCACTGCCTCGCTGCCGGCAGCGCTCATCCCCATGCTCCTCTATTATTTCCTGGCCAGGATCTTCCTCGTGAAGAAAGGGATAGGAGGCTACCTCGAAGATCATGGGAGCCGCCCCCTCCTGGAGCCCAACATCTGATGGCAGAGCTCCGCAGGGAATCACTCCCCCCGGGTGGCGGTTTTATTCCAGTTCCTGTAAGGGTTTTTCGTGAGATTGGAATTAAAGTAGCGCGGATCACCGGAGACCTCTTCACCTATCCAGGGCGGGATCTCGAGTGACTGATGCTCGTCGTGGAGCTCCACCTCGGCGATTATAAGGCCCTCGTTCTCGCCGGAGAACTCGTCAATCTCCCACGTCACGCCGCCCCTTGCTATTTTGTACCTGTTCTTTTCAATCAGGGGCTTTTCACAGAGGTTTGTCAGCAGTTCGTTGGCTTCCGCACCAGGGATAGGGTATTCATATTCTGGCCTGCTCACCCCCGTGGTGAGTCCCTTGATGGTGAGAAAGCCTTCGTCGCCAACGGTGCGGACCCTTACGGTGCGCTCCCTCACCGTGGAAAGATAGCCCTGGCGGTAAGGCACTCCTTCTGCAAGGCTCCTCCAGTCATCGCCATTTACAAGAAACTTTCTCTCTATTTCCTTCCCCATGGTGTCCTCCCTGGTTATTACTGTTGCGCGACATTTTCTCCTGTGAACTGCATGGAATCACTGCCGGCGGGCCTGCTGCATATGGCGGCCTCACTGGTGGGAATGCCCGGTGACGCCTCTCTATTCAGCAGGGGAGCGTGAAGGTGAAGATGCTTCCCCTGCCGGGCTCGCTCTGCACCTCAATGGTGCCGCCATGCTTCTCCACGAACTCCTTGCAGAGGATAAGGCCCAGGCCCGTGCCTTTTTCCCGCCCTGTCCCGATTGTGCTCTGATGCACATCAATCCTGAAGAGCTTGCCAAGATCGGCCACCGTCATGCCGATGCCGGTATCGGTGACGGAAAGAGCCAGGAAATCCCCCCGCTTTTCCACTGCGAGCGTCACGGCGCCCCCTTCGCTGGTGAATTTTATCGCGTTGGAGATAAGGTTCCTGAGAACGGTGCCCACCATGTTCTCATCGAAGGTGGCAGCGGTATCGTCTGCAATCTCCATTGTGACAGAGATGCCCTTCTGCCTGGCTCCAGGAGCCAGCAGTGAGAGCACTTCACGGGCAAGAGGGGCGATACGCTGAGGGGAGGGCTCAAAATCTATCCTCCCGGCCTGGGAGCGCGCCCATGTGAGAAGGTTGTCAAGAAGATTGCGAAGGTTGGAAGCGGCGTCGTGGAGAGACCTGAGATACCTGAGACTGCTCTCCTCGTCCAGCATGTCTTTTTCAAGCAGAAGAGTGGAGACCTGGTAGAAGAGCGTGACAGGATTCTTGAGGTCATGGGCCAGGATGGAAAAGAATTTATCCTTCATGCTGTTGGCCAGGAGCAGTCCTTCCTCAGACCTGGCGAGCTTCTCGTTTATCTCCATGAGCGCATCGTTCTGATGCCTTATGCGCTCCCTGGACTGCCTCAGCTCGAGATGTGTCAGTATCCTGGCCATAAGCTCGGCGGATTTGAAGGGCTTGGTGATATAGTCAACGCCGCCTGCCTCAAAGCCCCGGACGATCTCGCTTTCGCCGCTGTGGGCAGTGAGGAAGATTATGGGAATGTCGGCCGTGAGGGGATTGGCCTTGAGCCTCTCGCAGGCAGAGTAGCCGTCCATCTCCGGCATGCTCACATCCATGAGGATGAGAGCCGGGGGAGCCTTGACGGCGGCGGTGAGGGCCTGCATACCGTTTGTCGCCACTGATATCTCGAAGCCTGCCTCGCTCAGGAGGCTGCCCAGGATCTCAAGATTTCCGGGCACGTCATCGACTATCAGGATGATGCTGCTCGCCGCCAGCGCTCTCTGCCCATTGGAGATCGTCATGAAAGAAGCCCTGCCTTTCCGGTTTTCTAAGGCTCTTGAGACCACTCCAGGCCTTCACTGAGAAGACGGGGAAAATGCTTCAGCGTCTGAATCATGCGGTCTATCTTGAAAGAGGAGGCCTGCTGGTAGAGAGTATCTCCATAATCCTTAAGCATGAAGACATTCTGGAGTCTTCCAAGCTCCCTGAGGTCATAGGCGAAAGCCTTTATCTCTTTCACCACCATGCCTGAGCGGACATCATCCCACCGGGGCTTGAACTTCTCTTTGAGGTGCTGCAGAATTTCCGGGGGAATCTCCCTGGCCGGAGAAGGCGCCGGGGTCTCCTCCTCTCCAAAAGAAAAAGGGAGAAAACGGGAGATCTCCTTGAGGAGGCGCGCCTTTGTCACGGGCTTGCGCAGGTAGCCGCTGAAAAGGCTTTTTATCCTGTGCAGATCTGTCTCCGTCGAGGACGCGGTGAAGGCCACAACGGGAATCGAGGCGAGGGCCTCTTCATTCTTCAGAATCACCGTTGCTTCGTAACCGTCCATCACCGGCATCTGGAGATCCATCAGTATCATGCCGGGACGGTTCTGCCGTGACACTTCAAGGGCCTCCTGCCCGTTGGCTGCCATGAGGAGCACAATGTCGTGAGGCTCGAGGAGACCGGCAATGACACGCCTGTTGGACTCAATATCCTCGGCAAGGAGGACGACCGCGTGCTTGAAGCGTATGTCTTCAAACTCGCGGATATCTTCTGTATCAAGAGGCTCAATAGCTGCAACCTTGACGCCGGGGAACCTGATGCTGAACGTGGAGCCTTTCCCCGCCTCGCTTCTGAGCCTGATGGCTCCTCCCATCATCTCCACAAGCCTCCTGGTAATGGTGAGGCCCAGGCCGGTGCCGCCGAACCTGCGGGTGCTCTGTCCCTCCTGCTGGCGGAAGGCCTCGAATATCATCTGCTGCTGGCTTTCCGGGATGCCGATGCCCGTGTCCTCAATCTCAAATATGAGGTCCATGCTGCTCCTGTCTGCCAGGGGATCAGCAGTGAAGACGCGGAGCTTCACATACCCTTTTTCAGTGAACTTGATGGCGTTTCCGATGAGGTTGAGGAGGATCTGCCTCACCCGCACCTCATCGAGCATGAGGCCGTGAGGCAATTCTTTGCTCACCTCGATCAGAAACTCAATGCCCTTTTCCGCAGTCCTCACTGCAAAGATCTGCGCCATCTCCTCGCAGAACACATGGGGATTGGCCGGCTCCCAGTGAATCTCCATCTTCCCTGCCTCGATCTTCGACAGGTCAAGCACATCCTCTATGAGGCCAAGGAGGTTCTTGCCCCCTGTCAGAATCCCCTGGAGATACTCCCTGGACTTTTCATCAGTGACCCGGCCCTTCAGCAGCTCGCTGAAGCCTATGATTGCGTTCATCGGCGTGCGGATCTCATGGCTCATGTTGGCAAGGAACTCTGATTTTGCACGGTTTGCCCGCTCTGCCTCCTCCTTGGCCATCTGAAGAGCCTTTTCTATCTCCTTGCGCCTGGTGATATCGTGGACGGTGGCCTGAAGCACTCTCCCGTCAACAAAGTCAAAAGCGGAAAGGAGCACCTCTGCCGGGAAGTCTTCGCCATTGGCGCGCCGGTGGACCCACTCAAAGCTGTCGGAGCCCTCCCTGAAGGCTTTCAGGATATGTGCCATGGCCGCATCATAAGATGGCTCGCCACTGGGCTGGAAAGGAGGAGAGAGATCAGCAGGATGGGTTCCCACGAATTCCTCCTTGCTCCTTAAGGCGAACATACCAAGGGTGCGCTCGTTGCAGTCAAAGAAGCCCTTTTCGGTAAGAAGCATAATGGCGTCGTATGAGCCTTCAAAAATAGCCCTCAATCTCTCTTCATTGGCCCGCAGGGCATCGATGGCCTGCTTCCGCTCCGTGATGTCGCGCAAGATTCCCACGCCATGCCACTGATCCTGAATCTTCACCGATGCGAGTGCGATCTCGAGGGGAAACTCGCTCCCGTCTCTCCGCAGACCCGCCAGTTCCAGCACCTTCCCGACGGCTCCTCCCTCGCCTGTATTCTGCCAGTGGGGAAAAGATCTCAGATAGGCCTCCCTGAACCTCGGGGGAGCGAGAAAGGCATGGAACTCCCGCCCAAGGGCCTCCATGAGGTTGTATCCGAACATGCGCTCCGCTGCCGGGTTCCAATAGGTGATGGCACCGTTGTTATCAATCATCACAATGGCGTCCAGGGCCGATATACTGATAGTGCGGAACTTTTCCTCGCTTTCACGGAGGGCTTCCTGGACATGCACGCGGATGGTGATGTCATTTATCGTGGTGATTCTTGCCTTTTCACCGTGGTAATCTATGACGCCTCCCCTTGTCTCGCCCCAGAAAGTGGTTCCATCCTTTCTGACATAAAGAGCCGTGTAGGTAGTGGTTAAACCTCTGTCGATGTGGCGCCTCACTATTTCATGGTGGCCGGCATCAATAAGGCACATTATGTCAGGAACGCTCTGAATCTCTTCAATGGACTGGTAGCCGAAGAGGGTGAGAAATGTCCTGTTGGCATCCTTGATTCTCCCCTCATGATGAATCACGATTCCTTCAAAGGCGAACTCGGAGATGATGCGGCTCCGCTCTTCGCTCATTCTCAGCGCCTCGTCGGCCAGCCTGTGGCCGTTAACCTCCTCAAGAAGCCTTGTGTTTGCCTCCCGCAGCTCTGCCGTGCGCTCCCGGACCTTGGCTTCAAGCTCCTGGTGGGCTCTTTTCAATGCCTCTTCCGCGAGGCCCGAGATGAGCACAAAAGACGCTATGCTTGCGATATCCTCCAGAATCCTTTCCTCTTCGGCGGTGAGGGGCTCTTTTTTAAAGAGTGCCAGCACGCCTACGGCCCGCCCCTCTGCGGAGACAAGCCTGTAGCCTGCGAATGATACGAGGCCCAGGGACCTGGCCCACTCCCGGTTGTGCTCACGTAAATCATTGCCCACATCATTGGTGATGAAGCCTTTTTCTTCGCCTGCTGCCACACGGCCTATCTTGTAGGCTCCCATCGGGACGCGGCTGTGGATGCCGTCAATATCTGTGTAGCGCCCCGAACTGGCAACAAGGTGAAGGCACCGTGTCCTGTCCTTGCAGGCATATGAGCCATCGGTGACTTTTCTATGAAGACACCTGTTGTCGCAGAGATCGCCCTCCCTCAATACCCATATCCGCGCAAAGTCCGCTCCGACCAGGCGGATGACGGCATCAGTAATAAGCGTGGTCTTCTTACTGAGAGTGCCTGTTTCCAGAAGCCTCTGCTTGAGGGTGCTCAGCTCCTGGAGAAGCTCCTGCGGGGGCCTGTGGTCCGCTGGCTTCTTCGCTGCCTTGAGGCGCGGTACCCTTTTTCCTGAAGAGGGAGCTTTTTCCATCAGTGATCCATCTCTCTTTCAGCAAGCGGTCATGCCGGGGAACCTCGCTGTACAGACAAAAGAAGCTCCTGGTGTGAATTCTGGTGCTTCTTCGTAGAGTGCAACATTGCCGCTTTAAGGTAAAGACATGGTTCTCCTCACTGGGCGAAAGTTCCTTTTATAATCCTTCCTGCTCCTTGATAAGGGAGTGAAACGCGTGACCCGGCACTGAGAGCCATAGCCTTGTGCTCTCTGCTGGAATGTGATAAAATCACCTTAAACATTCTGACAATGAGGATGATATGACAGCAAGATGCGGCAAGGCTTTTTTTCTCATTGTGCTCTTTGCCGCCCTCATCTTATCGTCTGAGTCTGCCGCCCTTCCCCTGCCCCCTCCCCCGGGCAGGGAGGTCTTCACCGTTGATGATGCATCTCTCATCAAGAAAGAGGACCTGGAAAAGATCACCGCCATCCAGAAAGATGCGTATACCATTTTCGACACCTCACTGATGGTGGTGACCATTCCCACCATGAGCCTCTATGACGGCACCGGCGCTCAGGATTTTCAACAGTTCGCGAGGCAGTGGTTCGAAAAGTGGAAGGTGGGAAAAATTGATGCCCATGGGAACCGCCTTAACAGCGGCATTCTGATCCTGCTGAGCAAGGCCGAGCAGAAGTTCTCGATCCAGCGGGGAGACGGCTGGGTCAATGGCTGGGACCCTTATATTGACTATGTGCTCAAGTACGAGATGGGGCCCTCTTTCAGGAAAAACGACTTTTCGAAGGGAATCCTCAGGGGAGTGCAGGCTCTCAACGAGATGATAAAGGTCACCACCAGGGGCGCGCCCAGGAAGCCGGACACCGCGCAGCTCGCAATCGCGGGACTGGCTGAGTATATCAGGCATCCCCCCTTCTCGGTCTTCGGGGAGTACACCTGGATAGCCCTGATCGTGGCCTTCATCTTCATATTGACCGCCTTCATCTATGAGAAAGGCTCGGCATTTTTCTTCGGCACAGGTTTTCTCATCGCCTGCCTTGCCATTTTCTATCCGGTTTTCATCATTGCCGGAGTGATTCTTGTGGCCCTATTTTACCTATGGATGTATAACCACGATATGGAGCATGACATGAAATACCATTCTTTCAGGTTCTGGTCTTGATATGAATGCAAGGAGATTTCTCACTGAACACGAGAGAGAGGCCGTCGAGAAAGCCGTTTCCGAGGCGGAGAAGCTTACTTCTGCAGAGATCATATGCGCCATCGCCACTGAGTCCGGCCGGTACGAGAGGGCCATTACCCTCATGTCCATTCTTTCCGCTCTTGTAGCGCTTCTGGCAGCTAATTTTGCCGGGGCCGCTCTTCTCACCGCACCGGGAAGCTGGTCCCATGCCGAGGGAATCCCCCTGACCTGGCAGCTTGCCGCCGTGGCGGGGGGCTTTCTTGCCGGAGCGGCAGCAGGAATTTTCTGGAGGAGCCTCCGCAGGCCTTTTATCGGAAGACGCGAGATGGATGAGGAAGTGAAGCGCTCATCGGCCTTTGTGTACGCCCTTGCCAAGATGGGCAGCACAAGGCAGAGAGGCGGCGTGCTCATCTATCTCTCGCTTTTCGAGAAGAGTGTGCTGATCCTTGCAGACCAGGGAGCAGAGGCCGTTCTGGGGAAGGAGGGCGCAGAGGAGCTTTCTGAAACAGCCGCCGGCCACCTCCGCGGCAGGAAGCACTGCGAGGCTTTCACGGTGACGATAGCAGCCGTTGCGCAGAAGCTGAAGGAGGGCCTTCCCCCCGAAGGCGAAAACCCCGACGAGCTCCCCAACGCTCTCCTCCTATACCATCCCAGGCCCTGAGGGCGTCAGCGTCAGGGTAATATTGATCAGGTGACGAAATGACGGGCCTGCGCCCGGGAGAAAAAACTTGGAAACCCTTTATGTAAGGTACGGAACCGATGAAAGAGCGATGACCAGGACCCTCCTTGAAATAATGGATGTTCAGGAGTCCATAAACCCCGCCCATACGGTGGTCATCAAGCCCAACCTTGTCAATCCCACCGCTCCCTCGGAAGGCGCCACGACCCATTCCGGTATAGTGCGCACTGTGATAGAATACCTGCTGGAAAGGGGTATCCACAAGATTGTGATAGCAGAGAGCTCATGGGTCGGCGCTTCCACCCTCGATGCTTTCAGGATATGCGGTTACGAAAGCATCGCAAGGGAATATGACGTGCCTCTTGTTGACCTGAAAAACGAGGGATCAGTCGAGGTCCCCGTGATGGATATGAAAATCAGGGTCTTCGAGAGAATCCTCAAAGCCGATATCCTCATTAATATGCCGGTGCTGAAGGCCCATTGCCAGACCTCCATGACATGTGCCATGAAGAACCTCAAGGGCTGCATCCCCGACAGCGAGAAAAGGAGGTTCCACACCCTCGGCATCCACAGGCCTGTGGCTCTCCTCAACAGGATTCTCAGGAGCCATCTTGTCATTGTTGACGGGATCTGCGGGGACCTGTTCTTTGAAGAGGGCGGGACTCCCCTCCCCATGAACAGGATTATTGCCGGGCGGAACGCTCTCACCATGGATTTGTACTGCGCAGGCCTCATCGGATATTCGTTCGAGGATATTGAGTACCTGGGAATTGCAAGGAAACTGGGCCTGGGCGATGGCCGCTTCAATGTCGTTGAGACAAATACGTGCAAAGACTCCGATACCTGCATGCAAGTAAAAGAAACACGGGGGAAAAGGCTTGAGAGCCTCACAAAGAACGTCGTCAACGACCAGGCCTGCTCCGCCTGTTATGGAGGGCTCATCCAGGCCCTGGGCAGGATGAAGGACCTGCCGTCAGGGATGAAATTCTCCATCGGCCAGGGCTTCAAAGGCAAAAAGCTCGCGGGTGTGGGCATAGGGAACTGCACCTCGGGATTCACGCGGTGGGCAAAGGGCTGCCCCCCCAGGGCCATTGATATAATTGATTTTTTGGCACACAGCTGAGGTGACTTTATGAACAGCAGGCACAGGAGCCTTCTGGCCATTGAAAAGGAGGACAGGACCCTCTCCACGCGCTGGAAAAAAATGTGGCGCTGCCACGTGAAGCCCTTCTGGCGCAACAACCAGTGGCTCGTCATGATAAGCCTCTGGGTGCTGACCCTAATCCTGGGATTCACAGGCTTTGCCAAGAACAGGGCCTCAACGGGCCAGGAGGCGACGTTCTGGGATATCTGCTACCTCACCCTCCAGCTCTTCGTGATGGAATCGGGATCGGTTCATTCCCTCCACTGGGAGCTCGACGTGGCCCGTTTCATGGCTCCGCTGGTGGCAGCCCTCACGGCGGTGCAGGCCATCGCGCTTCTTTTTCATGAGCAGATGCAGATGCTCTCCATGCGCTTTCTTTCAGGGCATGCGATTGTATGCGGCCTGGGCAGAAAAGGCCTTCTTATTGCTGAGGAATTCAAGCGCCGGGGATATCAGGTGGTAGGCATTGAAAACGACACCTCCAGCGCGAATATACGGCATTGCCGCGAGGAAGGCATCATTGTCCTCACGGGGAGCGCAAGGGATGAAGCCCTTCTCATGCGATCGAACTCCAGGAATGCTATCTACCTCGTGGCCGCAACCGGTGACGACACCGTCAACATAGACATTGCCTCTCTCGCCTGGGGTACCGCGCTGAAACGCAGGAGGAAAGCCCTCAACACGATCATCCATATCATCAATCCCCGCCTCTGTGTCATGCTCAAGGAGCATGAGCTTGCGCATTCCTACGAGAGCCTTTTCCGCCTGCAGTTTTTCAATATCTATGAGACCGGTGCCCGCATCCTTATGGAGAGGCATTTTCCCCCCTCCTGGCAGGCAGCAGCGCCGCACCTTGTCATTGCAGGTGACGGGGAGCTCGGTGCTTTCGCCGTCATTGAGGCGGCGAGAAGATGGAAACAGATAAGTCCTGACGTGAAAGAGCGCCTCAATGTCACTCTTGCGGGCGCGGCTGCCTCGGAGCGCCATGACCTTCTGGTGGGCCGCTATCCTTCTCTTGAGAGATTCTGCCTTTTCAAGACAATCAACGCCCCCATCATCTCCGCCTTCTTTGAAAAGGCGGAGTTCCTCGAGGAGGGAGAGAAAGGCAGCAGCGCCGATGCAGTCTTTTTCTGCCATGATGATGACTCCGAGACCGTGCCGGCGGCATTGACCCTGCTCCACCGCCTGAGAGGACAGGCATGCCCGGTTATCGTGCAGACTTCAAGCCGCGAAGGCCTTGCCTCTTTTCTCATGGCAGGCGGAAGAACAGTTGCTGCCGGAGAGCTGAGCTTCTTTTCTCCCTCCGATGAAGCGTGCAGCTTTGATTTTCTGCTGGGAGGGACCAATGAGATCATTGCTCGGGCCATGCATGCCGAGTATCTCAGGAACCGTCAGGCCCAGGGCCTTACAGAGAAGGACAGGCGCTCCCTTGCGCCATGGGATGACCTTCCCGAGCACGTGAGGGAGTGGACAAGGCGGCAGGCCGATCACATCGGGGAAAAGCTTGATGCCATAGGGTGCTCAATAACACCCCTTCTTGACCTGGACGAAGAGCCCCTCATCTTTGATGAGGAAGAGACTGCCATGCTCGTAAAGATGGAGCGTGAGCGCTTTGTCGGGGAGCGCCGCGCCGAAGGCTGGACCGACGGCCCCCTTGATCCGGCGAAAAAGATATCGCCCCACCTGGGTGCCTGGGAGAGCCTCCCTCCCGACATCCAGGAGTATGTGAGGGATTCCGTGAAGAGAATACCGGCCTTCCTTGCCGAGGCAGGCTTCAGCATCTACAGGCGGGCCGGCAGGAAGACGAAATAGCCCGCCGTGGAGAATCCCGGTGCTTATTCCTTAAGGATGAACTTATACGGCAGCCTCACGACCCTTCTCTACAATCCCAAGTGGGGAACCTATAATGATTGGAAGGATAACGGCTACCAGGGCTGGGGCACCTTTCTGCAGCTGATGGAGAAGTCCGTCCAGTGACTTGCGGGAACTTGACCTGCCGGTTTACTCGCCTTCGTGCCTGGCGGACTTCTTCAGCTTTATTCCGCCTATGATCAGAGTGGAGTCATCATCATTGACGATTCCCCCACCTTCGCCGTCGGCACCGAATGCCACCGCAGTCTCTGTCACCTTATCCGTCACCGCTTTCCACTCTTCTATCTTTTCCTTTTTATCCATAATGTGCTTCTGTGCCTGCTCTGCTTCCACTATCTGCGCCTGCTGCTTCATTGCTTCACTTTTCTGGGCACTGGACCGCGCGGTCAAAAGAAGGAGGGCTATCGGCGCGCCAAACATTACCACCAGGGGCAGCACACCGGAGACCGCTCCGCCGGCCGTGGCGGCAAGGGCAAAGCATCCTATGGCTCCCGCAAATCCGAGAGTCAATCCCAGGGTATTGTTGCTCCTGGCCTTGTGCTCGGTTTTCACCTTCATATCCTGGAGGCTCTTTATGTTTTCACCGACATTCTCATATTCTTTACCAAGGGTGTCGATTTTATCATTGTAGAAGGAGCCATGGGCCTCTTGAACACTTTCTGATGACGGCTTCTGAGAGGCCTGTCCCGCAGTTGCGCTGGAAGCATTGGAAGCGCTTGAAATCAAAGGCTGAATATCCATAAATCTTCCCGGCTCCTTTAAAATCTTCATTATACCGCCTGTTCCCGGTTACAAGCCCCTCCTGCAGCCGAAAACAGGAGCATCAACAGCAATAAAGCATCGATGCCGTGGCGAAACATCAGGCAAAAGCCCTGTCCCTGCAAATATATTATAACAGGGGATCTTTCTTCATACAATGGTGGTTTTGTTAAATTGATGTAACTTTAAAGAGACGGATGCTTCTCCAGCGTCTTTCCGTCCGGGGATTCAGAAGGAGCGGCGGGAGCTGAAGCCGCCGGCAGGGCTTGCATTATCCTGAAATTCCTAGTATTATTCAAAGGGGACCAGATACTCATGAGTCGTCGGAGGTGCATGGTGGGGATTATCGGGGACCTCATGGCGGGAATGGGCTTTAAAAGATTTACCTTTATTTACCAGAACCCCTTCGCTCTCAATGCGCAATCCATCAAGGATGAGATAAGGCACCAGCCCCAGGAGCGCGAGTTTTACAGCCAGTGGCTCTTCAGCGCCACGGGGGCCGTGAACTGCATCATTGAGGAGTTCTTCTTCGACGAAAAAAGTCTCCCCTTCAGGAGCCATGTCAAAAAAATGACATGGGAGAAGTTTTTCCAGGTCTTTGAGCTCTTAAGCTGGCACTTTATCATCAAGTTCCTTGAAAGCCAGTATGCCCATGCCATTTTTACCAGCATACAGGGAAGCCCCGCGCGCTTCGAGGAGGTCATGCTGAATCTTCTTAAATTTGCCGGCGCATCACAGAATATTCTGTGGACCAGCAGCGGGAAAAAAATATACGACCACCTCAAGGAGCTTTACAGCAAGGATGGCGACTCCTATGAAAAAGACCTGTACCAGCGGCTGTTGAAGATCTTTGACATCTCAGAGGGAGAATCAGCATCACTGGGCCATATTGCCCTCATGTACGAGAGGCTGAGCCTTCATTACACAAGCTTTTCAATGGGGATCTTTGGCCAGAGAGCTGCCCCGGGCGCATGAGATCGATTTTCCCTTTTCATCTGGAAGGCACCGGCTTTCCTGGGTGCTCAAGAAGACCCTCTTTTGAGGTATACTGCGGGTAATCTGGGTCTGTCAGGTAGGCGGGAAACCTTGTCGCCCTGTGCACCGTGTGGGCTTTCCCGCTGCACCAGAGGGTATAGTCAGTTCTCAGGTCATTCACGTCATACCCGTAGCGGTTTTCTTTTTCAGGGCATTCAGGGAGCCTGTCGATATATTTTGGGCAGAGGTCAGTGAGATAACGGGGATAATACCTGCTGTCGTGGCCTGCTTTATAGCCTTCGGCGGCCTGGGCCATTTTTACAAGGTTGTACTCGCATTTCAACGATCTCTTGGCTTCATCATTGGGATAGAAGATCCCGAAGGAGAAGATGCCTGCTATCCACGTGATCATAAGAACATATGATGACGCTTTCATCGAGACGCCTGTTTTCGGTGCATATTTATCGATATAGGTTCCCGATATGAAAAAACAGGCGATTAAGGCCAGCGCATAGTATTTATATATCCCCATCACCTTCATGGCAGCGGGAAAATCCTTCTGAAAGCTCTTGAGTGAGGTTATGGCAGTGCCGTCAAAGAAGCGGCAGATAATATCCTGGGACCACAGGAAAAGTGCAATAAAAGCAATCATGCAGATAACCACAGGCGAGGTGAGGTAAGCGAAAACATAAAGGGGCAGGTTGAGCTTCACCGGCGGGCCTGGCGGAGCCTTCGGTGCTTTCTTTGAATGCACCGGCGCCGGCGGCGGAATCTGCTGCTGCGACGGAGGAGTGTAGGGGGTAAGGCGGAGAAGCGCCTCCTTCAGGTCGTTCACCCGCTGAAAGCGCTTGAGGGGCTCTATCTCCAGGCACCGCACTATTACCTTCTCGAGAGCGTGGGATACGTCGGGGTTCAATGAGGAGAGGCCCGGGAATGCAAAGTGGTACTTTGCCACGTCTTCCCTGGAGAGAAGAAAAAAGATCGTGGCTCCCAGCGCATAGATGTCGCTCCGTCTGTCAGACTGGCCTTTGCCGTACTGCTCGGGCGGCGCAAAGCCGGGCGTCCCGAGAAGGTGCGTGTCGCAGATGCTCTCGGGCGAATAAAACCTTGCTATCCCGTAATCAATGAGGTGCACCCTGCCGTCCCTGGCTATCATGACATTTGACGGCTTGATATCACGGAATATTATGTTCATCCTGTGGAGATACTCAAGGATGTCGCATATCCTGAGGCCCCATGAGAGCACTTCCTCCACAGCGGGAGCCCTGTCCCTCGCGATCTGCTCAAGGGTCTCGCCTTCAATGAATTCCATCACGAGGTAATGACAGGTGCCTTCGGTAAAGAAATCATTTACCTTGGGAATGTCCTTGTGGGAAAGCATGGAAAGGAGCTGAGCTTCGCTCTTGAAGAGCTTTATCGCGCTTTCCCGCTCATCAGGGCTGATAAGCTCCTCCCGGAGCTCCTTGACGGCCCAGAACTGCGATTGCTGACCCGGCTCTTCCGCCAGGTACACGCTCGCAAAAGCGCCTTTCCCCAGTAAGGCACTGATTTTATAGCGGTTATGGAGGGTATCCCCCGGTGACAGATCCGGACAATTCATAGCACACCACGAAAATATCTGCTTGCTTTAAAGTTCACTTTCCGTGGGTTGCTATCCTGTTTGAGAGCCAGGGTTTCGAGGTCATCAGGCGGGAAATTTTGCGCGCATAGCATCTGAGCCATTATAGGCCTCGCAGCGAATTTCCTGTTGTAACAGATTTGTAAATTTTCCAGAGCTTTGCCGAACTCATTGCATTGGAGAGGATATTGCACCTCCAGTGAAATTATTCCCTTTCAGGAAGCCATATTTAAGGGTGACAACTCTGGCACCTTCGTTTTAAAGCCACAAGAGTGCCATACTGATTCCTTTACAATTCAGCTTTCACTGCCTTATAATATAGTATGCTTCCTCTTTTAAGGGAGCGATGAAACATCCAAATCCAAGGTGGTGCATGGTGATGAAGATCCAAGGAGAACAGACCCCTCCTGCCCTACCGGTGACTCCCCCGGCAAAGAAAGAGCCCGAAGCCGGCGGCAGCACGCTGCCTGTGCCGGCCGATCAATATAAAGGGGCTGTCGAGGAACACCACTGGGTGAAAGATGCCGACCTCGCCACCTATAAAAAAGTATATGGCGCAATAGGAGCAGCCACTATGGCTTTCGCGAGCCATTTTGCCATGGCAGGAGGCTTCGCCGCAGCAGGTGCCGCAATAGGGGGCATAGCAGGCGCGGTGCTCGGAGGACCTGTAGGGGCACTTGTCGGGAAAGTGGCCGGAGGCGCCGTGGGAGCCTATGCCGGCGCAAAGATCCAGGGGAAGACCAAAATAGGGAGAAAAGCGGCAGGCCGTATCGGCGGGATGATCGGCAACACCATGGGGCTCTTTGCCAAAGCCCTGAAAATTCCTTTAAGAAGCGATCATATCAAGGAAACGAAGGACTACAGCTATGAAAAGATGAAGACTCACCTGGACACGACGACCTACACAAGCCATCCCCGTATAAACGAAAAGGATGCCGATGAGTTCATAAGCAAGCTCAAACCTGGCGACGTGGTGCTCACCAATGACGAGGCCTGCACCATTTTCTCACTCCTCATCGTCGCGGCTGACGGGAAGGCCGATTTCAACCACGCGCTGCTCTACACTGGAGACGGCAAGACCATTGAGGCCCGTACAGTGACCCACGGCGTGGCGGAAGGCGACCTCAAGGATGTGCTCGGCCACAAGCATCACGCGGTCGCAATAAGGCCCCATTACGAGCCCGAGGAAAAACAGGCGTCCGACGTGGTGCAGGCCGGGAAAGACATGATAGGCATCCCCTATGACTATCGCTTCAAAATGAGCAATGACGCCATGTACTGCTCAGAAGTGGTCTATAAGGCCGTCAAGAAAGGCGCTCCGCAGATAAATTTCAAGAAGAGGCCCCTTATCACCAGGGAAGTCGTGCTGCCGGGCGATCTCCTTCGCACAAAGCAGGCCGAGGTGATAGCGGAAGTTGGTAAGGATAACACGCTCTTCAATTCATTCCTCGCCAAGTTCATCTGATGCGGATTACTGAGACCGGGCGCAGCGGAAGCCCAGGGTGGCCATCGCCCGCTCGGGAGGGTAAGTGCCGCCCCTGTTGGCAGTGCCGAAGTACCGCGGATTGTCGCCTCTCCATGAGCCTCCCCGCGCCACCTTCAGCTTTGAGCCGAAATCAGGGCTGAGAAACGGGGCGCCGGGATAGCCGTCATAGCTCGATGCAGTCCATTCCTCGGCATTTCCCGCCATATCCATGACACCATAAGGTGAAGCCCCGCCGGGGAAGCTCCCCACGGGCAAGGTTCCCCTTCCCTGGGTTATCCGGCTCATAAGGGGGAGAAGGGCTTCGTCAGAGAGAAGCAGGCTGTTCAGCGATCCCTTGTCCCAGCCGCTTCCCCAGGGATAGATTCGCACCGTGTCACCTCTGGCGGCCTTCTCCCATTCAGCCTCGGTGGGAAGCCTTTTCCCTGCCCATTTCGCATAAGCCGCCGCATCGGCAAGAGCGACATTCACCACGGGGTGCCTGCCTGTCTCCTCCGTGTAATAGCGCTCCCACCCCGACTTTGTCACGTAACCCGTCTCATCGGTAAACTTCTTGAACTGCTCGTTGGTCACCTCATATTTGTCGATATAATAGGCGGGAAGGCTCACCTCGTGGAGAGGGTATTCATCCTTCTGCCCCATACCGTAATAGGAGCCCATCAGAAAGGGGCCTGCCGGTATGAGGACCATTGTTGATCCGTCTTTCTCGCAGGTGACCTCTTTTACGCCTTTGAGAGGCACACCCGCCAGGGCCTCTCCCTTGAAGAGCTTCCCTATTTTCATGATGGCAGGCTTGAGATTCCTCACCGCATCAAACCTTATTATCATGCGCGAAGGATTCCCTTCCTTCATCTGCACGAAGGCCACGAGGGGGAGGCACTGAGGCGTCACCTGGAGATTCTTTTCCAGATATTTTCCCGTGCCTGCATCGGAGTAATCCAGGATCTTATAGGGAAGCGAGGAGTCTGAGAGGACGTTGAGCCTCTGCATTTCGCCATAGCCTTCCCCGGCCTGATTCATGAGAGCCTTTGCATGTTTCCCCTTACCGTCAAGGACCACTATTATCATGGGGTCGCTGATGGCACATTCCGCGGAGACGGAAGCAAGAAACATCACTGCTGCCGCAATGAGCACGGAGAATATCAAGGCATTTCTCTTCATGACAGGGCTCCCTTCACTGTAGTGTCCAATTATACCACAGGCGGAATCCCTTTGTATAGTGGCGTCTCTGAGACCCCTGCACAATGAAATGCAATCTGTCAGCTTTGCTCCAAGCGCCTAC
>JAVHLM010000041.1 GCA_031082125.1 Candidatus Eremiobacterota bacterium
GACCCATCTGTCCACCGCCGCCACCGCCGCCGGGACCCATCTGTCCACCGCCGCCGCCACCGCCGCCGGGACCACCCATCATGGCACCGCCACCGCGGCCGCCACCGCCGCCGCGGCCTCCTGCGCTACCGAATATGAGATAGAACCCTTCGGCAAGTATTACGAGCACGAGAAGACCAATTATGATATGGACAAATCTTTTTTCCACTCTGCAACTCCTTTCAAGTGTTTATGCACTCAGCAGTTCAACCATGTCGGGCCTTTCATGGATCTTCCAGAACAGTTCATGATAAACTTTCTGATAAAAACGGCACATAGGGCTCTCCCTCATGAACGACCCGAACCATGTAAAAGTCTTGGTTGTACACCCCCCTCCACAGAATCTTTTGTAGGTGCACTTTCTACATTTCGGAATATTTTCTACAGTACGCTCATATAATCCTCGTAAAATTAAATTTTCGTCCACCATATTTTTTAACGACGGAACCTTGAAAATATTGCCCACCCTGAAATCTCCCAGACCTGCCACCTCCTCGCAGGCATAGATGCCGCCGTCAGTCCCGAAGCCGAGTATTGATCGCCCAGCCCCGCAGGGGGAGCGGTCACACATGAAAGGTCTTTCCCTGGTGACTATGTTCCTTATCTGGTTCGTGAGATCTTCTATCTTGAGCCTGACGCCATGCTCCTTTGCAAAGTGGTAAGCCCTGTCCACCATTTCAAGGTAATGAGTTGCGAACTCCTCGGCCCTCGTGAGGGAGAACTCCAGCTCATCCTCGGCTCTCCCGATGCACGAAGAAAAATTGATGCGGAAGGACCTGATCCCCTTCGAGACAAAGAAATCAAAGACATCATTGTAGAAGAGTGGATCATCGACGACAGCAAGGACTCCCGGCGGCTTCCACTGCTCCCTTACCCGCTCGAAATTCTCCCATACTTTCCTGAACGAGCCTCTCCCATCAGAAAATACCCTGTGGCGGTCATGGATCTCCTCGGGACCGTCAATGCTGAATCCAAGCTCTGTATCATACTGCCTGAGCCAGTCAATGTCCTCACCGGTGACAAGTGAGCCGTTGGTCTGAATGCAGAAGGTGACCTTTTTCCTCCCTTCCCTGCCAAGCCGGTGAGCCCTGTCTATGAGGCGCTTCACTTCATCGATGACAAGAAAGGGCTCACCGCCGTGAAAATCTACGCAAAGGTGCCTCAGAGGCAGCTCTGTCAATATTTTGTCAATTATCTTCTCCCCGGTGGCAAGGGGCATCTTCTCCCGGTGAAGACCTGCCCTCGACAGGCAGTAATGGCAGCCGAAATTGCACTGCTCCGTGGGGTGCAGACAGAGAAATCCCGGATAGGTGTAGGTTTTTGAATGATCCCACAGGCTGCGCACATTACAGAAGTGCCTGCCGTTACTCTCAATAATGCCTTTCAGATAAAGCCTTGCCGCAAAATCGGCGGCCCTGTCACTGTCATCAATACCGTGCCCTTTTGCAAGGGAGATGAAATCCGGGAAGGCGAGGGGCCTCGTGAACTCTTTAAAAACCTGCCGTTCCCGGCCTTCGAGGACCATCCAGGAGGCTGATTCTTTTTCAATCACAAGGAGGCGCTCATCCCTTGGAAAGGAAGAGAGCCCCGGAGCCCTGGAGAGAATGGCATTGGCAGGTATCACCATAGTATCTTTGAGCGACATGGCTCTCTCCTCATCCTTGCACCATCAGCAGTTACTCAGTATTTTTTCTATAAGCGGGTTATTGTCAAGCTCCCAGAAGACCTGCTCATAGAATCTCTTGAGAGTCCGGCAGAGGGGATCTTCCCTTTCCACCTCATCATATGCAAGCGCAGTCCTCCTCGCACAGCCCCCTCCGCAGAAGGCTCTCACCTCGCATCGCCTGCAGCGGGGCACAAGCTCTTTATTTCTTGAGCACAACACCGCGAGAACCCTGTTTTTTTCCACAAACCGGGAGAGATCAGGCACTTCATCGATATGTCCAAGAAACACCGGCGAGGAGCTTCCCATATTCTGTAAGCCGCAGGAGTAGATATTTCCTTCACAGTCAAAGGACAGGGCTGAAATCCCGCAGGCACAGGGGACAGAGAAGCAGGGATGAGGTGAGGAGCCTGCGGGTGCACCGCGGTGAACCACCCGGCTCACCCTGTGAGAGAGCTCGTTGATTACCAGCGGCATACGGTGCTCCCAGCCGCACTGCGCAGCATGCCGAAGCATCTCAACGGAGCAGAGAGAAAAATCATCATCAGGTGAGCAGTGGCTCCCTGGACGAGTATCGGCAGATATTATCACTGCTCCATATCCCTCGCACACCAGAGCCGCAAGGGCACTCATGGATTCCTCGCGGTTCTTCGTCAGTGCTCTTGGTACGATGGTCAAACCTCTTTCCCTGGACTCCCCCATGAAACGCAGGGCACTTTCCCACTGGGCAGGGCTGCCGCGCAAGGAGCAGCAGACCTCTCCTGAGTGATCCTTAAGATAATCCCTGTGGCGCTCTTCAAAGAGCTTTTCCAGTGAGAGGGTGCTATGGACCTCTCTCTGGTGAGCTCTTGCCTTCTCTTCTATCACTGCCATGAAAGCACGGAACTCATCAAAGCATTTCCCCAGATCATCGATATGAATGTGCAGATGGAGCTTTTTATGGCAGGGTGCTCCCAGAGAAGCGCCGATGATCTTTTCAGCGAGAGCCTTTTCAAGAATATGGTGATCGCTTCCCGCACCGCCGCTTTTCATGAATTCAATGGTTATCCACCTGAATCCCTGCCGCTCTCTGTGTATCCCGTGGTCACCGGCAGATCTGCCTTTGCCGTTCAGAGTCACTATTCCCCTGTGATAGAGCCTTTGCACCAATGCCTCAAGGCCTTTCACCTCATAGGGCTCTTTCCCCAGAACAAGGCTGCTCCATAGCACAGGCTGCTCCAGCCTGGCGAGAAATGAAGCCTTGGTACTGTCAATGATATCCCATGCGCCGGTCTCCGGAACAAGCACAAGTATTTTTTCACCTTTTCTTGCAAGGATGCTCCCCGGCTTTTTCCCGATAAATACATTCTCCTTCCCCTGCGGTATCACGCTGATGCTCATAATATGGTTCCCTGCGGCCTGGCTTGTAGGATCATTGCACCTCTCATATTCTACTATGGAAAGTCTCTTTATACAAGGCATCACGGGAACATCTCTTCATGCGGGATTCGCCGTCCGGAAGGTTGACTTCCCTTTTCAGTTCTGATACAATTAACGGTTGTATGAGGTTATTATATGCCTTCAAGCCATATGATGTTTCTCTGCACCACACGATGCAACCTGAAGTGCGCCCATTGCCTGAGAGGCCATTCACCTTCACCCCTGGACATCCCCCTGCCCCTCTTTGAGAGAATCCTCAGGGAGGGAAAGGAACTCGGTTTTACCACGGTAAGCCTTACCGGCGGGGAGCCCTGCCTTCATCCCCGCTTTGACGACCTTCTTGACGCTGCAGTCTCTCAGGGCTATACCTTCTCTGTCGCATCAAACGGAATTTTATGGTACTTTTATGCCCACGCCGCGGAAAAATATGGCAAGACGTTCTCCTCGATAAAAATCAGCATCGACGGCTTGAAAAGGGAGCATTCCCTGATGCGCGGCATAGATAATCTCGAAGATTTGCTCTCATCCATCACCCACCTCAGGAAAAGCGGCCTCGAGATAATTGTCGCCCTGTGCCTCACCAAATTGAATTACGAGTGCATCGAATATTACCTGGAGATGTGCATAAAAAACTCTCTGTCTCATATCGAAATAAGTAATACCATCATGACAGAAAAAAACAGGCATCTTCTCCTGAACATGGGAGAGATGGAAAAGGTAAGGAAGGCACTTGCCCGGTTCAAAGAGAAACACAAGATCTACCCGATAGAGCGCTTTCTTGAAATGAGCCCTCAGAATGGCTCCATCATATTCTGCTCTGAGCTGGGCGATCCCTCGCTCACCATCAATGCAGAAGGCGAGGCGATATTCTGCTGTGCCACGCTGGAGCATGGAGCGGCAGTCGGGCACATGGAGGACATGACCATCACAGAAGCCTACAATAAGCTCCTTGAGGTAGGAAAAAAGATAGTCCATCAGAGAATCATGGACATGAAAGAGAACAGACGGTTTATCGGCTTCAACAGCTGCAATTACTGCAACAGGGTGGTGAGCGATATGATCAGCAGAGTGGGCAGGAATCCGTCATGAAAAAGGTTGACATCAAGCTCGGATACTCGTGCAACAATGACTGCATCCATTGCGTGATCTCCGACAACAGGGACATGTGCCTTGGGAAAGGCTTCTCTGAGGATCTCTCCACGGAGAGGTATATCGAGGAAATGCGCGACAGCAGGGAGAGAGGCGCAGAGGTTATCGTGTTTACGGGAGGAGAGCCTTCCATCAGGAGCGACCTGGTCACGCTCATCACCCATGCGCGGCAGATGGGATACACCATAATGATGCAGACCAACGGGAGGGCATTCCACTTTGCTGACTTTGCCAGGAAAGTAACGAAAACGGCCCCTGTCAACTATTGCGTGGCCCTCCATGCCGACAGGGAGGAGCTCCACGACGCCATTACCAGAAAAAAGGGGAGCTTCAGGGAGACCGTCATGGGGATTAAAAACCTTGTGAACCTGGGAGCAGAGGTTTCAGGGAAAATCGTTCTTTCCAAGGTGAACCTCCCGCGGCTTGAGCACACCTCGGAGTATCTCGTGGCTCTTGGTGTCAGTGCAGTGAGTATTGTATTCCCCCATGCATGCGGCAATGCGAGAAAGCTCTTTGCCGACGTGGTCCCTTCCTATACCTCCCTTGTCCCTGCCCTCCACCGCGCCATTGCTTCTCTTGAGTCCTATGGAATACCGGTGGACGTCGAGGCCGTCCCTTTCTGCCTGATGACAGGCTTTGAGCGCTATGTCCAGGATCTGACGTACTTCTTAAGCGACGAGACAGAATTGAAGCAATACGGCCTGGAGCCCATCATGGACTGGGCACGGGAGAGAAAGAGGATAAAGAGGAAATTCACCCGGTGCAGAGAGTGCCGCTTTGATCTCCTCTGCGAAGGCCCCTGGATGGAGTACCCCGAGCACTTCGGCGACGGCGAGTTTATCCCCGTGAGGGGGGAAAAGCTCAGAGATGCCGCCGTGGTGCTGCGCGGAGCCCCCTTTTTCACAGGCCCCGCCACCCTTCTCACCCACCATGCGCTCTCCTGGTGAGCCGGTCATGAGAATAAAGAGCTTTTCCATCAAAGATTTCAGGAACATCACCCGTTTGGAGCTGGAGCCCCATGAAGGAATCACTCTCTTTTTCGGGGAAAATGCCCAGGGAAAAAGCAACATCCTTGAAGCACTGGGGCTTCTCTCCACGGGGCGCTCTTTCCGCACCATGCGGGAGGCTGAGCTTATCGCCTGGCAAAGCTCATGCTCCAGGGTGGAAGCAGAAGTGTCGCAGGGCGGGCTGAATTCAGAGGTAACCTTTGTGCTGATAAGGGAAAAAGATCACTCACTGAGAAAGAAGATCGTCCTCAACGGCGCTCCCTTGAAAAAGCTCTCCCAGTATATCGGCAAAGTGAAAAACGTGATATTTTCCCGCCATGACCTTGCCATCATCACCGGAGCTCCCTTTTCCAGGAGGCGCTTCCTGGATCACATGCTCTGCCTGATAAATCCCTCTTATCTCTTCAGTCTCCAGCGCTACTACAGCACCCTCAAGGAAAGAAACCACTGGCTTAAGTCGGCAAGACCTGAGAAAAACCCTGAGATGGAGGGGGTCTGGAAAGAACAGCTCACCCGTTACGGGACACCACTCCTCAAAGAGAGAAAGGAGCTCCTTGAAAAGTTTTCTCTCACCCTGGCCTCACTCTATCATGACCTCACCGGTGAAAAGGAAAAGCTCACCATAGGCTACTCCCCCTCCTTCGGTCTCCAGGGAAGCGATGAGAGCACCATTCACCGGCATTTCCTGGCGGTCATGGAAAAAAGCAGGAGCCTCGAAAAGGCGAGGCGTACCACCTTGTACGGCCCCCACCGCGATGATTTTAATGTCATGCTTGAGAATATCCCCCTGAGGGCCTTCGGCTCCCAGGGGCAGCAGCGCTATGCGGCCATTGCACTGAAGCTTGCCGAGAGCGAGACCATTGAGGGCTCCACGGGCGATCTGCCGGTACTCCTCATGGACGATTGCTTTTCCGAACTCGACGAGGCAAGGGCCCGGCATCTCTGGCGGCACCTCGGCACAAGGGGGCAGGTCTTTCTCTCCTCCCATTTCATCCCTGTGCCCCGCACCCTGCAGGAGGGATGCACCATTTACACCGTCAGGGAGGGAAGGATTACCGCCTATGAGTAAGCTCCTCAGAGAGATTATTGAAAAGTCCATGCAGAGGCTCCGGAGCGACAATCATTTCCAGGCGCAATGGATATTTCTCCAGTGGTCGCAGTCGGCGGGCCACGAAATAGACAGAAAAACTCAGCCCTTCAAGTTTTCCGGCGGCACGCTCTTTGTGCACACCACAGACTCTGTCTGGGTAGCACACCTCACGGGACTCAAGAAGGCGCTCCTCGAGGAGCTCAACAGGCACTGCGCCCCCCTTGCGGTGAAGGACATCAGATTTTCCGCAGTATTTCCCTTCCGGAAAATCAGGGTACAGAAGCCGGCCCCGGAAGAGGAGGAACCTGAGGTGACGCTCTCGCAGGAGGAGGAACAGGCCATAGACGCCATCGCCTCGGAAGTGAGCGACGAAGCTCTCAGGGCCCGTCTCGCGTCGATCATGAGGAAGGAGAGAATCTCCCTGGGCAGGAAAAAGGCCAGGGGGGGGAAACCCTGCGCCGGGTGCGGGGTCATTGTTGAGAGGGGAACACTGTGTCCCTTTTGTGTGCTTGAGGAGGCTTCCCGGCAGCCTCCTGTTCCACGTCGTCCCGAAGATAGCTGAAGTAGCGGTCCTCTATCCTCTGGCCGATAAAGGGGATCTTGAAGTATTCGCCCTTCCAAGCTTTATTTGAATAATAAAGGATAAGGGAAAGCCCGACAAAGAAGAGCAGAAGAAAGACCAGAAATACTGCCACCATGAAAAAACCCTGAGCCATGTAGCCTTTCCATACAAATCCCTGCTCATGGATTATCTTCCTGAGAGAGGGGACACAGTGAAAAATCCCCACCAGCATGAAGATAAGGAGCAGGTACCCGGCACTCATGGCCAGGCCGAAGGCGATGGACTGGATGGTATGGAACTTGACGAAGGGCTCATCCTTTTTCCTGGAAAAAAACACGAACCAGGCTGTCACATACCAGAAAGGATACGAGAGAGCCGAGAGCATGGTGTCTTCTTCTTCCAGAGGAGGAAGTATTTTCATCGCCATACCTCCTGAGGCTCCCCGGCGGTCAGAGGTCCCTGAGAGAAGGGGCTTCAGTTGATGCCGAACCTCTTTTTCAGCTGCGCGAGCTTCATCCCTGAATACTCAAGGTACGGTTCGGGGTTCACCGGCGACCCGGCCATCTGAACCTCATAGTGCACGTGGGAGCCCGTCGAGACTCCCGTGGAGCCCATCTGGGCAATGAGCTGGCCTTTTCTCACCACATCGCCCTGCTTGACCATGAGGGCGGAGCAGTGGCCGTAGAGAGTCGTGATACCGTTCCCATGATCTATCAGGACGGTGTAGCCGTAGCCGGAATAATAGTCGCTGTAAGTGACAGTTCCGTAAGCGGTGGCATAGATCGATGACCCGTAGGGAGCGGCGATGTCGATGCCGGAATGAAACCTTTCGTATCCGTAAATCGGGTGCATCCGCATCCCATATCCCGACATGAATGCGCCTGAAGCGGGCCACTGCGACGGAATGGCCTCAAGCATCCTGAGCATCCTTTGCCGGTCCTGCTCCTTCTTGAAGGCCTTCGCCTCCACCTCAAGGAGGCTCATTTCCCTGGTCTGCGCTGACAACTTGTGACTGAGCACCTTCATCTCGTTCCTTATTTTGAAGACGCTCGCATTTCCGCCTCTTGATCCCCGCAGGGGACGCTTCCTTGAGGCAATAGACTTGGAATCTGTTTTTATCCCTACTATTTTCCGCACTTCGTTGCTTTTCTTCTCGAGGGCTTCGAGTTTTGCCGACATCTCGTGGTTCTGCTTCTCCACGAGATTCGATATCTGCTTTTTCTCCACCTTGAGGGTGTCAATAATCTGTTCCTGCTGAACGCTGGAATCCTTGAGAGCCACAAGCTGTTCTTCTTTTGCTTTTATCTTCTGGGTGTTATGCCTTACAAGCGCCATGGCTGCGGAAAAGATCAGCACAAGGGCAAGAATGATGTGCATCGGTTTGATCTTTACTACGTGGGTGTGCCGTGAACTGGAAGATACGAATCTGACAGTCCAGGCCTTTTTCAAAAAGCTTTTCTGTGTCGCCTTTCTTCTTCCCTCCATCAAGACCTCCTTTTCATGTCCTTCGGGCTCTCTTTCTTTCTCCCGCAAAAAACGAAAAGATTTCAGACAATTCTACAAAATTTTTCAAACTCCTCCTTGGGATCATATTTTTGTGCACTTACCCTTGAGGCTACCCTTCACAGCGTTACTGCCGCAGTTAGCTCCAACCAGGTGAATCTGCGGCACATGGTAGTGCTTACTTACCGCTGCTTCCTTCCGGACCTGACGGGGTTCATAAGTTACCATTGCGCAGAGCCCGATCTTCAACACCACTTGCGACAGGCAGTCCTGGAAGCGTAGATCCCCTCAGGCAAGTTTTCAGCCCTGCTATAGCGGATTGCAGGCAGAGGGAACCGCTACCTCCCCACCTAGCACAAAAATCCGTTTACTAAGTGGCGGAGAGAGAGGGATTCGAACCCTCGAGACAGATTATACATCCGTCTACACGATTTCCAGTCGTGCGCTTTCAACCAAACTCAGCCATCTCTCCAAAAGTTACCTTTTATGATACAAGGAAATCTTCCATAAGTCAACTTTTCAGAACCTCAATAAAATTGCATAGCCCCTGAGAGCAGTGAACCATAGAGAGAAGGTGTGAGAAAAACACCAGATGTTAACAATTATGTAATAATTCCACGCCCTCCATGCCCCATGCCGTTTTTCAGCTCTCCTGGTCATGACCGCAAAAAAGACAGCCCCCTTCACGAAGAGGGCTGTCTGTAAGAACGGAGAGAGAGGGATTCGAACCCCCGAAGACCTCACGGCCTTACTCGATTTCGAGTCGAGCGCTTTCAACCAGGCTCAGCCATCTCTCCTTCATGTGCCCGGGATGCCCTGAGACGCTCCCTGAAGAAGCGCTCAAGCACCATGCGGCACTCCCCTTCAAGCACGCCGGCCTTGACCCTGACAGTTCTCCCGAGACCGGGATAGTCCGCTATGTTCAGCACCGAACCTACGGCGCCTATTTTTTCATCGTGAGCCCCAAACACAACCCTTTCCACGCGGGCTTCCAGGAGAGCTCCGGCACACATGGGACAGGGCTCGAGAGTCACGTAGAGGGTGCACCCCTCAAGACGCCAGTCCCCAATCACCTCGGCGGCCCTTTTTATCGCCGTCATCTCTGCATGGCCGAGGGGATCACGGCAGGTCTCCCTTGTGTTGTGAGCCCTGCTGAGCACTTGCCCCCCCTTCACTATGAGGGCCCCCACGGGGATTTCACCTATATCGAAGGCTGCCCGAGCCTCGCAGAGGGCCTCTCTCATATACAGACTGTCAACGCTTTCCATGCCGTTCAACATTTTTCCAAGGCGCGCTCGAGAGGGCTCGAACCTCCAACCTTCGGCTCCGGAGGCCGACGCTCTATCCAGTTGAGCTACGAGCGCAGGGAGCGCGCCCGAGAGGATTCGAACCTCCAACCTACAGATCCGTAGTCTGTTGCTCTATCCAGTTAAGCTACGGGCGCATAAGCCTTTTTCATCATCTGCGCTCCCGCAGATGATGAAAGAAAAAGTTATAGGACGGTTCTCCCCTGCCCTATAACTTGGTATCGGCAAGCGGAGAGACTGGGATTCGAACCCAGGGTAAGGGCTTAAAAACCCCTACAAACGCTTAGCAGGCGCTCGCCTTCAGCCACTCGGCCATCTCTCCATCACACAAAGAGAACTGTTTTTGATATTTTATCACATTTCCCTTCTCTTTGCAATATGTCCGGCTGAACCGTCATTCCACCGCAGCCTCTTCTTTTATCCTCACCGGCATTACGACATAGAGGTACTTGTCCTTCCCCTTTGGCTTTATCACGCCGGGGCTCTCGTTATTGCTCACCTCAAATATCACCGTCTCATCCTGAAGAGTGGCAAGCACATCAAGAAAATACTGTCCATTGAAGGCAATCTCCACCTCGTCACCCTCAAGTGAGCAGGGGACCTCCTCATAGGCACTGCCCACGTCAGGTGTATTGGCCTTCAGAATAAGCCTGTCACTCTTGATAAAAGTCTTCACAAGAAAAGGGTTGTTTTTTTCCTGGGCCATGATGAGAGTACGTCTCATCGCGGAGAGAAACTTCTGCCTCGATATGGTGATTTTTTTGCTTGAACGCTCGGGAATCACCTGTTCAAACTGGGGAAACTTCCCTTCAAGAATCCTCGAGAGGATAAAGACGCTTCCCGTGTCAAAGAAGACCTGCCCGCTTTTCACTCCTATCCGGACCTTGTCGTCGGTATCCTTGAGAAACTTCGATATTTCGGAGAGGGTATGGCCTGGAATAACAAATTTCAGCTCTTTTGGTGAATCCCTCTCAATATCTTCCTTCATCATGGCGAGCCGTCTGCCGTCAGTGGCAATGAAGTCGGCGGTGTTGCCTTTCACTATCACCAGCACGCCTGTAAGGACCGCCCTCGTCTCCTCCTTTGAAGCTGTCGCGAATATGACGCTCCTTATAGTCTCCTTGAGATTCCTCTGCGATATCACGATGTCAGGCTTCTCGTCAAACCTCGGGATGAGGGGAAATTCATCGGGCGGGAGCGTCATGAACCGGTAATTAGAGGAGCTGCATTTCACCTCGAGCTCCTCTCCATCCTTCTGAAGGGAGAGATCCTCATCGGGAAGCAGCTTCACTATATCCTTGAACTTGTCGGCAGGAGTAGTAAAGGAGCCCTCTTCAATCACCTGGGCGTCTGTGACGCACTCAATTCCCAGCTCCAGATCCGTCGCTGATACCTTAAGCCTTCCTGTCTCGGCATTGATGAGAAAATGCGAGAGGATGGGAAGGGGGCTCTTCTGGCTTATTGCGTTGGAGGCAATGGATATGGCGTTTTCAAGATCCTTTTTGTGGATGGTAGCTCTCATTCTAGTGATCTCCTTTTCTGGTAGTGGGGAGGTGAAAGTCTTTGTCACCAGCCTCTATAAATCCATGCAATACAAGTACATGCCATGTAGTAGTAGTAGTAAGAGCTGTGGATTCTGTGGAAAAGGCGCACAAGGCCGCAGCCGCAGGGGTTTTGGCGCAGCATGTGCTGTGGGAAGTCTTGTGAAAACCTACGAACATGTGTTCCCTCTTTCCTCATGGCCTTCCTTTGTTCTCTTCTTTTCCCTTTTATCCACAGGTTACGAGCGATCTTTTAACTGGTTTTTAATATTTTCAATATTGTTTTTTGTGGAAGGATCGTCGAGGAGTCCTGTCACCTTGTTGTAGGCATGAATGACCGTGGAGTGGTCTTTTTTTCCAAAGGCTTTTGCCGTATCAGGGTAGGAGAGGTTGGTAAGCTCCTTGGTGAGATACATGGCGATATGGCGGGGATAGGCAAATCTCTGGTCCCTCCTTATGCTGATGATGTCAGTAGCCTTTATGCCGAAGTATTCGGCAACCTTCTTCTGGATTATCTCAGGGGTGAGAAACCTGTCCTGAGTGTCAGGCAGGATGCTCTTGAGAGCGTCCTGGGCTATCTGGAGATCAATGTTCTTCTTGTGAAACGAAGCGTAAGCCACGACGCGGATAAGGGCTCCCTCGAGCTCCCTGATGTTTGACGTGATTTTCTCCGCGATAAAGGCGATAACCTCGAGGGGCACCTTTATCTTTTCAGAATCAGCTTTTCTCCTGAGGATGGCCTCCCTTGTCTCTATGTCAGGCGACTGGATGTCGGCGATGAGGCCCCATTCAAAGCGGGATCTGAGCCTGTCGGAGAGGGTGGGTATCTCCTTGGGAGGCCTGTCACTTGTGAGCACTATCTGCTTTCTTTCATCATGGAGGGCGTTGAAGGTGTGGAAAAACTCGTCCTGGGTCCTCTCCTTGCCTATCAGGAACTGGATGTCGTCGATGAGGAGCACGTCCACGTTCCGGTACTTGTCCTTGAACTGCACCATCTTGCGCTCTTCAAGGCACCGGATAAGCTCTGAGGCGAATTTTTCCGTCGAGATGTAAAACACGTTGAGGGTGTTCCTGGTGCCCATTATCTCATTGCCGATTGCCTGGAGAAGGTGGGTTTTGCCAAGGCCCACGCCTCCGTAAATGAAAAGGGGATTGTATGACGATCCGGGTGAGTCCGAGACGGCGCGGCAGGCCGACCAGGCAAAGTTGTTGCTGTTTCCCACGACAAAGGTATCAAAGGTATAGCGTGGGTTCAGAAAGAATGCCTGCGGCGCCGGTTGCTGGAGCTCTCTGGAAGGGGACGCCTGGGGCGCCTGGAGAAGTCCATGGGGCTCTTCCTTCGTTGACCCGTTTCCCTGGGGTTCCATGGCGGTGATGCTGAGGGTGTACCGTTCGCCGCTGAGGCCGGAAAGGGTGTCGGTGATGAGCTTCTTGCACTCGCTTTTCCTTTTGAGGAGGTTTTTTGCGAAGGGCGTTACTCCAATGGTAAAGGTGTTCTTTTCCAGCGAAAGGGGCTTTACGTCCTTGAGGCACATTTCGAAGGTGGGCTTTTCGACGGAATTCTCAAGAATCTTCAGGCACTCTTTCCAGAGCAGCTCAATGTCAGGTGATTTAACAGACTCGTTCATTGTCGGGATCTCCTTATAAGGGATAGTCTGGTTGGTATGGGGAAAAACGGTCTTTTTCTCTTTCATCATGCTCTTCGAAGTCTTTTAAAAATCTCCTCTTCATGAGTTTTCCACATATCCACAGAATCGCAGGTCTCCCTGTGGATAACTTTTTCCGATAAGCCTGCCATCGTCATAGAGACTCAAGAAAAAAAATATGGTGGAAAATGTTTTCCCCACATGGGACTCCGGGGGTGCCTCCCGGCGCTCCGGGGGGCCGAAAGCATGAAAGGCATGCCATGACAGGCTTTCTGAACTTGACATTCACCATGGGGCAAGGTATAATATCACCCATCCGATAGTGCGGTCTTTTATGTGAAAATACTGGCGAAGAGGAAACGATCCGATGAAAAGAACATATCAGCCCAAGAAGCGCATAAGAAAGAAAGAGCATGGATTTCTGAAGAGAAGCGCGACAAAAAGCGGCAGGAATGTATTGAAGAGAAGGATGCAGAAGGGAAGGAAGCGCCTTTCCGCGTAGATGCACGAAGCCTCAACTCTCAAGCACACGTGGGAGTTCTCCCGGATAATCACAGAGGGGAGAAGCGTGTCCCATCGCCTGCTTGTGCTCTATATTTCCAGTGCCGGGCCGTCTATCCGCTTCGGCATCTGCGTAGGCAAGAAAATAGGATCTTCAGTGGCAAGAAACAGGATAAAACGGAAGCTCAGAGAGATTGTAAGGCTCAACATAAACAGGATAAGCCCTGGATGGGACTTTGTGCTTGTCGCAAGAGCACCGAGCAGCAACGCGGCCTTTCACCTTCTGCAGGAAGGCTTTCTTGAGGTCTGTGCCAGAGCGGGGATCTTGAATGAAAGGCAGGAGAGGTGACGGAGTGAGAGAACTCGTAATCCTTATGATAAGGCTCTACCAGTTCCTCAGGAAACCCTTTCCTCCCGTGTGCCGCTTTACGCCGAGCTGCTCCCAGTATACCCTGGAGGCAGTAGCGGCCTATGGATTCTGGAAAGGTACCTCCATGGGAGTGAAGAGAATATTGAAATGCCACCCCTTTCACAAAGGGGGCTACGATCCGGTGAAATAGCAGGCCGGGCCGGGGAGGATTGCATTGCAGTATATCCAGCAGTTTTTGATGCAGGTCATAGATTTCCTCTATGAGCTCACGGGAAATTACGGGTGGTCCATCGTGATCCTTTCGGGTCTGATAAAGGTCGCCCTTTATATTCCCACCAACCAGCAGTACAAGGCCATGAAGGACATGCAGGCCATTCAGCCTGAGATAAAGAAGCTGCAGGAGAAGTTCAAGGACGATCCCCAGAAGATGAACGCCGAGATGATGCTTCTTTACAAGAAGCACAAGGTGAACCCCCTGGGGGGCTGCATTCCGCTCCTGATCCAGATGCCCATCCTGTGGGGAATCTGGCAGACCATCTCAGGCTACAATGAAGTCTTTGCGAGGGCTTATTTCCTCTGGATCGGAAGCCCTCTCTCCTACAAGTATCCCGCGGTGTTTGCAAAGAGCCTTGCGGGCCATGACATGCCCCTTCTTATCCTCTACGGGTTCAGCATGTATCTCACCCAGAAAACGAGCACCTCCGACCCCGCAACAGCGAAAGCCCAGATGGGCATGAGCATCTTCATGCCCATCTTTTTCACTTACATGATGTGGCAGTGGAAGTTTCCCTGCGCACTTATCCTTTACTGGCTCATGTTCAATCTCCTGAGCGTCTTCCAGCAGGCCATGATCATGAAGTCTTCTAAGCCTGCGCCTGCCGTGGAAAAGGGAGCCGCCTTGTAAGCAAACACTCTGAAGATATAAGGGGGGCACTACATGAAAGTAGTCGAAGAATACGGAAGAACAGTCGAGGAGGCAAAGAAGGCCGCTCTTGAAAAGCTTGGCGCATCAGCCGACGACAAGCGCATCGAAGTGGAGGTCATTGACGAAGGCTCCAAGGGAGTCCTCGGCTGGGGAACCAAATTTGCGCGCGTGAGGGTGAAGTTCAAGGAAGAGGCCGAGGATAAAGCGGAAGAAGTCATTTCCACGGTACTGAAGATTCTGGATCTTACCGGGGAGATCGAGAAGGAATCCGTTGAAGGCCAGCTTCATTTCAATGTCGTGGGAGGCGACCTGGGGCTTCTCATAGGGAGGCGCGGCCAGACCCTTGAAGCCCTCCAGTTTATTGTGAACCTTATTGTGAACCGTGACAGCAAGGAAAAAATGAAAATCGTCCTTGATGTCGAGGGATACCGCTCCAGGAGGGAGAAAAGCCTCCAGGACCTTGCGAGGCGTCTTGCTGAAAAAGCTCGTCAGGAAAGGAAAAATGTAGTGCTCGAGCCGATGATGGCCAATGAGAGAAGGTTAATCCACCTTGCCTTGCAGGACAATCCTCATGTGAGCACTTTTTCACAGGGCGAGGAGCCTCTGAGAAAAGTGGTCATAAGTCCCAAGAAGACGGCGTCCTGAAAGGCGCCATGGATACTCTGCGTTTCTATGTCCCGGGATCCCGTGATCCCGGGATTTTTTACGGGGCGCCTCGAATTCTGACCATATCGGGTGAGTGCCATGATCTCCTGCTCCCGCGATGACACCATTACCGCCATTGCCACCCCCCAGGGGGAGGGAGGCATTGGCATTGTGAGGATCAGCGGAAGAGAGTCCCTGGTCCTCGCTTCCCGCATTTTCGTGCCTTCGGGACCGCCGGGATTCAGAAAATATTCCATTCACTACGGATATGTCCGCGATCCCGGCCATGGAGGCATGATCGATGAGGTCCTCCTCATGGTGATGAAAGCCCCTCATTCCTATACAAGGGAGGATGTGGTGGAGATCCAGTGCCACGGGGGCATGGCACCCCTTTCCAGGATCCTGGAGGTGCTTCTCTCTCTTGGAGCCCGGATGGCCATGCCTGGTGAATTTACCAGAAGAGCTTTTCTGAACGGGCGTATTGATATGATCCAGGCCGAGGCCGTGCTGGACATGATACGCGCGCGGTCCGATAAAGCCATGGAACTGGCTTTTTCACAGCTTTCAGGGAAGGTGTCGCGGGAGCTTTCACTGTTCAGGCAACGGCTCATTGAGGTGCTTGCCCTGGTGGAAGGGCCCATGGATTTTCCCGATGAAGCCATTCCCTCCCTTTCCCGCGGAGAGCTCACAAAAAGGCTCGGGGCGCTCCATGACGAGGCCGTGGCCATGGTGGAGCTCTCAAAGGCGGGGAAGATTTACCGCGACGGCGTCCGCGTAGCCATCCTGGGAAAGCCTAACGTGGGAAAATCATCGCTTTTCAACGTGCTCCTCGGCGAGATGCGCGCCATCGTCACCGAGTTCCCCGGCACGACGAGGGACTCCCTTGAGGAGAGCTGCCTCGTATCGGGCATTCCCCTTGTGCTCTCTGATACGGCAGGCATCAGGAGGACCGATAATTTCATCGAGCGGAAAGGCGTGGAGAAAAGCGAGGAGGCCCTGGAGAAAGCCGACTTCGTGCTTCTGGTCGTGGACTCTTCCTGCGAGGCCGACAGGGAGGACCGCGAGATTTACGAGATGGTGAGGAACAGGGGCACGGAGTACCTTGTGGTGCTGAGCAAATCCGATCTGCCCCGGAGGGTGTCCCGGGAGCAGATAAGGGCCATGGAGGGCCAATGCCCTGCAGTGGTGGTTTCGGCCCAGAGCGGCGAGGGAATGGAGGAGTTGAAGAAATGCCTCCATGGGAGGATTGCATGCCATGCTCCCCTTGAAGGCTGCGTCATGGCAGGGATACGGCAGAGAGAGAGCCTCCTGAAGATAACAAAGGCTCTGGATGAGGCCCTGAGGACCCAGGAAGGGGGATTTCCCCACGATCTCCTGGCCATCGACCTTTCAAGAGCTCTTCACTTCCTGGGTGAGCTCCTGGGTGAGCACTTTGACGAAGAGGTTCTCGATATGCTTTTCAGCCAGTTCTGCGTAGGGAAGTGAGCCATGGCTTCAAGTTTTGACGGCGATCCAGTGAGGTTTCTCCGAGAGGGCGCCAGGGGCCTTGACCTTGAACTCTCCCGAGGCGAGGCGGACGTGCTTCTGCGCTTCTGCGACGAGGTGATGTTCTGGAACCGCATAATCAATATCACCTCTTTTCGCAGCCTTCATGATATTCTGGTCCATATGTTCCTGGATTCCCTTGCCTCGGCACCCCTTCTTGCCACACTTCCATGCCATGAGGGTGCCGATCTGGGCACGGGCGGAGGTTTTCCCGGCATACCTCTTGCCGTGGTGAGGCGCGATATGAGGATTACTCTTATAGAATCGAGCAACAAGAAGGCCGATTTCCTTGTGAAGCTCACAAGGCTCCTGTCGCTCGACCATGTAAGGGTCGTGGAGGAGCGCGCCGGGTCCCTTCACGCCTCGACCGCTGAAGATCTCTATGAGGTGGTCTTCTCAAGGGCCTGCGCTCCCCTTTCTCTGCTTATCTCCCTTGCCTTCCCTCTGCTGAGGGAGGGGGGAAGGCTTTTGGCGTGGAAAGGCCCCGCCCTCTCAAGAGAGCTGAGGGACGCCGGGGAAACTCTTCTCATCTACAGGGGAGAAGTGGAAAAGCTCCACAGCTATAGTCTTCCCGGTACAGGGGCGCGCTCCATCCTTGTGGTGAAAAAATGCGGCTCTCCTCCCGGAAGGGTGCCTGGAAAGCCTTCCAAAAAGAGGAATTCTCCCCACCATGTGTAATTTTCAATGATGCATTCCTGGGGCCTGTGGTCTCAGGAAAAGTACCTGAAGAGGAGTCTGCTGAGAGTGGCGGTACAGGACAGCGGAAATAATCTCCAGGCAGGCGCCCGCGGGCCGGACCATACCCTCGTGCTGGTGGCTCTCGAGGAGATCACCGGGAATCCATTTCAGCCCCGGCATTCCTTTGACGAGCAGAAGCTCAGGGAGCTCAGCCTTTCCATGGCCCACCATGGAGTCATTCAGCCCCCCGTCGTCGTGAAGAGGGAGGGGCGCTACCAGCTCGTGATAGGGGAGCGCAGGGTGAGGGCGGCGCGCCAGGCCGGCATCAAGGCAATCCCCGTCATTGTCAAGGAGCTTGATGACTCGGGGCTCCTGGAGATGGCTCTCATCGAGAACCTTCACCGCGAGGACCTCAACCCCATTGAAGAAGCCCAGGCATACCATGCGCTTATGGAAGAGTACCACTACAGCCAGGAGCAGCTCTCCCAGAGGGTGGGCAGAAGCAGGCCCACCATCACCAATGCCCTGAGGCTTCTCAGGCTTCCCGATGAGATCCAGGAGGCTCTGGCCTCGGGCGGGCTCACTGCGGGACATGGCAAGGCTCTTCTCTCCCTCGAAGATCCCGCCCTCCAGAAAAAGGTGGCCCTCAAGGTCCTGGAGAGCCGCCTCTCGGTCCGCGAGACCGAGGAGCTCACAAGAAGGATTCTGGAGGGGAAGACGGCCCTCCCTGCGCCCTCAGGGGGTGAATGGAAGGAGATGGAGGAGGCTCTCGGATCGTACCTGGGAACGAAGGTCACGGTCCGCGGGGGAAAAGGCGGAAAAGGCACCATTGTGATACATTATGGCTCTGACACGGAAATGAACAGGCTCATGGAACATCTTATGGCCGATATGCCGGCCATAAGGTCGCACAGCGCGCCCCTTGAGTCCAGTCTTTTATAAGGCCGTACTGCGGGAGGCATGGCGTGGCGGAAGAACATATGGCTCTTTACAGGAGATGGCGCTCTCAGAGGTTCTCAGAGGTCATCGGCCAGGAGCATGTGGTAAAGACTCTCCAGAACGTGGTGAGGAACAAGAAGCTTCTCGCCCATGCCTATCTTTTCTGCGGTCCCAAGGGAACGGGCAAGACAAGCGTCGCCAGGATCTTCGCCAAGGCCCTCAACTGCCTTGAGGGCCCCTCCGATGAGCCCTGCAACCGCTGCGCAAACTGTCTGAAGATTACCGAGGGGAACTCCCTGGACGTGATGGAGATTGACGCTGCCTCCCATACCTCGGTGGAGATGGTCCGGGAGCATATCATTGACAAGGTGAATTTTGCCCCCATTGAGGGGAAGTTCAAGATATATCTCATCGACGAGGTCCACAAGCTCTCCAACCATTCCTTCAACGCCCTTCTCAAGACCCTTGAAGAGCCGCCCTCTCATGTGATATTCATTCTTGCCACGACCCATCCCCACGAGCTCCTTCCCACGATCCTCTCGCGGTGCCAGCGCTTCGATTTCAGGAGGATCTCGCAGCAGGACATCATGAGGAGGCTCCGCATGGTGTGCCAGGAAGAGGGCTATGCCATAGAGGAGGGGGCCCTCGGTATCATTGCTCAGGCTTCAGATGGCGCGCTCCGCGATGCCCTCGTGGTCCTTGAGCAGAGCTTCTCTTTTTCCGAGGGGGAGGTGACGACGGCGCAGGTGGCGTCACTTCTGGGTCTCACCGAGGAATCGCTCCTCTTCACCTTCAGCCAGCTTATCGGCGAGGCTAAGGTGTCGGCGGTGCTGCAGCTTTTAGACAAGCTTGTAAGAGACGGCAAGGACATGCTGCAGTTTGTCCATGAGCTCATAGAGCATTACCGCAGGCTTCTTATCGTGAAGGTGAGCAAGGAGGCCCCCCTTATCCTCGAGATTGCCGAGGACGGCTATGAGAGGCTGCAGAAAAACGCCGGTATCTACGAGCCCGGTGACATCCTGCGTATCATCAAGATTCTCTCTGATCTCATGGTGGAGATGAAAGATGCCACCTGTGAGCGCGTTCTGCTCGAGGTTGCCCTTATAAAAATGTCCACGAAAAGGCTTGATCCCTCCCTGAGCGCTCTCAAGCAGAGGCTTGATTCCCTGGAGAAGAGGATTTTTGACGAAAAAGGTGAACTGAAAGAAAAAGCTTCTCCCCCGGAGGTGAAACAGGAGGTCTCCCCGGCGGCTGAGGCGCCGAAGGAAGCGCCGCCCCCTCCCGAGGAGAAGAAGGATTCCCATGAGGGTCACGGCGGCGGGCTGTGGGAGCATTGGCCCCGGATCCTGCAGGCCGTGAAGAACGAGAAGATGCCCCTTTACGCCGTCCTCGTTGACACGAAGCCGAGGCTCGCCGAGGGGGACAGGGTGATCATAGGGGTCAAGAAGGGTTTTAACTTCCACAAGGAGCAGGTGGAGACTCACAGGGCCCTGATTGGGAGCATCATCTCGAAGTTCCTGCACCGCCCCATCTCTGTCGAGGCGGGGGGCATCGAGGGAGAGGACGGCCAGGGCGAGCTCTTCAATGACGATTACGCCGAAGAGCACAGGAAATTTGTGAAAGACGTGATGGACGTTTTTGGGGGGCGTATCATCTAACACTATTTGCAAGGAGGGTGCACCCATGGATGATGCCGGGAACAATAAGGAGCTGGTTCTTCTTGTCGATGATGATGAACATATCCTCCGCTCCCTGGAGATCTATCTGAAGATGGAAGGTTTCAGAGTCATCACGGCAAACAGCGGGAAAAAAGCCCTGGAGATCCTGCACGAATCCCGTCCCGATCTGATCGTGCTGGATATAATGATGCCCGAGATGGACGGATTCGAGGTCCTTGGCCATATCAAGAATGACCCTGAGAGAAAGACGATCCCCGTGATCATGCTCACGGCGAAAAGCCAGGATATTGATGTGCTGAAAGGTTACCAGGAGGGCATTGCCTCGTATATGACCAAGCCTTTCAATCTCAATGAGCTGGTGGATAATATCAACCTGATCCTGGAATCGGTGACGGAAGGCCGAAAATAGCGAAGGGGTGTGGCGATGCAACGACAGATGATGCGGCAGATGCAGAAAAAGATGGGAAATCTCGGGGGCCTCGGGAACCTGGGGAAGGTCCAGGAAAAGCTCCAGGAAGAGCTTGCCGCCAAGGTCATCGAGGGCACCTCCGGCGGCGGTGTGGTGAAGATCGAGATGAACGGCAAGCAGGAAGTGCTCTCGGTGAAAATCGATCCTTCGGTGGTCAATCCCGAGGAGGCCGACGTGCTTGAGGATCTCGTGATGGTGGCCATGAAAGACGCCCTCTCAAAGAGCCAGGCCCTGGGGGCCGAGATGATGAGTTCTCTCACCGGCGGGCTCAACATTCCAGGTCTTTTCTGAAGGGGAATGAATGGACGTCTTTGAGAGACCTGTTGAGCGCCTTATCAGGGAGTTTATGAAGATGCCGACCGTGGGGCCCAAAACGGCCCAGAGGCTGGCATTTTTTATCATAAGGCAGCCCCGTGAAGAGGTGGAGCAGCTCTGTGCCGCCATGGCCGAGGTGAAGGAGACGATAGGGCAGTGCTCCCGGTGCTTCAACCTTTCCGAGGGCGACCTCTGCAGGATCTGCCGCAATGAAAAGAGGGATCATCAGATCCTCTGCGTCGTTGCTGATTTCAGGGACCTTGCGGCCCTTGAGCGCTCCGGTGAATACCGCGGCGTCTATCATGTCCTCGGGGGACTCATATCCCCCGTTGACGGCATAGGCCCCGACGATCTCACCATCGCTTCCCTGGTGGAGCGGGTAAAGTCTGATCCATGCCGGGAAGTGATAATCGCCACGAGCCCCACCATTAACGGCGAAGCGACGGCTCTCTATATCATGAAGGTCCTGGGCTCAACTGGCGTGAAAGTCACGCGGATTGCCTACGGAATCCCCGCAGGAGGGAACCTTGAATATGCCGACGAGGTCACCCTTGCCCGGGCCATGGAAGGAAGGAGGGAGATGGGGGGATAGGTTTTTTTTCCCCATGAAGGATATTTTTTCATATCGTTGAATATTCATCCAATTTGAGTGACGGCAAGCAGACTCAAAAGACTCAAAAATTTATTAGGAAAGGAGTGGAAAATGTTGAAAAAAATTTTTATCGGGGTTTTCGCGCTTGCTTTGATGATGCTGATGTTCCAGCCTCTGATGGCTCAGGAGTACCAGAACGACAACCTGAAGATCGAGCTCAAGTACTCTCCCATGAACCTTGCTGGCGACAACGGCATCAGTGCCGATCTTGCCTGTTTCAAGGCGGGTGTTGAGGCACGGGTGTATCGCGGGATGAAGATTGGTGTAGGGTATCAGGGAGCCAGCGGAGGCGGCGGAACCTTCCTCGGAAGGTCGAACAGCAACGTGGATTATTCCAACATAGATGCCTATGTGAAGCTGCCCATGAACCTTGCAAGCCTCTCAAATTCCTACAACACGAGTAGTCCTACACCGGCCGAGAACGACTTCTTCTTCACCCTCGGCTACAAATGGCATGCTCTGAACAGCTCAGGCTCACCTCTCAACCAGGGGCGCACCTGGGAGAACGGGAATGGAGTCGGCGTAGGCATCGGCTATGACGGATATTTCGAAGGCGTGGGGCTTTACGTCCTCGGCGCCTACTACCCGTCAATGAACGCGAACAGCGTCCCCAATGCGGTAGCGGGAGCAAGTTACACGTTCAAGGATTATGTGTACAAAGCCGGATTGAAATTCAAGCTCAGGGAAAATATTGGAATCCTGGTTGGATATGAAGGCGAGACACATGAGTACTCGAACGGAACTCTTCGCTACAGCGGAGCGGTAGGCGGACTGGAGTTCAGGTTCTAAAAGGTAGCCTCAAAGCATAAGAAAAAGGGCGGGTCTTTCGAGACCCGTCTTTTTTAATTGGGAGCAGGTTCCTGCGTTCGCGTTCAGAGCTTTATCTGGGATTCCACCTTCTTGTCTTCCTTCTTGGGCTTTATCTTCTCCTTGAGATCATCGAGCTTGGTTTTATCGTCCTTCTTGGGAGGCTCCTCGTCTTTCGGAGGGGCCTTGGCCTTGGTGAGCATGGTCTTCGCATAGGAGTTCTCAGGCCCCACTCTCAGGGCCTTTTCATAATACTCCACCGCTTTGGGGTAATTTTTCAGGCCATGGTAATAGATGTCGCCGATTCTCTCGGCGGCGTAATAGCCCTTGGTGAGGCCCAGCGGATCGAGTGCTCCCGCCTTCTCATAGTTCTCGATGGCCTTGTCGAACTCGCCCAGCGCTTTCGAGGCCGAGGCATAGTAGAAATACCCGTCGGGATAGCTGGGGTAAAGCTGGATGATGTTCTCAAAAAGGGTCTGGGCGGTGCTGTAATTCTTGTCGTCGAGGAGGAATATCTCCCCCAGGCGCTCCAGGGCCACTACGTCATTGGCGTTGAGCTTTGATGCCTTCATGAAATAGCTTCTTGACCGGGGGATCATCCTTTTCTTGTAATACACAATACCCATGCCCAGGTAGCCCATGGAAATGTTTTCATCAACCTTGAGGGCTTCCTGGAACTGCGTGAGGGCATCATCGAAATTTTCACCCTTCTTGAGGAGGGCTGAGGCAAAGTACCCCATGCCCAGATGGCACATGAGGGGCGCTGAGTTCTTGTTCGCCAGGGCCTGCTCTTCAAGCTCGTTCAGGATGGGCTGGAGGTTCCTGTCCTGGGCGTAGCAGTCCAGAAGATAGAGAAGGGCAAGGCTGTTCTGCGGATCCTGGGAGATTACCTTCCTGAAAAGCTCCTTGGCCTTGGCAAAATCCTTTTCATAGAAGCACTTCATGGCATCCTTCATGTCAGGCGTCTCCTGCGCCAGGGCAGGTCCCGCCAGCAGGCACGCAATAAAGAGCACCAGCACGAGAGAGAAACTACATTTCTTCATTTTTTCGCTCCTTTTCAATCAGGCCTTTCAAGATCACTCCGTGGGAGGGAGGATGATCATATACATTATATACATTACATGTACCTGAGAACCTCATGGGGTCCTCCTGGTGATATTCTTGCTTGGGCGTTTTTATTCCTATATTTCTCTTTTCACCTCAAATCTCTACCCCGGAGTGGCCCCTGCCCTATCCTTTCAGAGCCCCCTTCGTAAGGCCCTCGACAAGGAAACGCTGGAGGGCCAGAAACACGATCAGGATCGGGAGGGCCCCCAGCACGGAGGCTGCCGCGAACTGCGCCCACTCCGTGCTGAATTTCCCGCTTATGAATCCCCGCAGCCCCACTGCAAGGGTGTACTGCGAGGAGTCCTGGAGCACGATGGAGGGGATGAGAAAGTCATTGTAGGCCCCTATGAAGCTGAAGATGCCTATGACGGCCATGATGGGGCCCATGAGGGGGAGCACTATCATGGTGAAGGTCTGCCATTTCGAGGCGCCGTCGATGTAGGCGGATTCCTCGAGCTCCCTGGGGATGCTGTCCAGGTAGCCCTTGATGAGCCACGAGTTGAAGGGAATGTTCCCCCCCGTGTAAATAAGGACAAGCCCGAGCAGATTGAAGCCCACTATGCCCCCGGTGAACTTGTCAAAGACGTCCAGCAGGTTGTAGAGGGCCACCATGGCCATCATGGCCGGGAACATCTGGATGATGATCATGAACATGAGGCCTTTCTTTTTCCCGGGGAAGGTGAAGCGCGAGAAGGCATAGCCTGCCGTGCAGGTAAAGATGAGGGAGAAGAGCGTGCTCGATGCGCAGACAATGAAGCTGTTCTTTATCCAGAGGAAGAAGTCGGAGTGTTCGATGAGCTTCCGGTAGTTGCTCACTGTGAGGCCCATGAGGTTGAGCTGCTGCCCCGAGAAGAGGTTGCCACCCTCCTGGAGCGATGTGTTCACGATCCAGAAGACCGGCGTGAGCACCAGCACCGTGAGAATGACCAGGATCCCGTGAGTCTTGACAGTATCAAAGATATCAAAAATTTTCCTGAGCGCTTTCATGGAAGGTGCCTCCTTTCTTCATTCCTTAAAGGCCCCCGTGAGCTTGAAATTCACCATGCTGATGCTCCCTATGAGGAGGAATATCAGGACGGCATAAGCACAGGCCAGGCCGTACTGCGAGAGGTTGAAGGCAAGCTTGTACGTATAGCTCACCAGGATGTCCGTGGCGCCTGCGCGGCTCCCGGCCACTGCCGGCCCTCCCGCCGTGAGCAGGTAGATGCCGACGAAATTGTTGAAATTGAAGGCAAAGCTTGTGATGATGACGGGCAGCATGGACGAGCGGAGCATGGGGAGGGTGATTCTTCTGAACTGCTGCACTTTTGAAGCACCGTCAAGAGACGATGCCTCGTAGAGCTCTGCAGGGATGCCCTGGAGGGCTCCCAGGCTTATGGACATCATATAGGGGAAGCCAAGCCAGAGGTTTACCATGAGGACCGATATTTTTGCCCAGGGCCCCTCGGTGAGCCAGGGAACGAAGCCCCGGCTGTCCATCTTGAACGTCTCCAGGTGGAGGTGCCCTATTCCCAGCAGGTAATTGAGCGCCTCAATGAGGTGGTTCACCCCATTAATCATGAAGTTGATGAAGGAGCACAAAATCGGTGTTCCCGTGATGGACTTGTTGATGAGGCCAAAATCGGTGTTCAGGAGCCCCGTCCACATGAGGACCGTGATGAAGCTTGGCACGGCCCAGGGGATGATGAGGAGGGTGCGGTAGAGGTTTTTCCCCCAGAGGTGCGGCTTGTTGAGGACCAGCGCGAAGGCAAGGCCCACGACGACCTGCGAGAGGACCCCCACGGAGGCCCAGATAAAGGTCCACCAGAGGACGGAGAGAAAGGTGGAAAGCTCAGCGGAGAGCAGTATCTCCTTGAAATTATCGAGCCCTATGAATGAGAAGGAGGTAAAGTGATAGAGGCTGTAATTGGTGAATGCCAGGTAAAAGCTGTAGAGGCAGGGGAACAGCACGATAAGGGTCACGAACACGATGGCCGGGAGTATGTAGGGATAAGGGGAGAATTTTTCTTTCATGGCCTACCTCATCATCCTCCTGATATCCTGCTCGATGCGATTTTTCGCCTGGGTGAGCGCCTCTTCGGGGGGTATCTTCTCCATCACGATGAGCTGCAGCGCTTCCTTCATGGGCTGCCACACGGCGGTGAACTCAGGGATGTTGGGCATGGGTGTCCCCACGGCAGCGGCGTCAATGATTCCCTTCACCTCGTCATTTTTCACGGAGGCAAGGGAGAAGACAAGCGCCGGTCCTCCCGGCTGCTCCCCCGGTGATCCTCTGAGAATGGCCTTTTCAGAGATCCGGCTGTCCTTCTGGGCATCAAACCTTGAAGGGATGCGGCCGCCTTCCAGGTAGATCTCCACCTGCCCCTCGGAGCTTGTGATCTCTTTCATCAACTGGAGGGCCAGATCCTTGTGAAATGACTTGCTGTTGAGCATGACGCCCTGGACGCCCACGAGGGGCGACGGCGCTTTCCCGTTCTCAAGCTGCGGGATGGGGGCAAAGCCGAATTCCACTTTCTTGCGGAAGTCCACCAGAGCCCAGGGGCCGTTGATGGTCATGGCGAGCCTGTTCTCGAGGAACCGGGCGTTGGCAATGTCCTTGGTGACACCCTGGGGGATAATCTGGTATTTCTTCTTGAGATCGAGGATGAACTTTGTAGCCTCCACGGCCTCGGGACAGGATATGCCCACATCAAGGGGATCGAGGCCCCCCGGGGTCTCCTTGAAGATATAGGCGCCGTAGCCGCCTATGAAGGACCATGAAAAGTAGAAGTCTTCTATTTCGTAGAGAAAGCCGCTCATCTTCTCTCCCGTGAAGGCATCAAAATTCAGCATCGAAGAGAAGTTCCCCACCGTGCGGAGCTCGCCGGTGGTGCCCTTGTTGATGTGGTCCGCCACGGTGATGAGCTCCTGGAAAGTCCGGGGAGGGCTCTTGATGAACCTCTTGTTGTAGATGAGGCCAAGGGTTTCAAGAGAGAGAGGGAGACCGTAGAGCCTGCCCTTGAAGGACATGACCCTGAGGGCTACGGGCAGATACCCCTTCTCCTCGTCGGGGCCTATCTCGATGGGGGCGATGAGCCCCGCGGTGGCAAAAGGGCCGATCCAGTTGTGGGGGCCCGTGATGAGATCAGGGCCATGGCGCACCGGTGCCGCCACCTGGAATTTGGGCTGCAGCTCCTCGAAGGGCACGCGCACGATCCTGACGGGAAAGCCGGTTTTCCCGGTGAACCTTGATGCGGCGTTCCGCAGGGCCACCGTCTCGGTCATGTCCGTCCAGATGATAAGCTCCTTTTTCTCTTTTGGGGGGCCACCGCAGGACGGCAGCAAGGCTATAAGAAAGAGAAGCACAGTGAGGAGCCTTGCCCTTGATGCCATGAGATTACCTTTCTCTAGAAGGCCTATGGGGAGAATTGGTAAGTATTTTGTACCGCAGGGAAAAAATCCTTCATAGGATCTCGTCTCCCCTGTGAGAGGCGGCAGGGAGAAAGGAATTTCAGGAGCCGCAAAGAATTGTACAGAACACTCTGGAGGATTTTATGACACGGGCAAAGAGCGCCCCCCGAGAGCACTTCTCTCTCAAGATGCGGGATGCCGAGATCGTGATAGTAAACGGCGATGAGTATGCCTGTGCCCTCAGGTATGCCCCCGGTGAGACACCGGTAGTGCTGCTCAAGGGCAGGAAGGCTGCAGCGAAGGATATTATCTGGTCCGCCCAGGAACTGGAAGTCCCCATCGTTGAGATGACGTCCTTCGATGAAGAGTATTATTCCGGGCTCACCCCCGATGAGGTGATTCCCGAGAGCCTTTTCAAGCCCGTATCACAGGCGATGGCCTTTCTTTACCGGACCAAGGCGTCGCCTCATCTGCTCCGTTTTGTAAAGACTCTCAGGAAGAGGCCCGGCATCCTCACGACAAGCACTGAGGAGCTCGTGGAGCGTTACAGCTCCTTTCTCGAGGTGTCGCTCGTGAGCCTTGAACTGGGCAAGGGCCTCTATGGAGAAGTGGAGATCCTCAGGGAGCCCCTTGACACCTTCAGGCAGAGGATCGCCCTTGAGATAGGCCTTGTGATTCCCGAGATAAGGGCCCATTACAACTCAAAGCTCGGTGCACTCCATTACAGTCTGCGCCTGAGGGATGTCCCCGTCTATGAGGGCAACGTGGAAGGCACCCTGGAGCCCAATGAGTACGTCCATCAGATCATAAACAGGCTGCGCACCCTCATTGTGAGACAGTCCTGGCAGCTCCTGGGCTATATTGAGGTGAATGCTCTCCTCGAGAGGATGAAGAAATACAATCCCCTTCTCTTCAGGGATCTTTTCCCCGAGTATTTTTCCGTGCCTTCACTGCGCTTTGTGCTGCGGAACCTTCTCAAGGAAGGCATATCCATAAGGGATTTGTCGAAAATCTGTGAGGTTATCAAGGAAAATCTCCATATTACCCGGGATCCCGACGTTATCACCGAATTTGTCCGTGCCGCCTTTGCTCCCTATCTCTGCCACAAGTACAAGAACAGCGAGGGGGGCCTCGAGGTGCTTCTTCTTTCGCCTGAGATGGAGAAGATGATAGGGGGCTCCGTGAAGGAGGCTTCCCATGTGAGATGGCTTGATCTCGAGCCTGAGAACGGTTACAGGCTTCTCACCTCCCTGGGAGATGAGCTCAAGAAGGCCCAGAGCATAGGCCTTGATCCCGTGCTTCTGGTGACGCCTGGACTGAGACGCTTCATCAAGAGGCTTCTTGAGAACTCTTTTCCCGACCTTCCGGTGATTTCTTACAATGAGATAGTTCCCTTTGCTGATGTCCGCTCGGTGGGGGTAGTCGGTTAATACACAGGCCTTAAGAACCCCCGGTTGATCCACGAGGAGCTGATAATGAGAATTAAAAACAGGAAATCTGGCGAGACTTCCATCTATCTCCCCAGTGATGCCAATAAGGATATGGGCATCTTCTTTGTCTTTGTGGGAGTTGTTGTCGTTCCTCCCGCGTACTGGCTCCTTTTCTGGTACAGGCAGCTCCAGTTCACAAGCTGGGAGCCGAGCATCTTCATCGGGAGCATCTTTGTGCTCGTGGGCCTCTACCTCATAATCTTCTCAAGAAAAGAGATCCTCGTGGCGAAAGATCATATCAAGATCATTGACGGCCTTTTCAAAAAGTCTTTTACCATAACGTGGAAAAATCCCCCCCGGGTAAAGCTCAAGTATGATGAGGAAGAGCGCAAGGGAAAGACGATGGAATTCTGGGAGACCTCCCTTGTGGACGGCAAACTGGAATACACCATTGAGCGGCGCCCTCTCCAGCTCCTTGAGGCACGGGCCCTGGGCGAGCGCGTGGCCCGCATCCTGGAGTGCGATTTCATCGAAAAGGACGATGACGGCAAGGAGACCGTCTTCGCTGCCGCCGACCTTGACCTCCCCTTCCGGGACCGCGTGATGAAATACCCCTCTCTCATGAAGAATCCCGTGGAGGCCCCGAAGAAAACCAATCTCTCCATCAAGGAGAGGAACAAGTCTCTCGTGGTAAAATGGGGCATTGACTCCACGGGAATCCTGGTGGACATAGTGGTATGCACGGCGATGGTCTTTCTTTTCACCATGCTCTCCCTCCAGGAGGGGAGCCTCTCGTTCTACCAGCAGTGCGCCAAGAGGGGGGATTTCATAGTCTACTATATCGCTTCCGGTCTTGTGCTGCTTCTGATCCTTGCCGTGCTGGGATACCGCGCCAACATGCTCCTCAGTGTCCACGGCGCCGCGTTCTTTGTCACCATCTGGTGGATTCCCCTCAGGAGAAAGCATATATCGATGGACAAGATAGAGGAAATCCGCCTCACTCCCAGCATGAGGGGGCCAAGGATACAGATTGTCTCTGACAGGGAGCTCATCTCCTTCAAGCTCTCTGACAGGGCGGCGGCCCGGTGGCTTTCCTACAAGATGCAGCAGTATATGCTCGCCGACATTCAGGGAGCGCAGGCGTCGCCGTAAGGCCTATGAATATCACCATATCGGAAGGTTCCGGTTTCTGCTTCGGCGTGAGGAGGGCCCTCAGGCTCGCTCATGAGACCATAGAGAGAGCCCATGGAGCCGGCAGCCTTCCCGTCTATTCTCTGGGTCCCCTTGTCCACAACCGCGTGGTGAGCCACGACCTTGCCTCCCGGGGGGTGGTGCAGCTTGACAGGCTCTCAGAGGTGCCGAGGGGATTTCTCCTTGTCAGGTCTCATGGCATTGCCCCGGCAGTGAGAGAGGAGGCCCGGGCAATGGGCTTTTCCCTTGTGGATGCCACGTGCCCTCTTGTGAAAAAAATCCACCGCATCGTCGAGAGGCTCAAGACCGAAGGCTTCCCCGTCGTGGTGGTGGGCCACCGGGAGCATCCCGAGGTGGAGGCCATCATGGGCCATTGCGGCAGCCGCTGTTGCGTGGTGCACGCAGATGCCGACGTGGCGGGCCTTCCTCCATGGAGAAGGGCGGGGGTGGTGGTGCAGACCACCATGGAGCACGGGCACTTTCTTGCCCTGGTACCGAAGCTTCTCGGGAAAATGCTTGAGTGCAGGATACACAACACCATCTGCTTTGAGACTGAGCGCCGGCAGCACCGCACCGGTGAGCTTGCCCGGCATGTCGAGGCCATGGTCGTCGTCGGGGGAAGGGAGAGCTCCAACACGGCGAAGCTTGTCGCCATCTCCCGGAGGGCGGGAAAGCCCGCTTACCTTGTCGAGGGGCCTGACGAGCTGAGAGCGGAGTGGTTCCGGGGCTTGAAGGAGATAGGTATTACGGCCGGCGCCTCGACGTCCCGGGAGCATCTTGAGGCCGTTGCGGGGGAGTTGTTGCGCATGGGGAACAAGGAGGTACGATGAAGGAAGTCGATATCACGAGCGTTCCGGAGAGCGAAGAGGAGCCGCCGGAGAAGACGCCGACACTGGCATCGCTCGCCGTGGCAGCAAGGAACATGGCGAAAAGGCTCCCTCTTTACTCACCACGGGAGCTCTTTGTCGCCCTTGAGAAGCGGGGTTACCGGGGGCAGGTGAAGGGAAGGAAATCACTCTGCCTCATGGCTTACCGCCACCTCAAGAAGGTGAGACGGGTTCTGGAGGAGGGTGAAAAGAATCCTCCCTATGAAAACCTGAATACACTCCTCATAGGCCCTACAGGCTCAGGCAAGACCTTCCTGATCGAGCAGCTTTTCAGGGAGGTCATCAAGGTGCCTACCGTTATCGTTGACATCACCAACTACTCGGAGACGGGCTATGTGGGCGATGACGTGAAAACAGTCCTCACGCGCCTCATCTACGAGGCGAAGGGGAATATTTACTGGGCCGGCGCAGGGATAGTGTGCCTTGACGAGTTCGACAAGCTCGCGTCGGCCCAGAGCAACGTGCGCTTCGAAGGCCAGGGCACCTCGAAGGACGTGACAGGCTTTGGCGTACAGAAGGAGCTTCTCAGAATGCTGGAGGGGGGCGAGATCATGGTTCCCCTTGATTACGGTTTCTCCCAGTACGGCTCCAAGGTGAAGTTCTCATGCCGGAACCTCTCTTTTGTCGCAAGTGGCGCCTTTTCCGGCTTCAAGGCTCTGGCGGAGACCAGGGGCCGCGATGGGAAGATGGGGTTCCGCTGGACGCCCAAGAAGAAGTTCCATGAGAAGATCGCCGTTGAGTACGACGAGGAGGACGTTGAAGACATAGAGAATTTCCAGGTCTACGGCTTTCTCCCCGAGCTCCTGGGCCGTTTCACCAGGATTGTCATCTTTGATCCCTTATGCGAGGAGACTCTCAAGGACATCCTGAAGAGCGGCACCCTCTCCCGCTTTGAAAGAGAGTTCACCAGCGAAGGCCTCACCCTCTCTGTCGATGAGTCCGTGCTTGACTTCATTGTGAAGGAGAGCATCAAGCGGCAGACAGGGGCGAGAGGACTGGGGACCGTCCTCACCGGCTTCATCGAGGATGCGGCATACCGCACCTTTGCAGGCGGCCGCGAGGCCCGCGTGGCCATCGCCATGGAGCACAAGAAGGTGAGGGTCACCGTGGACCCTCCCGTCGAGGGGCCCATCCCCGGCTGTGAAGAGGAGATCAGGAGTTAGGCGCTTCCCCGGCCTCATCATGCTACTGGGAGATCATCTTGCGGTAGCTTCCGTACTGCTTTATCTTGAAGAGGGTGAGCTCTCCGTGGGTGAACATCTCCCAGGCCACCTCAAGCATCCTTATGAGGTTGCAGAACTTCGCGAAGCTGAAGAGGGGGCCCGGGTGAGACCTCAGCCACGAGGAGTGCGAGAGCCACCTTATCAGGGAGCGGGGAATGAAATTCTTGGAGACAAGAAGGTAAAGGGAGAGCCAGAAAACTTCCTCCTTCGGGCGGGGATAATCCATGCTCACCCGGAACTGGCGCCATGACTTGGTAGCAAAGCCTTCCACATCCTCCTCCCTGATGATCCCCTTGGCGAGAAGCTCCTCGGTGAGCTTGGTGCCGGGGAAATAGTTGAGGGAGTAAAGGTAGAGCTTGTAAGGCCTCGGAATCACAAGGAGGAACTCCAGCATCTCTCGCTTGTCCTCCTCGGTGGCAAAGGGGTTGTCAATGATGGCGTCGTACACCACCTCTATCTTAAGCTCCCTGTTGAGCTCGCCGAAGCGGAGAATCTGCGCGTTGCCGGGCGTCCTGTTGAAGATCTCCCTTGTCTCCCTCTTGGAGCCGCTCTCGATGCCCACCTGGATCTTTACAAGCCCGGCCGATTTCAGGCTCTCCAGGATGTCCCTCTTGAGAAGGTGGGGATTCAGCAGGCACTCGAGGGGTACGGCTATCTTCTCGCGGTACTCCTTGCAGAACTCGTCTATCCATACATGGTCGAGGGCAAAGGCCGTGTCATCGTCAAGCTTGACACGCTTGAGGCGCGGGAAGCGCTTTTTTACCTCGAGGAGCTCGCCGATGAGGTATGGCACGCTCTTGTGGCGGTAATATTTTCCCTTCCCCTTGTAGATCCTCCTCAGTATGCTGTTATAGCAGTAACTGCAGTTGTAGGGGCATCCCCTCGTGGCGTAGATGCGGTACTCGGCGCCGCGGAGAGTGGGCTCGCCGGAGGTGACCCTGCCCTCATCGACAAGATATTTTCCCTCGTCGTCAATGTCGGGATAGGGAAGCCTGTCCAGGTCCTCCACAAGGGGCCTCATGGAATTTTTCACGATCTGCCCCTCGCGCCGGAACCAGAGGTTCTCAATGGCGGTGATATCCTCACCCTTCTCCATCTTCTCCACGAGCTCCACGATGGCATCGTCGCCCTCGCCGATGCAGATCATGTCGGCCGTCTCAAGGCATTTCTCGGGGGCCGACGTGGCATGGATGCCTCCCCATATGACGGGGATGGCGAGCTCCCGCTTCACCCTCTCGGTGAGGGACTTGGCGATGGAATACATGGGGGAGATGAAGGAGAGGCCGAGGAGGTCTGCCCCGAGGTCCTTCACAAGCTTGAGATAGAGGTCGAACTCGCTCTCGGGGGGAAAAGTGACGTTGTTGTTGCGCCATTCGCGGAAGAAGACGATGAAAACCTTATGGCCCGCTTTTCTGAGGGCTGCCGAAAGATAGCGGATCCCCGCGTTCTCAGCGCCGTAGAAGGTGGTGAGGACCGTTGTGAACTCTTTACCCATGGGCCACCTCCCCGCGGCTGCCCTTCGCCGTTCCATTCACCCTTCCCCGGCCCCTTCCCTGCATTACGAGGGCCTCCAAAAAGCTCGATGCCTCGGTGAAGACAAGGGACACCTCGCTCCAGCAGGGCCTCAGGCACCCCGGGCACGCGGCTATGGTCTTCCGGCATGCCTTGAAGTACTCTTCCGACTTGAAAAGCTCAAGGACCTCGTCGCTGTCGGCAGCGATTTCCATGGGCTCTTCTTTGTAGCCCTTGAACCGGTGGCAGAGAGAGAAGAAGCCCTCAGGGCTCACGGAGAAGTAAAGCATGCCCGCCAGGCAGCGCCACCGGGGCTTCTCGCCGAGGAGGTACCTCCTCGAGCGTTCGAGGAATGCCGTGCTGTTGAAGATGTGCTTCCCCTTCCTTTTCATGGCAATGAGCATCCTGTAAGTTTCTTTGATGGTCTCGTGGTCGTCGGGCGAGAAGTTGAGGTCCTGCTGAGCCTCGGAGCAGCTCAGGGCCTCGCCGCCGTAATGGTGCACCTCCAGGGGCACGAAGGAGCAGTAAAAGCCATATTTTTCCGCCAGGCCCACGAAAGCGGGGATCTCGCCGATATTGAGCTTCGAGACGACGGTGTTGATTATCCCCAGGCCGCCTGTGCGGGCGAAGTGCTTCCCGAAGAAGTCCAGGGACTCGCTGGCCCGCTCCCATGCGTCGTCCCTGTTGCAGATATAGGCCTGCATTTTGGCGTCGCTCGTGTCAAGTGAGATGGACACGTGGCGCAGGCCCGTGGCGAGGACCTCGTCGAGGAGCTTCCTGTCGGTGATGATGCCGTTGGAGAGGAGCCTCACCGTGATGCCCTCGTCCATGAAGGCCTTGATTATCATGGGGAGGTCATCGCGCATGAAAGGCTCGCCGCCGCCCAGGGAGATGAACGAGACGCCCAGGGAGCCGAAGTTTCTGGCCATCTTCCTGATGCGCTCGAGGGGAAGCTCCAGAGAGCGCTTCGCCGTCTTCCAGAGGCCGCACATGCGGCATGTGAGGTTGCAGCGGTGCGTGACGCCATAGTGGACATAGACGGGAGTCCGCTTGAAGAGGAGGGCTTTCGTAAGTGGCACTGGTCTCATCGCTACCCCCGGGAGCAGATAATGCCCACACCGGCCCTGAGCTTGCGCATGAGGTCCGGGAGGCTTTTCACGTCGCGGAGCTTCTTCATCATCTGCCCCGGCCTGAAGTAGAACTTCTTGTAGGCAATGTCCACGAGACGGTAAAGCTCCTCCCCCGTCATGAACTCCGTCCACACTTCCGGCACGAAGCCTTCCTCGGGGGAGGTCACGAAGCGCTCCCACGACTCCTTTTTAAGGATGCCCCGGGCTATCCCCTCGTCGTAGAGGGCGGTGCCGGGATAGGGAGTGAGGACGCCGAAAAGGCAGTAGTCAGGGTCAAGCGAGCAGGCGAAGCTGATGGTTTTCATCACGTCCTTCGGCGATTTTTCGTGGGGCGAGCCTATCATGAAATAGGCCACGGTGGTGATCTTCTTTTTCCGGAGCATGGCGAAGACGGCCCTGATCTCCTCGACGGTGATGCCCTTTCCCAGGGCCTTGAGGCCCTCGTCGGTGCCCGTCTCGACGCCGAGCTGTATCCTTGTGCAGCCTGCGGCGATGAGGCTGTCTGTGAGCTCCTCGGAGATGAGGTTGATGCGGGCCCTCACGTTCCAGCTTATCCTGATACGGCGCTTCACAATCTCCGCGCAGAGGTCCAGGGCCCTTTTCCGGTCTACGTTGAAGGTGTCATCGACAAAGTAGATCTCCCTGATGCCCAGCTTCTCGCATTGCTCCATCTCGTCGGCCACGTCTGCCGCCGAGCGCGCCCTGAAGGTGGAGCGCCCCGGCGTGGAGCAGAAGGTGCAGCGATAAGGGCAGCCGCGGCTTGAGACCAGGCTTGTGGCCGTCACCTCGTGGCCTATCACGTAGTAGTATTTCCTGTAATCGATCACGTCGCGCCGCGGGTGCGGGAGGCTGTCGAGGTCCTCGATGGCGCGGGGCGGCCCCGTGTTCACCACTTTCCCGTCGCGTCTGTGGAGGATGCCGGGTATTTTATCCAGGGGCTCTCCCTTTTCATGGGCGGCCACCACGTCGGCAAAGGATTTCTCTCCCTCGCCGACGACGACACCGTCAACGTCCTTGAAGGTCATGGAGGCTTCGGGAAAGGCCGAGGCGTGGGCTCCTCCCCACCAGACCTTGGCCTCGGGGAAGTGTGCCTTCACGAGGGCGCTCACCTTGAGCATGTCGATGAGGTTGTGGGTGTGGCCCGAGATGCCGGCGATGTCGGGTTTTTCTTCCTTTATGCGCTCCTCGATCTTCTCGTATGTGAGGCTGTCGCCCGGGGAGTCGATGATGGTGACCTTGTGGCCCCCGAGGCTTGAAAGGGCGGCCTCGAGGTAGAGGAGGCCCAGGGGCGGGAGGCTCGCCACTTCCTCGCCCACGCGGTGGGGCACCTCGGAGTAAATCCTGTGATCATTGGGGGGATTGATGAGAAGGATGTTCATCGATGCCTCACAGGGGGATCTCGGGCTCATGGACGAGCCTGTCGATGGAGAGCTTCTCGAGCTCCCCGGGGAGCTTCTCGTTCACGAAGAACTGGGAGTTCCCCGCGAGGGTCACCGTGACGGGCATGTCCTTGTGGGAGAGGCTGAAGTGGAGCTTCTGGCATTCCCTCCCGCAGGGAAAGATGGCCCTCAGGGACTCGGTGCGGTTCGTGCAGGAGTTCGACAGGCACAGGCGCGTCGTGGTGATATAGCCGTAAGGATAGTAAATCGATGCCGGCAGCTCGTTTTCCCGCTCGATGCCGTGGAGGAGGTTGTCAAGCTCGATGCGCCGGAAGCCCATCTTCTTGAGAAACTCCACCGTGACGGGCACGTCGGAGGTGGAGCGGCGGAAGTGATCCACCATCGTGGCGGGGACCTTGTCCAGGATCCTCAGGATCTGGGGCCCCCTCTTCTGCTTCGAGAGGAGTCTCCCCAGAAGGTACGGGTGCTTTGTGCCGAGGCTCCTGAGCTTTCTTAAGAATCCCCAGTCATTGATGACTATCTCGAAATCACCCAGGAGCCCCTCGAGAGCCTCGGCGAGGGCCACCCACCGGGGGAACTGCTCCTCCGTGAGGTAGGGCGTCACGAGGGTGAAGGCCATGGAGGCCTTCCCTGCGTGGTCCACGGCCTCCTTGAGAGCGTCTTTGGAGGGGATGAGGCGGTCGCAGAATTCCTGGCCGAAATAGAGCCTCCCGTACCCGTTTTTTGCGAGGGCGAGGCTCTCCGGCCTCACAACAAACACCGCTTTTTCCATTACGTCGTCACCTTCTCCCTTTGTGAGCCCGTCCTGGGGTAGTAGCACCAGTCAAGGCAGTTTGAGCCGATGACTTTTCTGTAATGCTCGCGGCAGAACTTCTCGTAATCTCCCTGTGACGGCCTTTTCTCCACCAGGTGATCCAGGCAGCCCCTCAGGAACCTCACATCGCGCTCCTTTTTCCAGAGCGGGTTTTCACGGCCCACGATCTTCACCGACACGACGCCGGCACGGTGGAAGCGGTACAGGTCGCAGGCACCGCAGGGATCAAGGCCCGAGTAAACGTTGAAGGTGGACTCGAGCCACTTTATCGCCGCCTCTTCCTCCTCCTTATTCCCGCTTCCCTTCGCTATCGCAATGTCGTAGTTGAGAAGGCACGCCGAGTCGGGGCTTCCCCCCAGGGCCCTTGTAAACTTTACGGCCATCTGCGGCGTAAGGGCACGGAGTGACTTGAAAAAAGCCTGATCGATGCCGAACTTCTTGGGGAGCTGCCAGCTCCCCTTGTGGAGAATCTCGTTTGTGCCATGCTGGTAAGTGCAGAAGCCGTCGATGTTCTTGCATCCCGCGTTGAAGATGAAGGCTTCCACCTCCATGAAGTCGATTGTCTTCGCAAGGTGCACGATCTCGTCGGCGGTATGGTGGCGTGGAAGCACGATGCGCTCGGCCCCGAACTCCTCGTGGTAGAAGCGGGCCGTCTCGCTGTTGAAAGTCGTCCCCCCCGTGGAGATATGGATCTCCGTGGGCCACTTCATCTCCTTCAGGGTGAGCAGGAGCCCCAGGTCGGCAACGATGAGGGCGTCAAGGGGAACAGCCCTTATACGGTCCAGATGCTCGAGGAGCTGCTCATACTGGGGCTTCGTGTAAAGGGCGTTAAGGGCGAGGAAGACGCGGGCCTTGTGCTCATGGGCTATCCTCACCACCTCTTCCAGGTCTTCATAGCTTTCTATGTTTGACGATGACCATTCCCTCCTGTTGATGGAGGCGATGTTGGTGTACTTCTTTCTCCAGTCCGACGCAAGGACGCCCACGTAGAGCTCTTCGGCCCCGGCCTCGATGAGAGGGAGAATCTCAGCGGGACCCCGGGCAGGCGAAAGGATCTTCATGCTTTTCCCTCCTTCTCAAGTGCCTCTTGGTACCAGATTTTCTCGCGCTTGATGTTGGCCCTTGAACCCGACTCCTCATAGCCCACGTCGATTGAGAGCTCGCCCTTGCCGCAGTGCTCGGCGATTGCCTTGTCGAAGATATAGGGATCGCAGGCGGTGATGAACCCCAGGATGAGAACCTTCGTGGGGAGCTTGGAGAGATCGAAGCCCACCAAGAGGCGTATCTTGAGGATCAGAAACTCCAGGAAGAGCCCTATGGAGTGGCTGTTGAGCATTGAAAGGCCCAGGCCGAGAAACCAGAAGAGCCTCCCGAGACCGTTGCTCCTGGGGATCCCGGCAAGCCTGTCAAGGTGCTTTTCCACCCTGTCCCAGTTGAACATCTTCTCGATGGGGAGGTAGCCCTTTTTAGTTCTCACCAGGATATAATGCTGGACGTAGAGGCACTTTCTGACACCCATCAGCGAGAGGAGGGCGAAGTAGAGCTTCTGGAACTGGAAGACCCCCTTCCTGGTGATGAGACCTCCTGACTTTTCTTCCACTATATCAATGACCTCGTCAGGCGTGAGGCAGTGGTCATGGGCTGTCTCGCGGGCATAGCCCAGGGAGCGGAGCCCCAGGAAGAAGAGCTCCCGCACGTAGGGCTTGTCCCGGAAGAAGTCCAGCATTTTCTTGATCTCATCTTCATTCACCTTCGGCACCACCACCATGACGAGATCGGTGGCAAGGTTGTATTTCTGGAGGTTATCCAGGACTTTCAGCTTGTTCTCCGTGAGCTTCGCTCCCCTGATCTTCATGTAGGCCTCGTCGGAGAAGCCGTCCATCTGCAGGTGGACCTCGTCGCAGCCGGCCTCGGAGAGCATTTTGCAGTAGCTCTCATCGGCAAGCTTGATGCCGTTGGTATGGAGGGCCGCGATATGACCCCTTTTTTTGATGGCCTTGATGATGTCGGGGAGATCGTCGCGCACAGTGGGCTCAGCCGAGATAAGGTCGATTTTGAGCTTCCGCTTCTGGTCCATGAATTTCTCGAGGTCCTCGAGAGAATACTCCGAACGCTCGTTCATGTTGGCGCTTGCAAGGCAGATAGGGCATTTCAGGTTACAGCGCTCGGTGAGGCGCACGAGAAAATCCCTCTGGGGCAGGCGCTCCTTCATCACGGAGAAATAGTAGCGGTCAAGCTCCCCATGGTACCAGGGATGGGCCGAGAGCTTCACCTCCGTCATGCCGTGGGAAGGGCACCTCTTGACGAGGAATACCCCTTCATCTCTTGATACCAGAGTAGCCGGTACTTCATCGATGCAGGTGGGGCACACGCTCTGTGTCTCCCTGAGCACGGTATCATTTCCCATAGTGAGCTCCTTCTCAGGCCTTTATCTTTCCATGGGCGGCTTTCAGGCTTTTCGCGATATGATCGATAATTCCTTCGGTCATCGAGGGATAGAGGGGAAGGTGAAGCTGCCTCGTGGCGGCTCCCTCGGCCACAGGGCACTCGCGCCTGAAGGAGGAAAGCTCCGGGAGCAGGAAACAGGCCTTGAGATACCCGGGCGACGTGTCCACGCCGAGCTTGAGGAGCTCGGCAGCAAGCGCCCCCCTGTTTTCGCACTTGATGACAAAGCTCAGGAAGATATGGAAAGCCTTTTCAGGGATGACGGGAAGGGTGATTCCCCCGAGATCCCCGAGCTTCTCGATGAGGAGCTTCCCCCACCTGTGGCGCGCCTCGTTCTTCCTGTCAAGATCTTTGAGCTGCGAGAGGCCGAGCCTCCCCTGGAGGTCCGAGCACAGGAGCTTTTCAATTGAAGGCTTCTCCATCGAGACATGCTCTTCAAAGGCTTCATGGAGCGGGTCTTTTCCTCCCTTTGCAAAGAGCCTCAGGAAGGGATAAAGGGTGAGGCTGAAGATGAAGGGCTCGGTGCCGCATTTGAAAGCCATCGCCTTGATAAGGGGGGCGAGCATTTTCGCTCCTGGCGACCTTGCGGCCAGGGAGGCCCTGAGCTTCTCCGCAAGGCCCGGGTCGGAGGTGGCTATCATGCCTCCTCCCATGGTGGTGAAGTTCTTGGTGAGGGAAAAGCTGAAATAGCTCGCGTCGCCCAGTGAGCCCACGGTTTTCTCGCCGTAGCGGGCACCGCAGCCCTGGGCGCAGTCCTCGATGACCTTGAGGCCAGAGGACCTTGCCTTTTCGAGGAGGGTGTCCATGGGACAGGGGCAGCCGTAGAGGTGGGTGGGAACTATTGCCGAGGCCTCCCTGAGGGCTTCATCAGGGATGGCTTCTGGATTCATGTTGAACGTGCGGTCATCAACATCGACGAAACAGGGTACAAGGCCGCAGGCCCTCGCCATGGCAGGCACCGAGGCATGGGTCCATGCGGGGATGATGATCTTTGACCCCTCGGGGAGCCCCATGCTCTTTATGATGAGAAAAAGCCCCAGGCGCGCCGAGGGCACGAAAAAGGCGTGCTTTGCGCCGATGTAGGTCGCAAAGGCTTTTTCAAGCTCCTCTATGGGCCCCATGGTATGCCCCGCCGAGGGGAGCCCCGAGAGCATCATGAAAAGCTCGCCGGTGGAAAGGGCCAGGGAAAACCTGGGAATCACCGCCATAGGCTTCTCCTTTACGGTTTTTTCTCACCGAGGAACCTGTCGGTGACCTCGAAGACATTCTCGATGGAATGATCCATGTTATTATACCAGAAAAGCCCTGTTCTTCCAAAAAGGGTGAGGTTTTTAAAGGGGGCCAGAGTTTCCTTTGCTTTTGCCAGGTGCTCCTGGTAGTCAACGCGGTACACGGGGTAAGCGGCGGGAATGGGCTCTATATGCACAGCCTGGACCTCATCGCGACTGCCGATCATCTTCACCTTCACAAGGTCCGAAATGACGCGGTCTTTGAACTTTTCAGGGTCTCTCCAGACCTCGTTTCCCTCGCTCGCCGTGACCTCGACACAGAGCCCTCCCTTCCCCCGGGGCGCCGTGTCAGGCGAGAAGAGGAGGGGATCGGTGACCCTTGAGAAGATGATGTCCTTGGCGCCGAAATAGCACCACTGGAAGCGGTAGCGCGGGAGCTTCCGGAGCTCCACGTTGTAGAGCATGAGGGAGAGGTACGAAAGGCTCAGGCCTTCAAGGCCCAGGAGCCCGTAAAGATCGTCAAGCCTTCCCGACCAGAAGAGGGTGTCCACTTCAAAATCCGAGCCTGCGGCCGTGACGGAGGTGACCGTTCCCCCCTCGCGTGTGATCTTGACCGGCGCTGCCGAGAGATGGACCTCGCCTCCCTTTGCCCTGATTTTCTCCCTCAGGTTGTCGCAGAAAACCTGGCACCCTTTCCTGGGATAGATGAACTTGGTCTTTTCAGGAAGAGGCAGGAGCATCGTGCGCAGGATCAGGAAAAGGCTTCCCGTGGTGATTTTCTTGCTGATGGTGGCCCGCTCCACGCCTATCTTGGCCCAGTCGGCATGGGTCTCATGGCCTGCGATACCTATGAATTTCTGTGTGTAGTCACGGAAGAAGGTGCTATAGAGAGTTTTTCCATATTTCCTGAGAACATAGTCCTCGAAGCTCTGCTCCTCGCCCGGGGGATGGGCGGCAAACTCCTTGGCAAAGATGTCGATAAAGGCCTGCACCGCCACGAGGGGAGGAAGGAGAAACACGCTCTTGAGCCTCAGGGGCCAGAGATGGTACTGGCTGAGAAAGTGCACGCCCGAGCGGCGGTCTATGGTCAGGTAGTCGTCGTCCAGCGTGTCGGTGATGAAGCGCAGAACCCGGTCATTGGTCGTGAAAAAGCGGTGGGGGCCGATATCGAAGATGAAGTCGCCGTAGGTGAAGGTCCGCGCCAGTCCCCCCGTGTCCCTCTCCTTCTCGAGGATCACCACGGGGAAGCCCGCCTCGGCAAGTATGTGCCCGCAGGAGAGCCCCGCCACGCCGCCGCCTACTATCACTATCTTTTTCATAGTCTTTTCATCTTCTTTCCTGGCATCTTTTGGGGATCAAGAGAGGGCTGCCTGTTCCTTCTGCGGTTCTTCGTCGATCTCTGCCAGGGGGGGAGGGCACTCCTTGGCGCCGTGGCATGCAATGGTTCCGTGGAAGTAATAGGCTGCCCCAATCATGGCGGAAGCGAACTTCCCTGCATAGCTTAAAATCGAAAGGGAGAAGATCCCTTCCAATGGAACGTCAAGCGGCCTGAACACGGCGAGGAAGCAGGCTTCCTGGACGCCGATGCCGGCGATGGAGATGGGGATCTGCGAGATGATGAGGATGAAAGGCACGGTGAAGTAATAGACCTGGAGAGGAACGGTGAGGGAAAGGGACTGGGCGAGGAGCTGGAAGTACCAGATAATGAGGAGGGGCTGGGGCAGGGTGATGATAAGAGCCTCTATGACGAGCCTCAGATTTTTCCTGAAATGGGGGCCGATGCGCTCCAGGCTCTCCACGATGCTTTTCAGGGCTTCAAAGCGCTTGAGCTTCCCTACAAGGCCGAAGGCGCCGAACATGACACATGAGCCAAGAATCCCGGCTCCTCCCACGATGGCGAGGATCGAGGGGAACTGCGTGTGCCTGAAATTCTCGTAGTCGATGGCAAGTCCCACCGACGCCATCAGGAGCAAGGCCATGAAGCCTGTCCAACGCTCCAGGACCACCGATATGAAGGAGGCCACGTATTCCTTGTTGTCCTTCGAGAGGTCCAATGTCCGCTTGATCTCCCCTGCGCCTGCAGGGAGGAACGTGTTGATGAAGGCACCCACCATGTAGATGCGGAAAGCTTTCCTGAAGCTCACCGTGATTCCCAGGGAGTGGGCGATCATCTGCCACTTGTAGACGTTCATGACATTTCCTGCCATGAAGATGACGAGAGCCAAGAGGACATAGGAAATTTTAGCATGAACGAGGAGCTTTATCCATTCGGTGTTCTTGAACTGCGAGATGATGAGCCACAGGAGGCCTATGCTGATGGCTATTTCTAGAACCTTGCGCCATTTCTTCAAGTTTTCCATGGGGATGATGTCGGCCTTCTGTCCTGATACTCTTACTGTATATTCAGATATACTTAACCACGACAAATGTTTCTCCTTCAGAAGGGACAGGAAATGGGAAAAATTCCCCACCTGCCTTCAGGAGGCGGCGAGCATTCCGGCAATGGCCTCCCGCGCTTCATACCGGTAGTCAAGCTTTCTCCTGTCAAGCTCTTTTGAAATCTTCTCAAGCATGGCGTAATGGCACTTCCCGGCTCCCAGTTCCCTGTAAAGGGCCATGACATGAGGAAAGTTGAAAAGGATCATGGCGCCGTAAGGGTTTCCCAGGTGATGAAGCGCAAAGGCCAGGTCCAGCCAGCTGTCAAGGTTTCCGGGATTCTTCGCGACGCTCTGGAAGAAGCACCCCGCCGCTTCGCGGTAATTCTCGCCGAGATAATGAAGGTAGCCCTCCATGGCATGGAAGAGCTCCTCGTCATAGCGCTCGCGCCATGTGCGCACCCTCATGAGGAGTCCCGGGAGGGCTCCCGGCTTTTCGAAGAGGAAATCGGCCAGGGAGTGAAAAAGGGTATCGGCGCGCATCCTCCCCTCTGCAATAAGGTTTGTCTCCCGATCCTCGAGAGGGATACCCGTGAGAGAGAAGAAAGTGCGCTGAATTTCTCTGAAATCGCTTTGCTCCATGGTGGTCTGCCCCTTTTTCTCGCCGGGAATCACAGCACTATTCTACCACGAATTGCATGAATTACCATAAATCTCAAGAGTGATTTTTCGAATATAAAAGGGCTCTTGTGGCCACGTTATTTAAACTGGATAAGAAAGGGCTTTTCAAGCGTGCTGTTCCCTTGGAGGTCGGCGAGGTGATCCTTTCCCTTGAATACCTTCACGGTCTCTCCTTCCACCACCAGGCTGTCCCCCTCCCTGAGCTGCGGAAGGTAGCTCTGGGGCGCCGTGACAAGGTCAGCAGAATAGGCTTCCTGGTAATGTAGACGGTTCCCTTTGATTACTCCCCTGAAGCCATAGATGTGCCGCTCGTAGAAGACAAGGTAAGGAAGGCGGAGGGCCTTGTCAGTGCGCCTCACAAACTCCGGCTCAAGGGCCAGGAGTGCTTTCCTGAAGGCTTCAGCCTGCCTGATGGTGGCCCGGCACCGCCATGAGCATGGCATGTGATAGATGTAGGAATAGACAGAGTCCTTGGTGAGAGGGTTGCAGAGATAGTGCGGGGGGGCCCCGCCCCTGGTGTTCCTGTGTATCTCATAGAGGAAGCTGTAGCGCTTCCAGTTGTTGTAGAACCTGAAGAATGAAATGCAGCACTCGGGATATCCCAGGTAAGAGCCGTAGCGGAGGGTGTCGGCGCGGGGCTGCTGGATGACGCGCCCCCTGATGATGAGGGGATACCACATGCCATGGAGAAGAAGCTCTTTGCGCTTTGAGAGGAACACATGGGCCTGTCCCTCTATGTCAGCCTCTACAGGGGCCCCGAAGGCCGATGTGGAGGTGATGTACTCCCTGCCGACGATAGAATCGGGGATGCGGGTTCGCGGGACCCCCACAAAAAGGGCGTCCACCCTGGCGTGAAGGCCGTAGCGCGCGCAGATCTCCAGGTAGTCCGGGAGCGCCTCACGGGGGACCCAGTCATCCATGAGGGGCTTATGGCCCAGGACTGTGGCCATGATGAGGGATATCTGCGAGCTGTTCCTCTTCACTTCCACAAACTCGCGGCAGAATTTCTCGGGCACATAAGGTGAATACATGGTGATTCCCCACTTCTCGGCCCGGGCCACCCGTTCCTCTCACCGGCGACATATGCCGCCTCCGCTCCGCCCGCGCCAGGCCATGCATTGTGTCATGACCTCTGGTGGCTCTATGTCATGTCAGGCACCTATGTCATATGTCATGGCCTGTGTCGGTCATGCACCACTGTCTTGCCGGGAAGTATGTCGCCCTGTGTCGGGCCTTCTCTCGATATGTCACTGAGGACTTCTGCTTGACGATACGATTGTTTCATGCTATGGTACCAGGCATCTTATGCCGAAATTCAAGGCACCTTATGGACAGGAAAACTCATTATATCGCTGCCGCATCGATAATAGCGGCCCTTTATGCCGCCCTTACCTTCATGATGGAGCCTCTGAGCTTCGGCCCCCTTCAGTGCAGGGTGAGCGAGGCTCTCGCGGTGCTCCCCCTGTTCACTCCTGCGGCCATACCGGGCCTTTTTACCGGGTGCCTCATCGCGAACCTCCTCGGCCCCAACGGCATGCCTGACATCGTGGCGGGCTCCCTTTTCAGCCTTCTTGCCGCAGCGGGCACATGGAGGTTCAGGAGGCACCCCTTTGCCGCGCTCCTCTTTCCAGTAGTCATCAATGCTTTCGGGGTGGCGGCAATGCTTCACCTCGTGGCGAAGGTGCCCTTCTGGCTCACCGTGATCTCCGTGGGCCTCGGCGAAGCAGTGGCAGTCTATGGAATCGGCATGATCATCTATACGGCATTGAGGAAGGCTGCCCTTTTCGAGGGAAAAGAGCAGCAGTAAGCCACCACGCAGCCGGTCAGAACCTGAAGTTGTTCCTCATGGCGTCGATGTTCGACCTCTTCTCGCCGTGCTTTCTTATGATCGTGAGAATCTCTTCGTCTGTCGGGAATCTTCTCTCGTCGAGCTTTGAGAAGATGATGCTTCCCTCAAGGTAGATTTCAAAAGCGCCGCCGGCGCTTGCCACGAGCTTGACCTCAATGTCGGAGAAGTGCTCCTTGATGAGCTCAGCCATCTTCGTGGCCTTGGCGATGAAGTTTCAAGGGACGCAGTATTCTATCTTGATCTTTATCATGTCTGACATGACGGGTCCTTTCCGAGGCCCGGGGAGGGTCTCCTGGGATAATAAGTTCCTTGTATTATTTTAGCAGGTATGGAGGAGGCGATCAAGAGGCCCCCTCCATGCAGGAAGGAGCGCTTTGCAGCACTCCTTCGAGGTGTTTTCACACGACCGGCGAGAGGATGTCCCATCCTCCCAAGCTCAGTCTTATCACCCGCCGCCCACGGAGCATTTGTCCTCGCAGCCGCCGACTTCGGGCGCCTGCTGTCCAACATCCTGTGGAGCCTGGATCGGGCTCTGGGCCTTGGTATCCTTGGGCTCCTCGATCGGAGTCCTCCAGAGCTTGGAGAGGTCGTCAGTCTCCTTCTTTTCACCTATCTTCCCGATTTCGTCCATATTGGGCACACCTCCTTTCCTGCATACTTTCCCAAGTTAATAATAGCAGATCGGGCAGAATTAGTAAAGTTTCTCCTGCTCCCCGGAGGGCTCAAGGGGGCGCCTCTTCAAAGGTTCTCACTGTTCCGGGATGCCATATCGAGGTAGCCTCCCGCAAAGTGAAGGCCCGGGAGGGAGGGTTTGTCGGCATTTCTCAAGAAATGTTAAATTATATCGCATAGAGATCTTATCCATGGCGCAGCGCGTGATACAGGCCTTTCTCGGCCTTGTCATACCGCTCCGCCGCATGAAGGGGGGATTTTTAATGGAGTGCCCATGGAGGGAAAAAAGGGGGTTTCTTTCTCTTGCTGCACTGGTTTTTCTCTTTCTTGTCCTGCTGAATGCGCAGGCTGCCGCCAAAGATATCTTCCAGGCCGTGCAGGACGGTGACCTGGCCACGGTCAAGGCGCTTCTCAGGAAGAACCCTTCGCTTGCCAGGACAAGAAATGCCGCAGGGGAGACGCCGCTCCACCGGGCTGCTGCCGGCGGCTTTGACAAGGCGATCACCTGTCTTTTATCTTCAGGGGCCGGCATCAATGAAAAAGACAGGAAAGGCAACACGCCGCTCCATTCTGCCATACCTGCCTGTTCTGACAGAGGCGTCGCTTCACCTGAGATCGCGGAGTTCCTTATAAAAAAGGGAGCTTCTCTCAATGAAAAGAATCTCGACGGCCTCACGCCTCTTCTGCTTGCTCTTGAAAAAGGAGAATTTCTCATCGCCGCGTTTCTTGTCAAATCCGGCGCTGACGTGCATACGGCAGATCGGGAAAAGAATACGCCGCTCCACCATGCGGCTGCGGCTCTTTATGATGACATAGTCATCATGCTCGTCAAGAAGGGAGCTCAGGTGAACAGCCGGAACCTTGCCGGTGACACCCCCCTTATGATGGCGGCACATAGCGGGCCCAGTGAAGTTGCCACCTTTCTTCTCTCCCATGGCGCCAGCAAAGACATATTTTCCTGCGCCGGTCTTGGCGACACGAAAACCATGGCGGTACTGCTTAAGAAAGCGCCTGATCTGGCAAGGGCCCGCGATGGATCAGGCGACACCCCTCTTCATTACGCGGCCTACGCCGGCCAGAAAAGCGCGGTGAAGCTCCTTCTCTCGCAGGGGGCTGATGTAAATGCGCAGAGCAAGAGCCTATGGACTCCCCTTCATAATGCAGCCCTCAAAGGTGACAGTGAGACGGCCTCTTTCCTTCTTGAGAAGGGAGCGAGGGTGGATATCAAGAACGCCGATGGCGAGACACCCCTCTCATTGGCAGAGATGAACGGCCACGGGGAGCTGGTGAAGCTTATGAGCGGAAGAAAATGAAGAGCCATCTGGTGCTTCCCCCCTGAAAGGAAAGAGCCTCCCGGGGAGGCTCTTTCCTTTCAGGCCTGGAGAGCCCGCTTCAGATTAGGGCATGTTGGTCGCGAGAAGCACCACGTTTGCCAGGCACCACCAGCAGGAACCTTTTCCACAACCACCGTTTCCGCCATACATCCTGGTTATCATTTTCCTTTACCTCCCTTTCCTCTTTTTCACACTTTCATTATAATCTCCCGGTATGAAGAAACGGGGAAGGCCCTGTGAAGATCCGGTGAAGACGGCCCCCTCTTTCTGAGCAGTGTTTCGCTTTTCATACTTCCATGAGGAGCAGAGGATGAAGAGGCGGAAGAAGCTCGATAATGTCCGGCAGGGCGTCCTTGAAGCCCATGGAGCCGATGGTAGTAACGCTTGACGATACTAACGCGTTATGATACCATAGAGCCATGATACTGTCTTTTCGCACCAAAGAGACCCGGAAGATTTTTGACGGCGAAGCTTCAAGAAAGATCCCCGGTGAGATTCAGGCTCTTGCAAGGAGAAAATTGAGGATGCTCAATAATTCATCGACCCTCAAGGATCTCATGGTACCGCCCTCGAACTGTCTGGAGCCTCTCAGTAAAGAGCGCAAGGGGCAGTACAGCATAAGGATAAATGAACAATGGCGTATCTGTTTTCAGTGGGCTGACGGCCATGCTTCCCTGGTGGAGATAGTGGACTATCACTGAGCAGGGTATGAAAGGAAAAGTGAGGATATGGAGAGACTTCCCAATATTCATCCCGGCGAGATTCTTGAAGAGGAGTTCCTCAGGCCTTACAGAATCTCCGCCTACCGTCTCGCAAAGGAGACAAGGCTTCCGCAGACGAGGATATCGGAGATAATAAGGAAAAAGAGAAAGATATCCGCTGATACGGCCCTGAGGCTCAGCGCCTATTTCGGCACCTCCCCCTCGTTCTGGCTTGGCCTTCAGAACGACTATGACCTGGAGGAAGAAAGGGCGCTCATCAATGACGAGCTCAAGGCCATCAGGGCCTTCGAGGGGCCGAAGGCCTCCTCTTTCTGAAATAGTCTCCGCCTCTGCCCTCCCCGGGGCGCTTCCACGAAGATTCCTGAGCGCCTGTTTCGGTAAATCCCCCTTATTCCGGTCGGGCTCTCAGCACGAAAAAATTTTTCATTCAGATCCTTTTCCGAGGAACACTCTCCGCGCCTTCAGGGGAGGGCCTTATCTCTGCGCTGGCAGGGCTTTCAGGGCCTTTTAATTAAAAAATCACCCGGCAGGCCCTTTCGGCCCTTTGCGGGGCATTCCATGATGGCCTCCAATGCCAATAAAATCAAGCATTTCTGCAGGTTACTGTTTTGACATGGATCTTTTATTCTTGTATAATTGTTATAGGATACACAAGTATCCAAACTTTCTCTGAAAATCCATGAAAGGAGTATTATTGTGAATACCGGTGTGATCCGCGAGTATCCCGGCTACGAGGCCACCATGGAGGGCGGGCAGGTCTTCAAGGCCATCCCAGGCCTCCCGCTGGTCACGTACGGCGCCGACGAGGTCCTCTCGCGCTCGAACTGCCGCCATATTTTCCGTGATCTCACGGCCGAGGTCCTGGACTGGAACCTCTGGTGCCTCTCTTCCGCCGGGATCAGGCTCGATCTCCTCATCGGTGAGGCTCTTCTCTCTATAAATGGGAAGCTTGAGAAGCTCGGCTACGTGCGGGTTTCAGACTTCGTGCGCGAGGAGCTGGGCATCTCGACCAGGAGCGGCTATGAGCTCATGCGGAATGCGAAGGCCCTTCAAAAGCTCCCTCTCATCAGGGAGGCTCTTGAGCAGGGGCTTCTGCGCAAAAGCGCGCTGCGGTATCTTTTCCAGGCCGTGACGCCCGAGACCGAGGCGGAGTGGCTCCAAAAAGCCATGCAGTCCACCATCAGAGAACTGGAGGAGGAGGTGAGGAGTTATAAATCAGGTGCCGGGGAGGCCGGTATCGATTCTTTTATCGCCGGGGATGACGATGAAGATGAGCAGAGGAGCCTCGCCGTGAACGTGCGGGTTCCTTTTTCCGTTGCTGCGAAATGGGACCGGGCGCTGGAAGTCTTCCAAAGGTGTGAGGAGGCGGAGCTCCCTTCGGAGAGCTTCATTGAGGCCCTTCTCGCCGAGTTCGCCGCTTCGGCACCCCTCGAGGGGCTCGGGGCGCAATGCCTGGAGGCCTCTCTTAATCACGGCACAGGCGCTCTCCGCAGTGGTGCCTCCGATGCTCCCGGCACCAAGGCAGCAGAGAGGCAGGAGCCTCAGAGCCATTCCGGCATCGGGGATAAAGTGCTTCTCCTTGGCGCCCTGGCGGGTGCCATCGCTTCCCTCGATGACGAGGCCTCTTTCGGCGAGCGGGAAAAAGAGCTTGCCCGGCAGGTCCACAAGGACCTCGAAGAGGTGTCGCACCTGTGGGGATTTCTTCCCTGGAAGCCCGTCACGGTGGAGCTTCCCCCGGAGTTTCAGGCCCCGGCAAGCCACAGGCTCGACGCCGATACCTCTGTCACCCCAGACAAGATACTCGTGCGCCCTCCCGCCGATCCCTTCGAGACGGTCGCCCGCCTGAGGTCGATGGCGGCGCTGCGCAACTCTCTCTCCTTCTACCAGGGCAGGCTCCTTCGGACCCTCAACAATTTCAGCCTCTATAAGGACATGCTCTTCCTCTCCCTCGGGCACTACACCAGGGAGCGCCTCGGAATGTCCCGCAGCACCGCGTATTCCTTAATCAAATTAGAAAGGAGTTATTTGGAGTATCCCGATATGCTGGACCTCGTGCAGGCGGGGAAGCTGAGCCCCGAGCAGGCGCGCCTTCTTTCCAGGGTCTTCAATGAGGGGACCCGCGTCAATGGGGCGTGGCTCTCCTACGCCCAGGAGGTTCCTGTCGCCACTCTCATGGATGCCGTCGAGGCGTTCCTCCGCTTCGCCAAAAGGGCGGTCCACAAAAAGTGGGACATAGAGCCCGAGGCCTTCGAGGTGGCCGTCACGGGGAGGTCCGTCAAGAAGGCCGACCAGGCAGATTCAAATGCCATGGAGCCCAGTGGTGATAAGGGTTTGGATGCTCCAGTCCAGATGTGCGCACACGAGTCTGGGGTCACCCATAGCGGGCTTGCTCCCGCAATCTGGCAGATTACCGCGGGCGGGGAGCACCCGGAACTCCCCGAGATTCTCTCCATCCTCTCAGGGGACCCCCACAAGGCGGGAACCTTCGGGTCAAACCCCCAGGACAGGAGTGCCCTCATACGCTTCTTCCTGAAAAGGGACCTCATCCCCCTCTGGAACCATGCCGTGAGGCTCTGGGCCGCCGGCAGGCCGGAAGCAGCCGCTGCTGGCGGGCAGGACCCCGCCCTCTTCATCGAGGCCCTCCTTGACACCTTCCTCGCCGCCTGGGACCATCCCGAAAAAAGGGATCTCCACAGCCGCGTCCTCGCCCGGGATCATTATCAGTGCCAGGCCCCGGGCTGCCGCTGCCGCCGCAATCTCCACGGCCATCATATCAGGTACCGCTCCCATGGCGGCCCCACCACCGAGGGCAATCTCATCACCCTCTGCATGGCCCACCACCTCAGGTGCCTCCACGAGGGCCACCTCATCATCAGGGGTACGGCGCCCCATGATCTCACCTTCATCTTCTCCCGCGGCAGAAGAATCACTCACCGATAAAGCTTTCTCATTTTTGTCGCCTTGTATATCAGCTTGAAAATGTCAGAGCATCCCTCTGTAAAAGGCATACAGATAATTTGTGTCAATGACTACTCGTTCTTCCATTCTTCACCGTATCTGCTCTCCATTATTGCTGCAATCAGATCTTCCTCTTTCAGGCCCCTCTCTTTCGCAAATTTTCTTGAGAAAGCCACAGCCTCCTGGAATTTCTTTTTCCGGTGCTCCTGCTCTTCTTTTGCCACAAGCTCTCGAATAAGGTCGCTGATGGTTTTTCTGTTTTCAAGTGCAAGTTCCTTGAGCAGTTCATAATCTTTTTCTGACAGTCTTATGTTGAGTTGTCTTGTGTGCGGCATGGCGTTCACCACCTTTTGTATAGCTCTGTATACATTATATACGATATATAAGATAATGGCAAGTGATGACCTGCTGATATTCTTCGTGCATGACCACGAAGAAACTTTATGTCCCATGATCGCATCTGCAGGCACAAGCGCGCCACAAAATAGTAACAATAATGCGCTTTTCTTTTACATCGGCGACATCACACTGCAACAGCATCTCTTTATACTTAAATTGCAGCAGGTGAGACGGCACTCTCTCTTGTCTCACCCCTTCGCTGATGATATAATGAAAGAGGTGGCGCTGTGGCTGGAAAAGCACGCTCCCGCGGTCTCTACCTCTTTATCGACTGGCTGCTGGCCCTGCCTGAGCCTCTTGAGATGGAGTTTGTCGAAGTAATGAAGAAACACGAGGAGGGGAAGCTTTCATGGTGAATTGGAGAGAGCATATTCATTCAGATGATGATATCCTGAGGGGCAAGCCAGTGATCAAGGGCACCAGGCTGAGCGTGGAGTTTGTGCTGGGCCTTTTTGCCCAGGGATGGACCGAGAAACAGGTGTTTGAGAACTATCCCCAGCTTACAAAAGAAAGCCTTCTTGCAGTATTCTCCTTTGCGTCAGAATGCATGAAGGATGAAAATCTTTACAGCATCTCAAGCGAGGCGGTGTGATGAGCTTCCTTGCTGATGAGAATTTCCCGCTTGCGAGTGTCATTCTTTTGAGGGAAGCGGAACATGTCAATAGATTTGAGACACTTTCTTGAAAGAAATTAGGTTTGAGATA
>JAVHLM010000042.1 GCA_031082125.1 Candidatus Eremiobacterota bacterium
GATTGTCCCCCTCGGAAGCTCATAAGGCTCAGGGAGGAGGAGCATATCCTCGTAGTCCCCTGAAGCGAAGGAATCACTGAGGTGAAGAAGCTCTTCTTCATCTGGTATGAAGAATGATTGAATAGTGCAGGTCTCAAAAGTATCCATACACTCATTGTAACATATTGAAAATTAAAAAGCAAAGATACCACATCTTAAAAAGCCCATTGGATAAAGGTTTTAAGGCCATCGCTGGATGCCATGCAGAGGGCCCGGAAGAGGTGAGGAGGTTATAAATGACTCTGGAGTTCGTCCGTGTGGAGCCTGGTGGCCTCCAGGGCTTCATGGGGCCATGAGGATCCTGGGAAACACCGAGAATATGACAAATATGAAATATTTATACACTCCGCACCCTCTGGAGAAGCTCTTCCCTGCTGATTCTATCCGGGGGGAGGCCTCCCCCACACAATTGCAGGCGCAGTGGTAAAATCACCTGCCATTGTCAGGAAATCCTCAGGGCGGCCTTCGGGTCACTGCCATGAGTGAGAATACCGGGGAAAGCCTCCCTGATACTATTCCGGAGTGGTCTTGACAATCACCGTCTTGAAGTAAAATCCGGCATCGCCCACCGGGTCGCATGCATTCGAGAGGGCACCCTCTGCGCCGATGTTGAGGATGTATATCTTGTCGGCTCCCACATACAGGTATTTGCCCTGCTCATCGGCGGCCATGGAATGGGGATCTGCACCAAGATTGTAGGGATTTCCTGCAATCACGTCCAGGGTGCCGTCATCCTGGTCGATGGCATACTGGAACATCGTGGTGTTGCTGTTCGTCCCGTAAAGGTACTTGTTGGCGACGGTGCCGATGAGCGACCAGTTGCCCGTTCCTGTAGTAGCGATATCAGCCCCGTTATCACTGAGCACGCCGGCATTGAAAAGCATACTGTGAATACTGGGAGTTGCAGGATTGACGCAGAGCGAATAGAGATGAGATGGCAAGAACAAGCAGGACCGACGGGATATCAAGATGCCCTGATCTTTTCATTGTCAATCCCCCTTTTTATGCAGCAATGGTCCCCTTACCTGACATATAAAAAATTTTAGCAGAACGCCGTTTTTTTTTTCAATAGCCAAAATGTAAACATTTTGTGCGATCAGGACCTCCATACTGCTCCCATTCGCTCAGGTGGAGCTGACAAAATGAATTTCTGCGGCAGGGGCGCCTGAGCTACTCCTGAGAGCGCTCCCGGGGAAATAATGGAGTAGTCCCCTTTTACCAGAGGGATTTCCGCATCTGCCTTGAAAAGAGAAGAGGGAGGAGAGCCGATGACGATCACCCTTGAGCTCACGGGGCACCTGCCCCACTACGGCGGCCAGGCCGAGGTGCGCCTCGAGCTGGCGGCGGGAGAGCCTCTTGACGGGGCCCTGAAAAAGCTCGGCATCCCCCCTGACGAGGTGCTCCTTTTCATCATAGACGGGAAGCACTTTTACGGTGACCATGTCCCGCGGGATGGCGACAGGGTCAATGTGCTGCCGGCCATATCGGGGGGATGAAGGCTTTTTCTCCGCAATGGAGAAAATGAAGGAGAGACACAGATATCTCAATCGGGGGAGGCTTTGGCATGGATACTCACGACGCTTCATCAAAGGGAATATTTTATGACTACCTGATTTCCTTTCACAAGGTGGCCCGGGCCCTGGGCTCAACGCTCTCGTCCGACGAGGTCCTCAGGAATATGCTTGAGAACATCACCGCCACGATGAAAGGCAAGGCGAGCTCAGTGATGCTCATAGATGAAAAATCCAGGGAACTTAAGCACCGGGCAAGCCATGGCCTCAGCGAGAAATACCTTGCCAAGGGCCCCATTGATCTCGACAGGTCAATACTCGACAGGGAGAAGGGAGCGCCCATCCTCCTCAAGGACGCCACCGCAGACGAGCGTGTGCAGTACAGGGAGAGCGTGAAAGAGGAGGGAATCGGCTCAATACTGATAGTCCCCATAGTGGTGAAAGAGAAGGTCATAGGGGCTCTCCAGCTTTATACCGACGCCCCGCGGGAGTTCTCGGAAGACGAGATCCGTTTCCTGTCTTCACTGGCAGAGACAGGCGGCCTGGCCCTTGAGAACGCCTTCCTCTATGAGCAGAGGCAGAAGGAGAACCAGGCCTTCTGGGAGCTCGGCAAATCCATCAACGGGAGCCTCAAGCTCAACGAGGTGCTTGAGACGATGGCGAAGGGGATCACAAGAGCCCTTGACCTGAAGGGCTGCATGATAAGGCTCCTGGATGAGAAGCGCAGGGTTCTTGAGCTCATGGCCTCCTTTGGCCTGAGCCAGAAATACCTGAAAAAGGGGACGGTGGACCTTGACAAGTCCTTCATAGAGCCCATGGAAGGGAAATATGCCTACGTGCGTGATGCCGGAAGCGACACGAGGCTCCAGTATCCCCAGGAGGCCAAGGAGGAAGGGATTGCCTCGATCCTTTCGGTTCCCATGAAGGTAAGAGAGAAGATCGTGGGAGTTCTGCGCCTTTATACGAGCTACCCGAGGGAATTCAACAATGACGAGATGAACTTCATCAATGCCATTGCCGAGCTTGGGGGTACCGCCATTGAAAATGCCATGATGTACAGCAGGGTCAAGGAGGACTACGACGACCTCCGCGAGAGCATCGGGAGCTCCCGGTCCTGGTTTTAGCCTCACGCCCGCTGAACCCCGGCGCCTCTTAATGCGAAAGCCTTGCCACGTAGAGGAAAGAGGGAGTCTTGCCCTTCCCGGCGGAAAGCTGCAGAAAAGCCAGGTCGGGGCCATGGGGAGACCACCGGGGCTCCCAGAGATACTCGGGATTTTCAACGCCTTCGACAGTTTTCACCTGGAATACCGTCGAGAGCCCCTGCCCTTTCTTGGTGACGACCTTGAGGGACCTTCCCTCATCGCCGGTAAAGGCTATCCACTCACCGTCAAAAGACCATGAGACATTCCCCGGGTCATCGCCGGCATTCTTCACCTTCGTGCCCACGGGCACCCGGGCTCTCACCCCCCCCCCTGCCTCTACTATGGAAAGCTCGTACTCCCCCTTCTCGCCGGCAGCTTTGAAAGCGACGGCAGCACCGTCAGGGGACCAGGCAGGCGCCCCGCATGATGCCAGGTCCTCCTTCAGCACTCTTGAGGTGCGGTCATGGCCTGCGATGCAGAGATCGTAGAGAAGGCGCTTGGGATCACGTTCTTCAAGTGAGAGGTAAGCGCAGAAGCGCCCGTCACGGCTCATCTGCGGGGAGCGCAGCTTCCCATAGGCCACTTTCTTCCCCATGAAAAGCATCTTGGACTTTACCACGTGGACGGCACTGTCAGTGAGCTGCCTGAAGCGCTTCCCATGGGCGTCAAGGGCGAAGACATAGCACTCCTTCACGTTGGAATCGTCGCTCTCCTTCTGGAATACGGCCACCACGTCACCCCCCGGGGAGAGGGAAGGATCGAGTATCCTTATCTTCCGCCATGACTTTTTCACGGGAAGGGGAAGAAGCCTCTGCTCCTTCCTTTTCACCTGGTAAAGATAGATGTCGCTCGTCTCCCCCCCCTCCTTGAGGGAAAACACTACGCCTCGGGAGGCGTCAAAGCCGAAGGGAGTGTATTCGGCGCCAAGGGAAAACTCCTCGAGGACCCTGCAGGAATCTCCCTCGAAGCTGACCCACCTGCCGCCGGAAAGAAGGCCCCCGCCTGAAAGGGACCAGAGGGGTGAGGTATAGTCACCGTCAAGAGGGGCGAGAACCCTCATATTGCAGGGAGGAGCAAGCTTTGTGCTGTCAAGGAGCGGTGCCGCCCCGAGGAACAGGGGGCTTTGCAGGAGCGCAAGGAACAGCAGGAAAGCCATCCCGAGAAGAGAGGCATAAAGGCTCTTTTTCATGAGGCCACTTCCTTTCACCGTGATTCGGCCCAGTGAGCAAAGGTCCAGAGCTGGCCAATCCTGTCCCTCACCGTTGACGCGAGCTGCCTCTCGCTGAGAAGCTTTCCCAGCCCCTCCTCCTTGACCATGGAGACTTTCGAGGCATCGACGGACTCGTAGATAACGCCGAGCGTTGCGGCATAGAGATCACGACAGACACCGTATCCCATCCTGTCTGCCGTGTAGGTAAGGCCTTTCGATACCTTTTCGATGGTAAAATCGGCGGGTATGGTCCAGGTGACAAAGGTGGTGAGGGCTTCCCTTGCCTGGGGAGGAAGAGGAAGGCTGCCGATGAGAAAAAGAAGGTTGTCCCTGGAAAAGCCCTTGCGGCCTTTCGATTTCATAAGCTTCACCGCCAGTGACGAGATATTGTCGCCAAGGAGCCTGATGCCGGGAAGCTTCACAAGGGGCGCCACCCTGCCTATCCCCTCGCGGATTATCAGGGAGGCCATCTGCGTCGCCGCGTCGCCGAGCTGGCTCCTGTAAAAGCGGTGATCCATCCTCAGGCCTGCCATGTGATAGCCGAAAAGGAAGGTCTGCATACCCGGAGAGAGGGTGTCGGTGGAGCGGGGACTGTAAATAAGAATATGCTTTACTCTTGGCTTCTCCAGGATCTCGTAGCTGAAAAACCTGAATGGCCTCATCCCCTCGTAGCGATAAAGGGTTATGGGAAAGCCTGAAAAAAATGAGAGCGCGTCAAATAACGGCGTGGGGAGTGAATAAAGGTCCTTCTGAGACACCTCGGTGCTCTGGCGGAGCAGCTCCTGGAACTCCTGCCTTTCCTGGTGGCTTTCGGCGGGAACGAGCTCCCTGTCGCCTGCCACCTTGTGGATGAGATCAATGAAGCGCCTCTCCTCAGAGTGGACATAGTCATCAAGGGCAAGCTTCTCAAGGCCCGTGGAAAAATCGGTTTCCATGACGCCCGCCATGGAGGTAGCCTTATAGGCCGCCTCCATCTCCCTGAACCGGTAAAGGAGCGACTGGTTCCCCCGCTCCCCGCAAAAACCTTTCATCCTCTCCAGGAGGCCTTCATTGAGGGGCTGCTGCTTCCACATCGTGATGATGGCATCCTCGGGAGGAGCCCCTCCTGCTTCTTTCCCAAGGATCGCCATATTAAGGGCCATTGCCTCCTCATGGGCGGGATTGGAAGAGAGGAGGGCGCTTACGTAGCCCTTTGCCTTGGGGAGATTCCCCAGGCGCTCGAAGTGAATTCTCGCAAGGCTCATAAGGCAGCCATCGCGCTCCTGGGCAGCGAGCCTCAGCGAAAGGAGCTTTTCATAGGTTCTGGCCGCTTCATCCCAGTTCCCCTGCTTTTCAAGGCAGCCCGCCTTGCCAAGGTAAGCCTCCTTGCTGTCGTTCTTCTTCTCTATTGCCCTGTTGAAGCAGCGGAGGGCTTCATCGGCAAGGCCGTGGTCATTGAGAAAAGTCTCTCCCAGTATCACCAGGTCCTTTGCCACGGGATTCTTTTCATACTGGGTCAAGAGCAGCCTCAGGTCATCAGGTCTCGTCTCGCCGTCGCCAATGAGCCTGCCGATGCTTCCCCTGAGCTCCCTGAGGCCAATCTGCTCGTCAGGATGGCGCCTCAGGTGCTCCCTGAAAAAGCGGTCGGCCTTTTCAGATTCTTTTCTTGCCTTCCAGAACTGCCCCAGCTTGAGGGAGGGGTAATGGCCCGCCTCATCATATCCCTCCTTCGCCGCCTCTTCAAAGTGGGAGAAAGCGCCTTCGTGATCGCGGGCGAACTCTTTCACGAGCCCCAGGTGGTACATTAGGGGACCCCTGGGGAGGAGCTTCCTCTCCAGGGCCCGATCAAGCACTGCTCCTGCAAAAGGCTCGCCTGCACAGTCCAGCTCCATGATGACCGAGGCAAGAAACCTTGTATTCTCGTCATCATGAGGTTCAAGCTCGTAGTGCTTCTTCAGCAGCATCATGGCCTGCCTGGTCCGGACGTTAAGAGTGCGGTAAGTCTTTGCGAGATGCTTGATGAGGCTCCTCTGCTCAGGTCTGAGCTTGAGGGCTTTTTCCATCACCGCCAGGGCTTCCTGGTCAGTCCTTTCAATCGATATGAAGAGCGACGAGAGCTCAAGAAGCACGATGGCATCATTGGGCGTTACCGACAGGAGCTTCTCGAGGATCTCCGCCAGGGCCCCCTGGCTCCCCTTGGCCCGGTAAACACCTGCAAGGGCCCTCAGCAGTTCGATGCGCGTTTTCCTGCTCGAGAGGCTCCCGTGGGCGAGAAGGCTTTCATAGAACTCGCCCCGCTTCTCCTCTTCCCCGGCGCTCTCCATGAGAGGAACAAGGCGCCTGAGGGCCCCTGGGTAGTCAGGATTATAAAGAAGGAGCTTTTTATAGGCCTCCGCCGCGAGATCAGGCCTCCCCTGGGCTTCATGGATCTGCCCTCTCTCCATGAGGGCGTCACCGTTATCAGGATCCGTTGCGAGGACCTGCTCCAGGAGCGCCATGGCTTCCGAGTGCTTCTGCTCATGAGAGAGCCTCTTTGCCGCCCTGAGACGCTTTGTCTTCTCTCCGTCTTGCTGGGGATTCCCTGCCACCGTTGTCACCTCGCTATGAAGCATCAAGCAGCCCTGCGGCCCCCAGGAGGCCGAAGCATCCTGTGAGCATCATATCCCCGAAGGGAGCTGCCTCGTAATAGCCAAGAGAGCGGACCATGGCCCTGTTGGGCCCTGTCACCGCCGTGAACGAGAAAGGCTCCATCGAGCGGTATTCATCAAGGATCACGCACCCATGGCCCTTCTCCTCCCAGACTTCCTCATGAGAGAGACGGCTCTCGGCAAAACGCCCGAGCATGCCGGCAATCTTCTCCTTTGTCATAAAGCACGTATGGTGTTCAAGCAGGCCCAGGACCTTTTCCCCTTTCATGAGAGCCGCAAGGACATGCTGGTTGCCCATGTTCACTACGAGCGCGCCGCCGGCAGCCTTCTCTTTGACCAGGGGATCGAAAAGGGCGCCCAGAAGGGCTGCAGGGCCTGTATCCATCAGCTCGCTTGCCGGGAGCCGCTCCCTTATGGCCTTCATCCTGGTAAAGAGGGGCGGGATGTCATTGAAAAGGAGCGACCGCAGAGTCCCTCCCCCGGCAAGAAACTCCCTCCAGTAGGCAAACCTCACCTGCCTGTTGCTTCCCCTGAGGCATTCGCCGTGGTCCTGGACCGCCACGAGGTACCGGCAGGGCTGGGGCTTCCCGTAATGCCTGAAAAGGGCAAAAAGAGGCTCAAGCTCGATGTCTGAGAGGGCAAGGGAGTGCATCCCGCGGGGAGGGCTCTCGGCTATCATGATGCCCCTCTCCTTCACTTCCTCGAGATTGTCCCTGAAGGTTTTTGCCGCCGAGGGCGAGGCATAGACCTCATAGCCGGCCTTGATATGCTTCTTTACGGCAGAGCTCAGAAAATAGGATCCCATCACGGTCCCCTCGAGAAAAAGGGGCCTTCCCTCCATGGTATGCTCTTCCACCTGGCGGGCCAGCACCGCGGCCCTCGTGGGAAGGACAAGCTTGATGCAGTTCTCAATAGCTGTTCCTTCCTCCCAGAGAAGGATATCCTGCGTCCCCGCGCCCACATCTATGGCAAGTACCGTCTTCATCTCTTTCTCCCTGAATTCTTTGTGGTATGGATAGGATTTCGATAAAAGGGATTCCAAAATCCTTTGCCTAATTGATCCTGTGCGGTGAAAGAAAGTTTTCGGGAGGTTCCCATGGCGGGATTCGGTCTTGACTTCAAGAGCTTCTTTGATGATTATTTCAGGAGAAATGACGAGAAATTCCTGGCCGAGCTCGGCGAGGTGATCAATGAGAGGGACGACTCCCGGGAGATTGCCGCCCTGGCTGACTGGTCCTTCAGGAATTACGTCATCGAGGCGCTGGTGAAAGCCCTCGAGGCGAACAATGAAAAAATATACCGGGACTTCGCGGACCTTCTCTCAGGCATTGAACCGCCTCAGCGCCACGAGCCCGCGCTCTATCAGGAGCCCCAGCGCTACGAAGAGAGCGCGCCCCCGGGGACAGGCTACCCTAAAAGAGCAAGCAGCAGCATCCCGGGAGGCGTTCCGGGGGGAGTCGCCGGGAGCGGGTACGCAGGAAGGTTTTCCTACGGGTCGCCAGGAGGGACTTCAATGGGAGGGTACAGCGGGGGCTCCCCGGGAACGATGCCCGGGAGCTTTCCCGGCATGGGACAGGCGCCCTCTGGCGGCGCCGACGAAAGCCAGGGAAACGGCGCGCCCCAGCCTCCCGTGGACTTCAACTTCGAAGCGTGAGAACTGCCTTCACAGCCGGTCTCTCTCCGGATCCTCGGGTACGTATCCCGGGGGAGGCGGTATCGCTACCGGGCCTCCCGTGATGGGGTGCCGTCCCGCGATGCCTCTCATAAGAATCATCAGCAGCACGATAATGGCCACGATGCCAAAAATGGCCAGCAGCATCACGGTCCTGTTTCCATCAATGGCGGCGCGGACTCCCAGAGCTGCCATGAGAAACGAAGCCAGGATAAGGATCACATTTATGGCGATGATGCCCAGGATCCTCAGCCAGGGATTTTCAAAGGGGTGGCTGTTCATGCTTACTTCTGCTTCTTCTCCATCTTTGCCCAGGTGTCCCTGAGGGAGATGGTCCTGTTGAAGATCAGGGCTCCTGCCCTGGAGTCGGGATCGACTGAGAAGTAGCCCAGGCGCTCAAACTGGAAGCGGCTCCCTGAAGGTGCATCACCAAGGCCTGGCTCCACCTTGCACCCCTTGAGCACTTCAAGAGATGCCGGGTTGAGAGAGGACGTGAAATCCCCCTCCTCCCCCGGGTTGGGCTTTGTGAAAAGGCTCTCGTAAAGGCGCACCTCGGCATCAAGGCTATGGGCTGCCGAGACCCAGTGGGACGTGCCCTTTACCTTCCTGCCGTCCTGAGAGGTGCCCCCCTTCGTGGAGGGGTCATAGGTGCAGTGGACCTCGCTGAGCTCGCCGGTCTTTTCATCCTTGACCACACTGGTGCACGTCACATAATACGCCGCCTTCAGGCGCACCTCGCGGCCCGGGGAGAGACGGTAAAAGTCCTTCGGCGGGTCCTCGCGGAAGTCGTCGCGCTCGATATAAAGCACCTTGGAGAAGGGGACCGACCTCTTCCCCGCCGAGGGGTCCTCGGGATTGTTGATGCACTCCACTTCCTCGGCGGCGCCTTCAGGATAGTTGTCTATGACCAGCTTGAGAGGCCTGAGGACTCCCATGACACGGGGGGCACGTCTGTTGAGGTCATCGCGCAGGCAGTGCTCAAGGAGCGAGATGTCCACTATGCTGTCGGCCTTGGCGACGCCGATGACATCGCAGAAGACCCTGATGGCCTCGGGAGTGTAGCCGCGACGGCGCATCCCTGCAAGGGTAGGCATTCTCGGATCGTCCCAGCCCCGCACATGGCCTCCTTTCACAAGCTCAAGAAGCTTCCTTTTGCTCATCACTGTGTAGGTGAGGTTGAGCCTTGCAAACTCTATCTGCTGGGGGTGGCACTCCACCTCGAGCCGATCAAGATACCAGTCATAGAGAGGCCTGTGGATCTCAAACTCCAGCGTGCAGATTGAATGAGTGATGCCCTCTATGCTGTCCGAGAGGCAGTGGGCAAAATCATACATGGGATAGATGCACCATTTGTCGCCTGTCCTGTGATGAGCGGCCTTGCGGATGCGGTACACAGCGGGGTCGCGCATGTTCACGTTAGGCGACGCCATGTCAATCTTTGCCCTCAGGACACAGGCGCCGTCGGGAAACTCGCCTTTTCGCATGCGCTCAAAGAGGTCAAGGCTCTCCTCCACAGGGCGGTTCCGGTAAGGGCTCTCCTTCCCCGCCTCGGTGAGGGTGCCGCGGTACTCCCTTATCTCGTCGGCGTCCAGGTCGCATACATAAGCCTTCCCCCGCTTGATGAGGTCCACGGCATATTCGTAGAGCTTCTCAAAATAATCGGAGGCATAGTAAAGGCGGTCATCCCAGTCAAAGCCCAGCCATTTCACATCGTGCATGATGGAATCGACATATTCCGTATCCTCCTTCGTGGGGTTAGTGTCGTCAAACCTCAGGTTGCATGTGCCGCCATACTGGGCGGCAACCCCGAAGTTCAGGCAGATGGACTTTGCGTGCCCTATGTGGAGGTAGCCGTTGGGCTCGGGGGGAAACCTCGTGGCCACGCGGCCCTTGTGCTTCCCTGTCTTCATGTCCTCATCAATTATCTCCCTGATAAAGTCCTTTGTCAGTTTTTCTGCGGGGGCTTCGCTCACCGTGGACACTCCTTTCATGAGAGCTTTTCTTCTCGCTCATTTTTTGGCATGGTTACTAAGAAATCCTGCTGCCTCCTCCAGTCGGCTCATGCAGCGGTAAACGCCCAGGGCGCTCATTGACTCGTAAAGCGGAAGGGACTCTCCTGAGCCGGTCACGGCAAGCCTTACGGCCATATGAAGAGCCTTGCTCTCCACGGAAAGCTCTTCCCGCGCCTTGAGCATACATTCCTTGAAATGATCGGCAGTGACAATCTTTTCCGCATCATTCCTGAGCTTTTTCCTGAATGCCGTGAGAAGCTTCGCTGCCTCGTCACAGGACAGGCCCGCTTTCTGGAAATCCTCGAGGCGGTAGCTGAGGGTGAGCCTGAAAAGAAAATCAGTGATGGCGCCAAGCTCCCTTTCAAAGCGCCTGAACCGCTCCCTCACCTGGGGCGCGAGGCCGCCAAGGTACTCCATGAGAAAGGATACCCGCGAAGAGAGATAAGAGCAGAACTCCCCGCTGTCCATCCTGTTGATATAGAGATCATTGAGGGCATTGAGCTTCTCGTAGTCAAAGGCGGGGCCTGAGACGGAAATGCGGCTGACGTCAAACTCCCTGACAAGCTCGTCGATGGAGAATATCTCGATATTCCTTATCTCCTCCTCTGTCCTCCCCTCCGTGGTCCGGGAGTACCCCATGAGGGCAAGAAAATTGAGAAGGGCCCCGGGAACATGGCCGGCGGCGCGGAACCACCGGAGGGACACGGGATTCTTTCTCTTGGAGATCTTGCTCTTGTTCCTGTCGGGGTTCCTCAAGAGCGACAGGTGGTAGAACTCAGGCACTTCCCACCCGAATGCCCTGTAGAGAAGCACATGCTTGAACGTGGAGGCAATCCACTCCTCGCCGCGGATTACCGTCGAAATCCCCATCAGGTGGTCGTCCACCACGTTAGCCAGGTGGTACGTGGGAAAGCCGTCGGACTTCAGCAGCACCTGGTCATCAATCTCCGAGCATTTCCGGGAGATATTTTTGCCCCTGGTGCAGTCAAAAAAGGAAATCTCCGCGTCGGGAGTGTCCCCGGGGACTTTGAGCCTTATGACATGAGGCTCCCCGCGGGCCGCCCTCTCCTCGGCCTCAGAGGGCGGCATGTTTCTGCAAGGCGAGTCTGCCGCAAAATAACCGACGGCAGGGCGTTTATCCTTTTCCTGGCGGGCCCTCAAGGCATCAAGCTCCTCCCTGGTGCAGAAGCACCGGTAGGCCCAGCCGTTCCTTATAAGCTCCCCGGCATGCTCCCTGTAGATGCCCTGTCGCTCGGACTGGCGGTAAGGCCCGAAAGGGCCGCCCACGTCGGGGCCCTCGTCCCATGTGAGGCCCAGCCACCTGAGACAGTCCAGGATGGCCTGTTCCGATTCAGGCGTGGAGCGCTCCCTGTCAGTATCCTCTATCCTCAGGATAAACTTCCCGCCGCGGGACCGGGCCAGACACCTGTTAAAAAGCGCGATGTAGGCAGTCCCCACGTGGGGCTCCCCAGTGGGAGACGGTGCTATCCTCACCCTTACTTCCTTGCTCATTTTATCCTCCTGTCCTGGCCATTCGTTATCCCTCGGGAAAGATCTCGAGCTCCCTGGGGAGATCGGAGAGCACTTCCAGGGTGGAGTCCCCGTGGAGGGCCACGACATCCTCAATCCTCACACCCATTTCTTCACCGGGGAAATAGAGCCCCGGCTCGACGGTGAAGACCATGCCGGGGAGAAACCTTTCATGGGATTTATAGTTGAATACGCTTACCCGGGGCTTCTCATGGAGGTCAAGGCCTATTCCATGGCCCAGCGAGTGGACATAGCCATCCCTGGAGAGAGGGTTCCGGGAGAGGGTGGGAAAGCCCCTGCCCTCAAAGAAGGCCGATACCTTTTCGTCGGCCGACGACACGGGCACCCCGGGCCTTATGGAAGCGAGGCCCACACCCTGCGCCTCCAGGACCGCCTGATAGAGCTCCTTGAGGCGGGGCGGCGCAGGGCCGATACAGACAGTTCTTGTCAGATCGGAGATATAACCTTTCCTCGTGCAGCGGGGAAATATGTCCAGTATCAGGGGCTTCCCCGCCTCGATGGCTACAGAGTCATCTCCAATGCTGTGGGGAATGGCCGAGTCACGCCCCAGGGATATGATGGGGGGATCGGCGGCGTTCATGGCGCCCTTTGCCATTTCCATGAAGGCGCGCTTCCTGAGATCACCGACAGTCACCGCCCTGCCGTTCCTGTGGACAAGCATGGTGCCCCTGAGCTGCTTGGACCTGAGATAATCAATAAGGGCCTTGATGATCACGCAGGTCCGGCGGGTCATGTCCCGCAGCACTTCAAGCTCGCCGTCGTCCTTGGTCTGCCTTATGGCCTGCAGGATGTTGTCATCCACATCCTGCACAAGAGCAATATGGGGGTAACGTTTCAGGATCTCCCGGTAGATGAAAAAGGAGCGCTGGATATAGTCTATACCATAAAAGGCCACATTTCCGCCTATTCTCAAGTGCTTTATCAGGTTGCCGTAAAAAGCCATCCACCGCTCGACTTCGTTCTGTATGTTTTTCATCTCGCGGCGGGAGACGATCTCCTCGGTATCAAGCCCGCGGAGCCCGCAGCGCTCCACCTCCCCGCGCTCCATCGAGTTGTGGATCACGATAAGCTCCTCGTCACGCTTCTTTACCAGGACAGGGTTCAGGATGTTGGCTTCCCCGATAAAATAAACAATATCGGGGTTTGAGGAGCGGGGACCGGAGAGGATGATCCAGTCAATGCCTCTCTCTTTCATCGCTTCATCGAGGTGCTGCTTCATGGCGACTCCTGCCAGGGTTTTATCGTTTCATGGGGGGGCCGTGCCAGGGTGAAAAAGAAGGTCGATCCTTTCCCCGGCTCACTCTCCAGCCACACTTCGCCGCCATGGCGCTCTACGCCTTTCTTCACAATGGCAAGGCCTATCCCTGCCCCTTCGGTTGTGGCGGCTCCGCTGGATGAGCGGGTGAACACGTCAAAAAGTCTCTCATGAAACTCTTTTTCGATGCCTATGCCATTGTCCCTTATCTGAACCTCATAGAGTTCACCGCGGCGCTCCCACTGTACATCGACTTCCGAAGCGCGGTATTTGAGGGCATTCTCCACCAGGTTGAAGAATACCTGGTAGAGCACGGCATAATCGCCTGACACGGTGGGCCACTGCTCAGCCGCCCTGATCACGGAGTCGGCAAAAGTCTTCCTCTCCGAGAGGCTCAGGATCACTTCCCCGATGATCTCGCCCAGGTCTACCTCGGTAAAGCTCCGCTTTACAAGCGCATACCGGGCATAATGCTGAAGGCCCTTTATCATCTCCATGGCCTTATCGGAGTTCACCCATATGCGTTCTATGATGGTAGCCACCTCGCCGGCAAGCTTCTCATCCATCTCCTTGAGGAGGAGAGAGCTGTATTCCCTTATGCTCATAAGGGGGCTTTTCAGGTCATGGGATACGGCATACACGAAGCCTTCAAGCTCCTGGTTCTTATTGCTGAGCTCCTGCTGGCTCCTTTTTATATCACTGATGTCGAGCATGATCGTTGCGAGGCAGAGCGGCCTGCCGGTGAGGATTTCCTTCACAATGAAGGTGGTGATATGGACATCGACCTCTTTCCCTGTCTTGAAATGCCGCAGTTTCGCCTCATCAGACCAGATTCCTTTCTCCTTCACTATGGGTATGATCATGCTCATCAGGGTACCCTTCCTGTCGCGGCCTACGAATTCATGAATCTTCAGCGTGGTGACGTCATAGGAATCATCGATCCCCACAAGCCTCCTCCCTGCCTCGTTCACATAGGTGACATCACCTTCAAGGGTCGCCATACCGATGAACTCCTTGCTGTTCTTGACGAGGGACACGAATTTCTGAGCCTCCTGCTCAGCCCTCCTGCGCTCTGTGATGTCGCGGATCGTCCCCATGCTGGCCGCCCCGCCCTTGTACTCGATGAGGCTCCCCGTTATCTCGAGGTCCCTGATGCTCCCGTCCTTATGGATACCCTGGATCTCATAGGTCACAGGCGCTTCGCCGCCGCTCTGGCGTACCGTGTAAATCTCCTTCAGGCGCTCAAGGTGATGAGGGGCGACAAATCTTTCCGCGGCCATCCCTGTGATCTCCTGGACTGAATATCCCGAGATATGCTCCATGGTCTTGTTGGCGAACCTGATGATGCCGTCCTGGAGAATCACGACGCCGTCTTTGGCCTGCTCCACAAGCGTTGAATACTTGGTCTCCGATTCAAAAAGGGCCTGCTGGGCTTCCAGTATCGTGGTGAGATCTTCCGTGTAGAGCAGGAGCAGGTCAGGGGGGACAAAGACCACGGTGGCCATGATATTTCTTGTCTTTCCCGTCGTAATATAGGTATACTTCGAAGTGACCCTTCTTGTGCCCCTGTCCTTCGCGCACTGGCGTAACTCCTGGATCACATCGGGCCTTGCGGCGAACAGCTCTGACACATCCTTCCCCTTGAGGCCCGCAATGTTCCCCTCGGTGACTTCCAAGGCCTTCTCATTGTAATCGACGAGCTCCATCTGCTCACCGCTGATCTTGAAGAGGTATGAGGCCAGGGGGAAAAACCTGAAGAGGGACCGGAGCTTCTCCTCGCTCACTTTAAGGGCATCTTCGGCAAGCCGCTTTGTGGTGATATCCCTGATAAGCCCCACGAGATGGGTGATCTCGCCGCTTGAGTCCCTGAGTGGCACCTTGATGGTGGTGAGAATATGGCGCCGGCCCTTCGAATCCGTGATGGGCTCTTCCGGTATCTCCACCTTCTGTGCGGTGCGGAACATCTCTTCATCTTTTTCCCAGAAAAAGTCGGCCTCCTCCTTGGGGAAAAAATCATAGTCGCTCTTCTGAAGCATATCCTTTTTCTCATGGCCCACCATCTCGCATAAAGCCCTGTTCAGGGAGACCCATCGGTGGCCCCTGTCCTTGATGAACACTGGATCAGGGATGGTTTCAATGACTGTTTCCAGAAAGTTTCTGTACTCGCTGAGCTCCCTCTCGACAAAAGCCTTGTTGATGGCCTTGTTGATGGAATTGACAAGCCTCTCGTAGCGGGCAAGCCCCTCTTCCTTGTTGAAATAATCGCTTGCGCCTGCCCTCAGGGCCTCAATGGCAATCTGTTCGCTCCCCTGGGCGGTGAGGAAGATGCATGGAATGTCAATATTGCCCTCCCGAAGCTTATGGAGCATATCTATGCCGTTCATGCCGGGAAGCTCATAATCGGAGAGGATGAGATCGGCCTGTCCCGACGAAAGAAAAGCAAGAGCATCCTCTGCGGTTTCAACAATCTCAATGGAAAAGCCGGGATCGAGCTTTCTCAGCCTTGTCTTGATGAGAAGGCCATGATCAGGGTTGTCCTCGACGAGGAGCAGCCTTTTCTCATTGTTTCGATCTCTGTGCAAATCCATTGTTTCTCCTGTGTTGGAGCCTACCGGCAGGCGCCTCCCGGCAAAGAGGGCTCCTGCTCTTCGCGCTCAATCCTGCGAAGCCTCCTGAAGGCCTTGCAGAATACGCAGACTTTCTCAATCTTACCGATTGCCGGCGCAAGATCTGATTCCGGCTTTGAGCGGGAATAGATGCAGAGAGGGCAGATAGAGCAGACAAAGGCTCCTGCCTTAAGCATCACTTTCTCCCTGCCGTCAGCTACGAGGCCCAGGTTCGCAAGAAAGGTGAGGACCGAGCCTGCGAGAAACCCCACCAGAACTCCCAGCAGAATCCATAAGAGCATGGCCACTCCTCCTCTTCACTGTGTGCCCGGGGTCCTCTCGGTGATCCCCGGGATAACTATGGAAAATAGTATCATTCCCGGCAAGGAAAGTCAATCTTTTTAGGGAGCGGGAAATATGAGGCGCACCGAGGAGAATTTTAATTGAAAACGAATATTGTGAGTCAAGATTGGTGGACTTTTGATATCACTATGGACAACTCGCTCTTCAGATCACTCATCGAATCGCTTGACGACGGCCTCGCCCTGATCAGGGACGACAATACCATCATTTACTGCAACAGCGCCTTCAGAACATTAAGAGAGACGACATTCCAGCGGGCCGAAAATGCATCCCTCCTCAAGCTTTACCCGCCATCCCAGAAAGAGGGGCTCCTCTCCCTGCTGAAATCCCTGAGAAAGAAGGAGCCTTCCGAGCACACCACCCTGTTCGTGGAAACCGAGTCCGGCAGGCAGTTCTCCGATACTTACACCGCCATGACCGACAAGTTCGGCGAGGTCACCGGAATAATCGTCATGACCCGCGAAGTCCTCGCTACGGTGAAGACCGACGGGGGGAAGACCGTGGCTCAGAAATACGTGAGCAAGGATGTCACGGAGATAAAAAAAGAAAAAACCATCAAGGAGATCACCAACAGGAGAAAAAGGGAGATAACGGCCCTCCACGGCCTTACCATCGCTGCCTCAGAGGGTGAGAACACTGGCGAGATTCTCATGGAGTGCCTCAGGAACATCATGGAGATGTTCTCCCTGGAGGCAGGGGAAGTGCGCTACCTTGACAAAAAAAAGCAGCACTTCTCTCCCCCCGTTGCCTGCTTCGGCATGTCAGAGAGCTTTGTCAAGAAGTCGAGCGCTGCCGGCGTCGGGAAATGCCTCTGCGGCTCGGCAATCGCAAGAGAAGAGATTGTGTACTCGCCGGACATAACCCTTGAAGAGCAGCATCCCTGCAAGCACTGCATAGAAGAGGGATTCAAGCTGTCCGTCGGCGTGCCTCTCTTCTCTCAGGACGAGATCATCGGGATCCTCCACCTTGCCTCCCACAGGACCAAACAACTCGACGAAGACGATCTCTCCCTGCTCAAGATCGCGGGGAATTTCCTGGGGCTTATCCTGGACAACGAGAAGATGAATGAAAAGGCAGAAATTGCCAGGGAATACCTCAAGGGGATGATTGCCGCCAACACCGATCCCATCATAATAACAGACCCTGAGGGGAACATAATCGACATCAGCCCTGCACTGGAGAGAATGACGGGCTTCCCAAGGAAAAAGCTTCTCAAGACCCCGGCGGTGCGCCTCTTCCCCGAATCATTCAGGAGCCTCATCACCGACATGCTCTCCTCTGTGCTCACCGAGAACAAGGTAAGGGAGCTGGAAACCCACATCATCTCCCAGGAGGGAGATGCAATTCCCGTGGGCATCTCAGCCTCGCTTCTCAGAAAACCGGAGGGCACGCCGCTGGGAATCATCAACGTCCTGAAGAACCGGGCCGACGAGAAGAGCCTTCAGAAGGAGATCCAGAGGCGGAACAAGGAGTTTTCCCTCTTTTACAGCCTCTCTTTTCTCATGACTGCGAACCTCAGCATCCAGGAGTTCACCACCAAGGCGCTCCACGAAGTTTTCAAGCTCATCAGCGTGATTCCCAGGGCGGTGCTCTATGAGTCATCGTCGCCAGAGGGACCGATTGAGCTTGTTGCCCACGTAAACATGCCCCCCGAGATTACTGGAAGCGAGAAGACCGTCCCCAGAGGAGAGTGCCTCTGCAGCAGCGTGCTTGAGAGCGGAGAGGTCCTCGTGAGCGATGCCCCTCAAAAGGCCATGGACTACCGTCATCATGGTGAAAAATGGAACATCCTGGTGCCGGTGAAATGCGACGAGAGGGTCCGGGGGGTTCTGGTGCTTTACGCTGACAGGAAGCCGCCGGCCGGTGCCGGTGACACGCAGCTCCTCGCCATGATAGGAAATGTGCTGGGAGCCGCCATGGTAAAACACACCCTGCTGAGAGAATCCATATCACATGATGAAAAAGCACTTGAAGGCACTCCCAGCCTCAGGATTTTACAGGCTGCCGTGAAAGCCTTCACTACCCATGACCATGACGAGGAAGCCCTCCCTTACCTTCTCTGCAGGGAGGCGAGAAGAATCGCCGATTTCCGCACTGCCACAGTAAGCCTCTTCGAGGAGGAGGCCCTTATCTCTTTTCACCTCTTTGGAAACGACAAGGTCAAAAAGAGCAGAATGGAAGGGATCCCCACGGGGACAAGGCTTGCATGGGTGATAGACAAGGCTGAGCCCCTTATCTGTGACAACCTGGCTCTCCAGGCAAAACCCTTCAGAGAGGATAACGCCCTTCTTCAAAGAGGGGTGGTCTCCCATCTTTCCCTCCCTATTCTTTGGAATGAAGAGCTTTTCGGCGTGCTTACCCTTGAAAAGGCGACACTTACGCCCCTTGGCGGGGAACAGCTCATTGCCCTTGAGCTCATGATAGAGTATTTCGCCGCCCTCATCCATGAGCCCGTGAGCCCTCAATCCCCCGATGAGGACTCCCAGGCCCTCCGGTCAGAGATGGAGACCCTTGTGAACCAGCTTGAAGCCTATTCGGGAGAGATCCTCCGCACGAACCTTCATTTTGAAATCGAAAAGCTCCTCCTCTCGGCGGTAATAAAGTGGTTCGCTCCGGAGATTATCATGTTCCCCCTGGGAACCGGCGAAGGGGGAGAGAGGAAAGGCGTCGTCTATTCACGGAAAAAACCGGACAGGGAGATGGTCACGGCCATTCAGATCTTAATCACCATGGAAGATGCCGCCCTTGGAAATATCCTGAACACTCTTACCCTCCATGCCGAGGAGCTCGCCGAGCTCCCACCCGCTCCGCAGCCTTTCAATGTAGAGAGCTTTCTGCTGGCGACCCCTCTCAAGCTCCAGGGTGACAACGGCCTTTTCTTCGCGATGGCTTCAGGCGCCGCGGGCCACTTCGAGCTGAAGCTGCCCGTGGCAAGATGCTTTTCCCTCCTCCTCACCATAGCCTCAATGAGAATGAGGGAGATTTCCGTGCTTGAGCGGGCCACGACTTCGCTCATTGAGATAAAAAAGGCCCTGAGCACTTAGGGGGACTATTTCATCGCTTTTTCCATCTGTTCCACGTTACGCTTCATGAGAGGCACGTAGTCCAGATTTTCCCTGGTGCCTATGGGATCAAGCAGCAGCACTGCCACGCCGCACTCTTTCCCAATGACCTCTGCTGCCTTGGGGGAGAACTGGGGCTCGGCGAAAATGGCCGAAGCCTTGATGCGCTTCACTTCCTCCACGATATCCCTCACCTCCCGGGGGCTGGGCTCCCGTCCCGGTGACAGCTCGATGGCGGCGGCCTGGTCGAGGCCGTAGTCGCGGGCAAAATAGATCCATGCGGCATGGTGGGATATGAATCTCTTCCTGGAAAACTTCCCGGTCTTCTCCCTTATCTCCCCGTCAAGCTCCTCGAGGGTCCCGAGATACCTTCCGCTCCTCTCCCGGTAAAAGGCTTCGCCTTCGGGATCGACGGCAATAAGGGCATCACGTATTGCTTTCACATGGCAGCACGCGTTCCTCGGGCTGAGCCAGATATGGGGATTGCCTGTCTCGCCGTGGCCGTGGTGATCGTCGTGGGATTCATTGTCTATCACCTCTATGGTCCTGGAGAGCTCGATGACCCTCAGGGCCTTGTTTCCCGATGCCTCGACAAACTTATCCTTCCAGAACTCAAGCCCCAGGCCCACCACTACAAGAAGCCTTGCCTCAGCGAGGGTCCGCAGCTGCGACGGCTTAGGCTCAAAAGTATGGGGGCTTGACCCGGGGGGGATAAGGAGCTCCACTTCCACCCTGTCGCCACCCACCTGCCTGACAAAATCCGCCAGGGGCACAATGCTGACGGCCACTTTTATCTTCGAGGAGGGCGTTTTCAGAACATTGCCGGATGAAGGCGCCTTCGTGGCAGCGCAGGAACAGCACAGAAGCGCCGCAGCAAGCAAAAACAGCACCACACGATAATATTTCATAGAATCCCCCGCCGGTATCTCACGATTCATCTGCCCCACAGACCATTTGATCACGGCCTGGGCCTGGGGACATTCTTCTCTTCGGCCTCTCTGCACACCACAGAAGTTACCACGGCATGGAGGCGAACTCCTGCGTCGCCCGGTGAGAGGATTTCACTCCACGCTTCACGAAGAAATGGAGCGGCCCCATGAGGGTAAACCCCTGGGGCCGCCCACCTAAAAATCATGACGAGGTGCTTTATGGATTTTGAACGTACCCAACAGCTTGCCCACACCGTGAGACTCCTTGCCGCCGATGGCGTGCAGAAGGCGAATTCAGGCCATCCCGGCATGCCCATGGGCACTGCCGACATGGCGGCAGTGCTCTGGCAGGGTTTTCTTCACTTTGACCCCGACGATCCCCTCTGGCTCAACAGGGACCGCTTTGTGCTCTCAGCGGGCCATGGCTCGATGCTTCTTTACTCCCTCCTCCATCTCTTCGGCTTTGCTGTCACCCTCGACGACCTGAAAAGCTTCAGGCAGTGGCACTCGAGGACGCCGGGCCACCCTGAGAAGGGGTGCCTCCCCGGCGTTGAATGCACCACGGGCCCCCTGGGGCAGGGCTTCGGCATGGGCGTGGGAATGGCCCTTGCAGCCAAGGTGATGGCCAACCGATTCAACACCGGGGATTTCTCCCTTATCAACCACAGGATCTACGGCATCGTGAGCGACGGCGACCTCATGGAGGGCATCTCCGCCGAGGCGGCATCCCTTGCGGGGCACCTGAAGCTTGACAACCTCCTCTATCTCTATGACTCAAACAGGATCTCCATAGAGGGCTCGACGGACCTGGCCTTCACGGAGGACGTGGGAAAGCGCTTCGAGGCTTATGGATGGAAGGTCTTCCATGCCGACGGCCATAACCTCCGGGAGCTTTTTGAGGTGACAGGAAAAGCCCTGGAGGACAGGACGGCGCCGAAACTCATTGTCTGCAGGACCCACATAGCCCGCTGGAGTCCTGCCATGGAGGACAAGGCTGAATCCCACGGCTCTCCCCTGGGGGCCGAAGAGATCAAGGCCACGAAAAAAGTGCTCGGATGGCCCCAGGACAAAGACTTTTACATCCCCGACGAAGTTGCCGCTTTCTGCAGGAAAAGGGTTGATGAGCTCAAAGCCCTCCACTGCGCATGGAAAACACAGTATGCCGCCTGGCGCAAGGAGCACCCCGACCTGGCGGAAAAGCTCGACGGCGCGCTGAAGAAGGAGCTCCCCGGAGAGCTTGAAAAAACGCTCATTGAGAACCTCCCCGACAAGGACGAGGCCACGAGGGTCTCCTCAGGTGCCGTGATCCAGAAGATCGGCAAGCTCATCCCCTTTGTCATGGGAGGCGCTGCGGACCTGGAGCCTTCGGTGAAATGCCATATCAAGGGGGCCGGCTCTCTCAAGCCCGGTGACTTTTCCGGGAGGAACATCCACTTCGGGATCAGGGAGCACGGAATGGGAGCCATCCTGAACGGGATGGCCCTCTATGGGGGGATAATCCCCTACGGCTCAACGTTCCTCGTTTTCAGCGATTACATGAAGCCCTCCGTGCGGCTTGCTGCGATGATGGAAGCCCAGGTGGTCTTCATATTCTCCCATGACAGCGTCTTCCTTGGAGAGGACGGGCCGACACATCAGCCCGTGGAACACCTGGGAGCCCTCAGGATCATCCCCAACCTCAGAGTGATAAGGCCTGCCGATGCCATGGAAACGGCAATGGCTTGGTTCAGTGCCCTCAAAAGGAAAGAGGGACCCACGGCACTTGTCGTTTCGAGGCAGAATGTACCCCAGCTGAAGCGTGCCGCCCGATTTGACGCGTCGCTCATCACCAGGGGAGGCTACATCCTGGAGGACTCGAAAAAGCCCTCCCCCGATGTCATCCTGCTTGCTTCAGGCTCAGAGGTCCACCTTGCCCAGAGGGCTCACGAGCTCCTCAAGGCCCAGGAAATTGACGCCCGCATAGTCTCCATGCCTTCCATCGAGGTGTTCCTCGACCAGGAGCCCTCCTATAGGCACAGTGTCATTCCCAGGAATTTCGCCAGAGTGGTGGCCATAGAGGCAAGCCTCACAAGGGACTGGGACAGGTTCACCGCGCCTTCGGGGCTCACCATCGGGCTTACCCGCTTTGGTGACTCGGCCCCGGCCAAGACCATCGCGCAGCATTATGGATTCACCCCTGAAAAGGTAGCCGAGCGCGTTGCAGTGTGGCTGAAGGAAAAAGAGGAAGTGAAGGCCTTCCCTGCCCTCTGATGCGCTATTTGATATATTTCTTTATGGTGCGGACCAGCATGTCGGGGTCAAAGGGCTTCTGCACGAAATCAACAGCGCCGAGCTTCTGCTGCCGGTCAAGAATCCTGCTGTCGTCAAGGGAGGTAAGTAAAATCACGGGGACATTTTTCACGTCATCCTGAGATTTTATTATCTCAAGGGCTTTGATGCCGTCCATGATGGGCATCATGACATCCAGGAGTATGAGATCGGGCCTCTCCAGGTTAATAAAGGCCAGGAGCTCCGCGCCGTTGGGGAAGGTCTTGACTCGGAAACCCTCTTTTTCCAGGTAGAGCTGGAGCATGTTGGAGATCAGGTGGTCATCCTCAGCGACAAAGACCAGCCCCTCGCCGAACCGGCACACCTCGGAAGATTCTTCGCATCCCTCATCACGGGCACGCTGCATGATCTTCACAAGATCGCGGTATATGATGAACTGATTTCTGCCGCTCTCCTTGGCATAGTAGAGCGCCTTGTCAGACCGCGCCACCAGGGTCTTCTCATCCTCCCCGTCATCGGGGCATGTGGTTACACCGGCGCTGAAGGTGATTTTAAGGGGCTCCTCCCCGTGGGGTACCGCGATGGTCCAGCTCTGCATCCTGTCATAGATGCGCCGCATGACCAGGTGGGCGTCCTTCAGGTCTGTCTCCGGCAGGATCAGGCCGAACTCCTCGCCGCCATAACGGGCCACCACATCGACATTGCGAAGCTGCGACTTGAGAAAGTCGGCAGTCTGCCTCAGGACAAGGTCCCCCACGATATGGCCGTGAGAGTCATTCACGTTCTTGAAAAAATCAAGGTCAATGATGACAAGTGAGAATTTTCTCTTGTAACGCTTCCATCGCGTGATCTCCTCGATGAGCCTCTCATAGAAATAACGGTGGTTGTAGGCACCGGTGAGGCCGTCCTTCACGGCGAGCTCCTTGAGGATCTTTGTCCTCGCCATGAGGGCCCCCACGCGGGCCACGAGCTCCTCGGGATAAAAGGGCTTGGTGATGTAGTCGTCGCCGCCGATGGAGAGACCTTCAATCCTGTCCTCGAGAGTGTCCTTGGAGGTGAGAAAGATGATGGGAAGAATATTGCCGCCGGGCCGCTGCCGTATTATCTTGAGGACATCCATGCCGTCGATGTCGGGAAGCACGATGTCCAGAATCACCATGTCGGGTGAAAACTTGAAGACCTCCTCAAGGGCCGTCTTTCCATCAGTGGCCACCTTGATGGTATAGCCCGCTCTGGTAAGGTACTGCTCCACGAGCTCACCGATGGTCTCATCGTCATCGACGATGAGGATCCGCGAAGGCCGGGTCACTTTCTTATCATCGTGCTCTGCCAGAGCAAAGGACTGCCACTGGGGTCCCGCCCCGCCGCTCTGCTGAAGCAGGTGCTCCCCTTCTTCAGCAGGATAGCGATCCTCAACGGCCTGCACCAGCAGCTCCTCCATCTCAGCGGTGTGGGCCCTGAGGGATGAGAGAAGGTCTCCTCCCACTTCCATATCGCCATGATCCTCGGAAGGCAGAGAGTTTTCAGCCTTCTTTGATATGACGCCTATCTGGGGAAACCCGTAAACGCCGCTGGAGCCTGCTATCTTGTGGTAATTGAAACGGAGCTCCTCGATAAGCGACCTTTCGCTCCTGCCCTCTTCAAGCATCACGAGCGCGCTTTTTATCGCCTCAATCCGCTTTTTCGTCGTAGGGAAAAAGGAGCGGGAGGTCAGCTCCCTCTGATCCTTTTTCACTTCTTCCTTCGAGGCTTTTTTCTTCACCGCAGCTCTTCCTGGTGTCTTGTATGGGATACAATCACTGCACTATACACAGGTATATATTCATTATATGTTGCGGTAATCCTTCAGCTGAACCCTTCGGGGAGAGCAGGAAGCTTGAGAGCAAAGGCGCTATTCCATGGTTTCAAGCGAGGGAGGAGGCGGCGGGCCCGAGTCGTCCTTGTCCACAAAGGGGAACCATTGTTTGACCGATGACTTGTCCGAACCGCCTGAATGCGATGAGCCCTTGGACACCGGGGTAGATGCCGATGACGAAGCCGATCCGCCATCCGCTTTCCCCCACACGGGGGTGAAGGATGACCCCGAGTAGCTCTCGGAAGCAAGAAGACTTGATATTCCGCCGGGGCCGAGAGAAGGGGGAGGGGGCGGAGCGCTCTCCTCACCATCTTCACCCTGTTTCCCTGAGGCTCCTTTCGCGCCGGGCGCCTGAGGGAAGAGAAGATAGGAATACTGCTTCATCTCCGAGAGGGCCGGGCTATACTTGGGATAGGGGTCATGCCCCCCCCTGGTCTTCTCCTTCACCCAGCGCTCAAAGGAATACCGGTCATTGACGGCCACCTGTTTCCCCTGGCCTTTTGAATGCGTATTTTTTTCACCACCGGAGCTGTTCACCGCCACCGTCGCTGCGGGAGCCTCGTGCGAATTGTACCGGGTCACGCCGTCAGGGGGAGTGATATAGCTCAGGGCAAAATTCCAGTTCTGCCAGCTGTCGCTCTTGCGGAACTCCACCATGGCAATGGAGGTGAATTTCCTGTTCTTGATGATGTAGCGCTGGCCGGGGAAAACCCTCGCCTTGAAGCCCGGATATTTGGAGAGGGCCACATAGACGTTTCCCCTGTAGTTGCCTACTTTGGTGGTGCCGTCAGCAGTGAGCAGCACTTCCATCGAAGAGCGGCCGGGATATATCAGCGCCTCGTTTGTCTTGATCCTCATGTGAGCAAATTCCGATTTATCGACCCACAGCCTCCCCCTGGTAAGAAATATTTCAATCTCCAGGGGGAGGAGCACCGGTGTCTTTCCTTTGAAGTATTCAATGACTCTGGTGAGGCTGTCAGTCCTTTTCCTGACCCTTCTGAATTCAATGGAGGTCTCAGGGGCGAGGCGGAGAGATATGGCGTCCTTGAAGAGAATTACGGTTCTCTGGGCGCCTGTAGTGCTGATGATATCCCCCTCCTTAATATTGTGAATCCCCCAGTCAATGATAAGCTTGTTCTGCACCTTTTTCCAGTCCTGCCATTCCGTGCGGACCATCTTCACTCCCCCGCCGAAGCAGAGGATCTTTCCCTGGACGGCGATGCCTGTAGTAACGGCGCTCACGAGCCACATCAAAAGGAACACCAGAAGCACGGCTCCCAGGATAAGCTGCCGCTTTCTCGGGGGATAATTCAAGAGATTGACGCCAGGGTGTTTTTTCATCAGTAATCCTTGAGAGGCATCGCTCCATATCAATCTTACCAGAAATCGCCATGGCGGTCAATTAACTCTTCCCCGGGATGCTCCGCCACTCACGCTAGCCCGAAGGATAGGACGTATTGTTGCCGCCCTTGTTTTTTGCCTGCTGAAGGGCTTCCTCCACCTTTGCGATAAGATCTTCCTTGTTTTTCGCGTCAACAGGGAAATTTGCCACCCCTATGGAGAGGCTGGAATGAATCTTGGATTTCTTCGCCCTTGCCATGCTTCTCATCTCGAAAGCCATCCTGATGCGCTCGCTGATCAGCACGGCGCTCGACTTGTCGGACTGCAGAAGAAGCACGGCAAACTCGTCGCTCTGAATGCGTGCCACTACATCAGTCTCCCTGGTGTGGGCCTTGATTATCTCGGCGACCTCCTTGAGTAATTTGTCGCCTGATTCCGTTCCATATTCCTCGTTTATCCTGGTAAAATTATCAATATCGATGAGGGTGAGGGAGAGGAGGGCTTCATAACGCTGGCTTCTCTTTATCTCCTCACTGAAGCGCTCGTTGAAGTAAATGGCATTGTAAAGGCCCGTGATATCGTCATACATGCCTCCCGCGATGGTCTTCTGGAAGAGCTGGGCGTTCTGGAGGGTTACCGCGGCAATATTGGCGAAGCTCACGACGAATTCCAGGTTCTCTATGGTGAAGGCATAATTATCGGGTCTCCCGAGGTAGAGAACGCCCAGAATCTCCTCCTCGTAAAGGATAGGGGCAACCAGGGCGCTCTTTTCATAGGTGAGAAGGGTCTGGAGCTCAGCCCCGTCGATGAGGACCGATCCCGAATCAATCTTTACAGGCTTCTGCTTCTCTGCGACCCAGCCGGGAAGGCCTTCACCGAGCCTGAGGCTGAAGTTGCGGAAAAAATCGGAGTAAGGGCTGTAAGCCACTTCGGCAAATATTTCGGGCTGACCCTCCATGGACTCGAGCATGAAGAGAATACAGGTCTGGGCGGGGATTATCTTCAGCAGGTGCTCGACGATTGACATATAGGCCTCTTCAGGATTAAGGCTCTTGTTGAGCTCCATCGAGGCATCCAGGAGGGCCTGGATCTTTGCCAGTTTCTTTTTAATGCCCTCAACGTCCTTTTCCCCCTCTTTCAGGCGCTTTTCAAAGATGAGCGTCATCTCCTTCTCTTTCTCCTTGTAGAGCTCCGTCTGGGCAGTGGCCTGGTTTTTCTGCTCGTGGAACTTCTTGTACATCTTCTCAAGCTCTTCTTTGCTCTCTTTAAGCTTGTTCTTGAGATCGTCGCCCTCGTTTTCCTTCTCTGTAAGGGCATTTGACAGGCCCTGGATATGCTTTTTATCATTCTGGCTGTCTTCAATGATCATATTCTTTTCTTCCTGGGCGATGCGTTTCGTTTCGGCGATCTCCTCCTCGAGACCGACGGCAGTCTTGAAGATCCAGAGGAGCATCACGCCGACCATCACGACGTACTTCAGCATGTCAACGCAATATTTCAGGACCACTTTCTTTGCCGCGCCTTCCTGGGCAAGATCAATATGGAGATTCACTGACGTTGAAGTGATGCTCACCATTTCCCCGGCGACAAGCACACCATAGATGAAGCCGGGAAGCAGCACGGCGAAAAGAAAAGCCGAGTTGCCCAGGAAAAGGGCCGCCTCAAGGGCGGGGAGCACGAAGCCCAGCAGCATATAGGCCGAGCCCAGAAACACATTGGTGATGAGGCCCGTGACAAGGTCGGAGAAAATGAGAAGGTACACGTAGAATTTCTTCTCACTGCACCTGAAGGCATAGATGGCCGCGCAGAAATGATAGAAGAACAGGAATGCCGTGACAATCCAGAGAGGGCCCTGGGGGCCGCCGGCGGGACCCATTCCGGGGAATATGGAAGGAAGCGTGACAAGATGGGGGCTTGCATCGGGAGTATTCAGGTTGGTGAGAAAAAGGCCCAGCATGAGAGCAAGAAACCTGAAGCCAAAAAGGTACCATACAAGCCCTGCAGAACCCCTCGACTGGTTTCCCGCATCCATCGGCACTTTGTTCTCCTCGATAGAATCGATCAATATTCATTCTTCAAGTTCACTTTTAATCCTTTCCCTCCCGCCCCCATGGAGGGACTCCCGTTGACTCATTGGAGAGGGAACGATATAATGGTCAAGGTGGTTTCCATGGTCCATTCATCAGATTTTAACGATATCAGGGCACTTCAAGCTTTCAGGAGCCTGGGGAGCTCGATTGAAAAGGGAACAAGCTGCGCCGTTTCAGGGATCGTTCCCCCGGCAAAGCCCCTTTTCATGGCTCTTCTGCTGGCGGAGCTGCCCCTTCCCTCATATCTGGTCACTTCCGACAGCGAGAAGGCTGAGCGCTTTTACCACGCCCTCCATTTCTTTACCCCCCCCGCCATGGCAGGCAGGATAGCTCTCATGCCTGAAATCAACGATGATGAAGGGGAGGATCTCTCCGGCGGCGCCACGGCCCTCTGGCTTCCCGTGCTGGAAAAGCTCTCGCAGAGGGAGGAGATCTTCCTCATCACCCCGCTTTCAGCCCTCCTGAAAAAGATAGAGACTATGGAGAACCTCAGGCAGGGCGCCTTAAGCGTCGTGAAAAACCAGGTCATATCCCCCTCCCGTCTTTGTGAGCACCTCGTGGAAAGAGGATACGAAAGGAGTGCCCTCGTGGAGAAAAGGGGGGAGTTCTCTCTCCGCGGCTGCATTCTGGACATGTACCCCGCCACAGGTGTTCCCGTAAGGCTCGAATTCTGGGGCGATGAGGTTGAATCCATCAGAGGGATAGACGTCGCCACGCAGCGATCGGCCGGGGAGGCGCCCTCGGTGAGAATACTCTCCCTTTCGGGTACAAGAGAGAGTTCAACTCTTCTGGATTATCTTCCCCTGAGCTCCTGGCTCATCCTGGACGAGCCTTCGCAGCTTGCCCTCCAGGCCTACGAGCACGGAGAAACGCCTGCCGAGGCCGCTGACACTTCTTTCAAAGACAGAAAATTGATAAGCCTCTCGTCCTGGGGCCACGAGGAGGAGATCCACTTTGCCACGGCGACCCTCTCGCCCTTCTACCGGAAGCTCGAGGATTTTTCCCTCTTCCTCAGGGAGAAAAGGGCCCAGGGTCACCAGGTCATCGTGATAAGCACCCAGGATGCCAGGCTCAGGGATGTGCTGGCGCAAGAGGGAATCGCCGCCGCTGATGAAGCGGAGCCCGGTGCAGGCTTCGTGAGCCTCGTCCATGGCTCTCTCGACGAGGGATTCTTTTTTGAGCCAGGCTGGACGGTCCTCACCGACAGGGAGATCCTGGGCACAAAGCGGAGCGCCCATTTCATCGCCGCTGAGAAGCGGTACATCCCGGTAAAGCTCGAGGATCTCACGCCCGGCGACTTTGTGGTCCATGTGCTCCATGGCATCGGGGTTTACAGGGGCCTCAGAACGCTCACGATAAAAGACCATGCCAAGGAATTCCTGGCCCTGGAGTATGCGAAGGGCGACATGCTCTTTGTTCCCGTTGACCAGATGGAGCAGATCCACAGGTTTACCGGTCTCGAGGAAAAGACTCCCTCCCTCTCCTACCTGGGAGGCAAGGAATGGAAGAATACAAGGGCCAAGATTCGGCATGAAGTGGAGGAAATCGCAAAAAAGCTCGTGGAGCTCTACGCAAGAAGAGACGCCCTGGAAGGCTTTGCCTTCTCGCCTGACATGCCATGGCAGGGCGAGCTGGAAAGCAGCTTCCCCTACGAGGAGACGCCCGATCAGCTCAAGGCAGTGGAAGAGGTAAAGCATGACATGGAAAAGATCCGCCCCATGGACAGGCTCATCTGCGGCGACGCGGGGTACGGCAAGACCGAGGTGGCGCTGAGGAGCGCCTTCAAGGCGGTCATGGACGGGAAGCAGGTGGCCCTCCTGGTACCCACCACCATACTGGCCGATCAGCACTACACGACTTTCTCCGAGAGGCTTGCGCCTTTCCCCATGAAAGTAGAGATGCTCAGCCGCTTCAGGAGCGCCGGGGAACAGAAGGCCATCATCGACTCCCTCAGGGAGGGAAGCCTCGACATCATCATCGGGACCCACAGGCTCCTTTCGGAAGACGTGCAGTTCAAATCCCTGGGCCTTGTGATTATCGACGAGGAGCAGCATTTCGGCGTCCTTCACAAGGAGAGGCTCAAGGAGCTCCGGAGCCACGTGGATGTCATCACCCTCTCGGCGACACCCATCCCCAGGACGCTCTCCTTCGCCCTCTCGGGCATCAGGGACATGTCCCTCATCACCACGCCGCCTGAAAACAGGCTTCCGGTGAAGACCTTCCTTCTCCCGTTCCGCCACGAGGTGATAAAAGGCGCCGTATCGAGAGAGATTGAGAGGGGGGGGCAGGTGTATTTTATCCACAACAGGATAAGGGGGATAGCCCAGATGGCAAGCGCCATAGAGAAGCTTGTCCCGGGAGCCCGCGTGGCCACTGCCCATGGGCAGATGAGCGAGGAGGACCTGGAGAGGATAATGAAAGGCTTCCTGGACAGGGCCTGCGATGTCCTTGTCTGCACGACCATCATCGAGAGCGGCATTGACATCTCCAATGTGAATACCATCATAATCAACAATGCTTACGGATTCGGGCTTGCCCAGCTTTACCAGCTCAGGGGAAGGGTAGGCCGCTCGCACCGGCAGGCCTATGCGTACCTGCTCTATCCCGCCCACAGGAAGCTTGGCGACATGGCCAGAAAGCGGATGGAAACCCTCAAGGACTTCTCTGACCTCGGCGCCGGATTCCATATCGCCATGAGGGACCTGGAGCTCAGGGGCGCAGGGAATATCCTGGGGACGGAGCAGCACGGCTTCGTGAGAGCCGTCGGTTTTGACCTTTACTGCAGGCTCCTGGACGACGCCGTCAAGGAGCTGAAAGGTGAAAAGCCCCGCAAAGAGGAGGGAGGCCCCTCGATTGAGCTCCCCCTCTCTGCGTATCTCCCCGGGGACTATGTGCCGGATGACCGCCAGAAAATCACTCTGTACCGCCGCATGTCAGCCCTCACCACGGCCGAGGAGGCAGCCTCCATTGAAGAGGAGCTCCGCGACCGCTTCGGCCCCCTGCCTCCCGAAGCGCGGAACATGCTGGCGCTCCTTGTGGTGAAATCCCTTCTCATTTCGATGAGAATCCCGAAAATCAGCCATGAGGGCTGCGATGTCTTCATGCTCATGCCGTTTTTCGAGGGGTTCAGCGCCGAGGCGCTCAGGGCGCTCCGCGCCACCGGCACCGCCATGGAGCTCAGAAACAACAGGCTCACCCTCGTGGGCCTGCTGGATAAAGAGGAGTGGACAGCGAAGCTGATAAGGTTTCTTGCCGCCTTCAGGAAGGCTGCGGGCTCTTCCCCTTCACTTCCATCATGACAAGGGCTACGTCGTCTGATTCAAAGAACGTCCCCGAGTGCCTTTTTACATCTTCCAGGATATGCTCCAGGATATCCTCGAGGGAGGAGTCCCTGGCCTCCTTGATCCTGTCGAGAAGCCGCGGGAAGGAGAAGAGCTGCCCTTCGGGGCTCCTCGCTTCGCTCACTCCGTCGGTGAACAGGATCACTTTGTCGCCCGGGAAGAGCACTGTCTTCTTTTCAAGCCACTGATTGGCGGAAAAGACACCTACGGGAAAGCCCTCGGCTTCGAGAAGCTCGATGGAGCCGCTCCCCCTTATGATAATGCCCTTCTGATGGCCTGCATTCGAATAGGTGAGCTCCCTTGTCTCTTCGTCGAGAATCGAGTAAAACATGGTGCTGTACCAGGAGCCCTCGCCCCAGAGGTCAATGAGCCTCCTGTTGATCTTGTCCAGGATGAAGGCGGGAGAGTAACTCTTCTTACCCCATTCGTAGAAAAAGCTCATAATCACCGCCATTACAAGAGATGCCGGGATACCTTTCCCCATTACGTCGCCTATGGCGAGCACGACGTGCTTTTTCTTGAAAGGGCGGAAATAATAAAAGTCGCCGCCCACTTCCATGCACTGGTGGATATAGCCCAGGACCCTTATCCTCTCGAGGTCAAAAGCCTTTGAGAGAAGAGTTTTCTGGAGAGCCTTGGCCAGGTCCACGTCGCGCTTCATGCGCTCCTCGAATTTCTTCACGTCCACGAACTTGTTCACGGCGAGGACCACGATGAGCGACAGCAGTGACCACTTGATAACCTCTATAAAGTCCTTCAGGACATAGTCTATAAAGGTCATCTCCGGGCGGATAGAGGCCAGGTGGAACGCGAGAAGGGCCAGGGGAAAGAAATAAAAGCCCCGGAGCCTGAAAAAAAGGCAGCCTGCCATAAGGGGTATAAAAAAGAGATCAAAGTGGAGATCTCTCCTGGTAAGGTGAAGTATGAGGGCGCAGGCCGCAATGAGTGCCACCACAAGCATCATCAGGCCGATGCGGTATTTTTTCTCGGGAAGCTCAACGGCAAGCGAGACAATTTTCCTGTCAAGCTTGCGCAGGGCGACCATCAAACGCTTGAGCCTCATGGTGCCTCCCTCATTATTTTCCCTGATTGGATCCGTGCAATTTCCCTCAATAATACATGACGCCCATGAAAAAGTCAAATGACCTCCAAGGAAGGATCTGCCGGGGAGAGAATAGATATGATGATGCCGTCTGGCATGCTCTGTGAGAATAAGAAGGAAAAGAGAAGGCACCTGCTGGCATATAATGAGCATCAGGATAAGAAAGGAACAGACGATGAGAGAATTCGACGAACTGGTAAAAATCATGGCAGCACTCCGGGGCGAGAAGGGCTGCCCCTGGGACCGTGAGCAGGACCACCGTACCCTCATGCCTTACTTCCTGGAAGAGACCCGGGAGGCACTTGAGGCCATCGAGGCCGGAGATATGGCGTCCCTCTGCGAGGAGCTCGGTGACGTGATGCTCCAGATAGTCTTTCACAGCCAGATTGCCCGGGAAGCCCGGGAGTTCACCATAGAAGAGGTCATCTCGGGCATATCCCGCAAGCTTGTAAGGAGGCACCCTCACGTGTTCGGCGAGAGCACCGTCACCTCTTCGCAGGATGTAGTGCGCCAGTGGAACGAGATCAAAGAAGACGAGAAGAAGAAAAAGGGGGGCGCCGCGCGGCGCTCTCCTGACAAAGAAGGGAAAAAGGCTCATTCTCTCGAAAAGAATCTGAGCGCGCTTGAGGAAGAGCTCAAGGCGCTCAGGAGAGACCTCAGAGATTCCCCCGGCACAGAGAAAAGGTTGGCACGGATCCTCTATTATGCCGTTGAAGCGGCAGGATGCGCAGGCATCGAGGCAGAGCATGCCCTCCGTGCTCCCGCTGACAGCAGCGGCGACCTGCAGAAGGGGGAATGAGCCTGGCAACAATACCGGGACACCGGTTTTTGCACTAAAAGAGAAAGAAGGTGGAATCATGTCTGAAATTGAAGCAGTAAGAGCGCGCCAGATTCTTGACTCGCGGGGAAATCCGACCGTAGAGGTGGATGTGTACCTCGCCAGCGGGATAATGGGCAGGGCTGCAGTGCCCTCAGGTGCTTCTACGGGCGCCCACGAGGCAGTGGAGCTGAGAGACGGCGACAAAAAGGACTACCTGGGAAAATCCGTACACAAGGCCGTCGAGAACGTAAACGAGATCATAGCCCCGGAGATCGTGGGGTATGATGCTCTCCGCCAGATGGAAATAGACAGCCTGATGATAAAGCTTGACGGCACGCCCAACAAGGGGAAGCTCGGCGCCAATGCCATCCTTGGTGTCTCCCTCGCGGCGGCGAAAGCAGCGGCGGACGAGTTGGGCCTGGAGCTCTTCCAGCACATAGGCGGCGTTTATGCACACACGCTCCCGGTCCCCATGATGAACGTGCTGAACGGTGGAAAGCACGCTGACAACAACGCCGACATGCAGGAGTTCATGATAGTGCCGGCAGGTGCCAAATCCTTCTCCGAGGCGCTCCGCATGGGCGCCGAGACCTTCCACAGCCTCAAGAAGGTGCTCTCGGACAAGGGCCTCAATACGGCAGTGGGCGACGAGGGAGGCTTCGCGCCCCACGTCAAGTCAAACGAGGAAGCCCTTGAGTTCATCCTGCAGGGCATCGAGAAGGCAGGCTACAAGCCTGGCGAAGACATCTTCATCGCCCTGGACCCCGCCGCCTCGGAGTTCTTTGAGAACGGGAAGTACGTCTTCAATAAGAGCACCAAGGAGACTCTCACGTCGGCCGAGATGGTGGAGCTCTATGGGAAGTGGGTTCAAAAGTACCCTATCCTCTCCATCGAGGACGGCCTTGCTGAAGATGACTGGGACGGCTGGAAGCTCATGACGGATAAACTGGGCCACAAGATCCAGATCGTCGGCGACGATCTCTTCGTCACCAACACGGAGCGCCTTATCAAGGGCATCGGCCTCGGGGTGGCAAACTCCATTCTCATCAAGCTCAACCAGATAGGCACCCTCACCGAAACACTCCGGTGCATCGAGATGGCCAAGCAGGCGTCTTACACAGCGGTGGTTTCCCACCGCTCGGGTGAGACCGAGGACACCACCATCGCTGACGTAGTCGTGGCAATGAACACGGGGCAGATCAAAACCGGGTCGGCCTCCCGTACAGATCGCATCTGCAAATATAACAGGCTTCTGCGCATCGAGGAAATTCTCGACGAGGAAGCATACTTCGCCGGCCTCAATGCTTTCGCGTCTCGCCGCAGGGCAGCCCTGGAAAAAGCGATGGCCTGAGGGAGTTTCAGGAAAAGACCTGAGAGGAGGGGGGAGGTACCCCCTCCTCTTTATCATCCTGCTGGAGTAACGATGAAGGCTGGGACACTGCAAGACTGGGCGGCCCTTGCGCGCCTCCCCTTTCACACCGTGGGCGTTTTCCCCTTTATCCTGGGCTCAGTCCTCGCATGGCGCGAAACGGGAGCCTTCAACTGGCCTGTCATTCTCTGGGGGACCCTTGCCGTCATCCTCATCATGGCAGCGACGTATCTCGCAGGGGAGTACTATGACTACGATGTCGATACCCTTTCCGGGAAGATGGAGAAGAACCGCTTCTCGGGAGGCTCGGGCGTGCTGCAGAAAGGTATCATGCCCCGCCACTATCCCCTTGTAGCTTCCATAGTCAGCCTTGGCGCCGCGGCGGCGATAGGGATCGTGATCCAGCTCGTATACAGAACCGGCCCCCTCACTATCCCGATGGGAGCTTTCGGGATAGTCTGCGGCTATTTCTATTCCACCAGGCCCATCAGGTGGTCTGCCCGGGGTGTGGGAGAGATCCTGATAGGGATCTGCTATGGGTGGCTCACCGTCGCCACGTCATATTACCTCCAGACGGGTATCATCACTCCTTTCGTCACCCTTGTCTCATTCCCCATAGGCTTTACCATTTTCAACGTGATCCTCATCAACGAGTTTCCCGACTATCCCGCCGACATGGAGGACGGGAAAAAAACCCTCGTCGTGCGCTTTGGGAAGGAAAAGTCCGCAGTGTTTTACATGCTCGCTTCTCTAGGAGCCTGGATATCATATATCCTCATTGCCGTGGCCTGGCCATCGTTTACAGCCCTCTATGCCGGGCTCCCCTTTCTGCTGCTCTCGGTGGCGACGACCCTCGAGGTGGCAAGAGGAGACTGGCGCCGCAGGGAGAACCTAGAAAGGATATGCGCGAAGACCATCGTGATCAACCTGGGGCTCTCGGCAGCCCTCATCGCAGCCGCCCTCATCAGGTAGGGAAGGTTGGCCCCCGCAGGGCCCTCCCCCTTTACCTGCCCCCCACCCTCGTGCTCCGGCAGCTCGGGAGCGCTCTCCTTCTCGCCCGCACGACGGGCTGGCGGGGACTTCCCAGGTGGATCGCCTCGGGGGGGGTGCGCACCCTCCCGGTGGCGGCAGGAGCTTATGGCATGGGCTGCATCGGCTACCCTGCCCACCCTGTGTGGGAGATAACGACAGCCTGCAACTCACGGTGCATCCATTGCCATGCCTCATCGGGTGAGCCCATGGAAGGGGAGCTCACCACCGCGGAGGGACTGGCCCTCATCGACGAGATCGTGAAAGTCCGCGAGTTCAGGATGCTCGTGTTCACGGGGGGAGAGCCCCTTGTGAGGAGCGATCTGCTGGAGCTCTGCCGTTACGGTACGAGGCGGGGACTTTCAATCGTCATCGCGAGCAACGGGATGCTTCTTGACAGGGGTAAGGCCCGGGAGCTCAGGAAGGCCGGTGTGCGGGGGATGGCAATAAGCCTGGACTCCTGCGATGCCGAAGTGCACAACCACATAAGGAGCCTTCCCGATGCCTATGACAGGGCCCTCGAGGGGATGGCCCACGCGAAAAAGGAGGCGATGGTCCTCCAGGTGAATTTTACCGCCACGAGGCACAACCTGGGCGATCTTGAGAGGACCATCGCCATGGTGTCCACCCTTGGCGCCGATATCATGCTTGTCTACCAGCTCGTGGAGGTGGGCCGCGGGAGCGCTCTCGGATCACTCGCACTCTCAAAGGAGGAAAACAGGCAGGTGGGAGAGATCATAAAGAAAGCCCAGAAGAAAGCCCTCATGGTCATAGAACCTGTCGCATCGCCGCAGTACTGGCCTCTCCTTCTTGACGGGCGGGGAGAACCCTCCCCGGGGAAGCTGCGCCTGGCCCGGCCCTTTTTCCATGGATGCACCGCGGGGAGGGGCTTTGTATATATAAAGGCTGACGGGGAAGTGTGGCCCTGCCCCTTTGTGGAAGTCTCAGCAGGCAACGTAAGGGAGAGACCCTTTCACGAAATCTGGCGCCAGGCGTCCCTTTTCAGGGACCTTCGCTCAAGAAAGCTCCTGAAAGGCCGCTGTGGGGAGTGCACAATGCATGAGATATGTGGAGGCTGCCGCGGGAGGGCCCATGCCGCCACCGGTGACTACATGGCCGAGGATCCCCACTGCTATTTCCTGGAAAAAGAGGAGTAATCGCATGTATCTGCTCATAGCTCCCAGGGGGACACATGAGAAGGGGAACTTTTATGGCCACCAGGTTATCGATGGCAAGGTCCTGGTCTTCAAGCAGTACTGGTGGCACCTCTTCAGGCGGCTGGGGTGGAGAGACATCACGCCACCCGGATGGGGCGGGAGAAGCACCAGGCCTGCCGGCCTGAAGAAGGTGCTTCATATACACCACAGCGCATTTGGCGATATGCTCTTTCTTACACCCCTGTTCAAAGCCCTTGCAGAAAAATATCCAGGCATCACTCAGGCAGTGTTGACGGGCAGGAAGGGCGCCATGGTTCTTGAGGGCAATCCCTGGGTGTCAGAGGTAAGGATTGACAAAGACTTGCCCGATCGTGATGAAATTCCACAGATCGATGACATTGTGCAACTCGATGAAATTGAGCACTATGATGACATCATCAACTACGACGGCATGGTCACCATATTCCCCGAGTGCGAGCTGACGAATGTCTATGATGTCTCTGCAGAATGGGCGGGGATTGAGCTTGAGAATCACCAGAAGAAGCCCGAAATGCACTTTCTTGATCATGAGCAGGCTGGTGCCGATGCGCTTCTTGCCTCGTGGGGAATCAGGCCCGGCGACAGGTATGTCATGATGCAGTATGATGCCTCGTCGAATGTGCGCACTATCCCCCTTATGACCCTTCTTGACCTTGCAGAGAGGATAGCGGCAGACGGCTACAAGGTGATTCTTTTCGGTGGCGGCGACCTGGCAAGGAAAGTGATCTACAGATGCAGCGCATGCGGCAGGAGAAATCTCGCCAGGCCGGCAGAGAGAATCAGGGAGATTAAGGTTAACTGCCCCTGCGGGGTAAGGGCCGAGGTACAGCAGGGGTACAACGGCAGCCATGAACTCTTTTTCATTGATCCCGAGAAGGTGACCATCAGGACCACCGCGCTTCTTATCAGAGAGGCTGCGGCTCTTGTCGGCCCTGATTCATGCGGGATACACCTGGCGGCGTGCTTTGAAAAGCCTTCCCTGGGGATTTTCTATAGCTTTGACGGTGATCTCAGGATGAGATATTACCGGAATGCACGGTGCATGCAGGTTGATGTGCCCTGCGGACCCTGTTTCCAGCATGGAAAGAGACGGTGCAGGTACCACGACATCTCAGGATTTTCGCGGTGCCTGGAAAAGCTGACCGCAGAATCCATCTATCAGGAATTCGCCTCGATGATGAGGGGTGAGCAAAGCCCCATGGCCCTTCCCTTTGTCCCCCCTCCGGCGCGGCCATGCCCGGTCTGCACCTCGGGGTCACGCTATTATATCTGCAGGAAGAAGACCGTCTGCTACTATGAATGCTCTCAATGCGGGGCATTTTATACTGACAGGGAGGTCGAGGAGCCGGCACAAAGAGTTGAAAACTCCCCTGATAAATCTCTTCTCATGGGTATCGAGCGCAGGCTCAGGAGAATAGGCAAGCTCCTCCACGAGAAATTTTTCGGGCCCGGCGCCCGCGCCCTTGAGGTCGGGACCGGCGCAGGGCACACCCTCGATGAGCTGCAGCGCCGGGGATGGGAGACTGAGGGAATTGACCGCGCAACTTTTCTCGATTTCCGCACGGAGAAGCACTATACCCTTCTCTGGATGAACAAGGTCTTCGAGCGCTTCCATCATCCTCGTGAGGTGTTCCGCCACGCCTTCGAAATCCTTGTGGAAGGCGGGGTTTTCGCCATGCAGGTCACCGATGGCGGCGAGTGGAGAGAGGACCGGTTCAGGTCGCGCTGGGGCGGTATCAATGCCTCCTATGCCGGAGAATATTCGGTCATTCCCGATGAAGGGTCCCTGAGATTCCTGAGCGGGCACTCGGGCTTTGAATATCTGGGGAGAGAGGCGATGAGCGAGCCCGGCTTCCTGTTCATAGCATTCAGAAAGGAAACGGGTGCGGGATGATGGTTATTTCCCCCCGCAGGCCTTCAGGCATGCTATCACCTTCGTGAGGCCGCTGTCCTGTGCGAGTGCCATGGGGGTCTTCCCTTTGCCGTTGCGGGCATTTGGGTCGGCGCCCGCTTTTATCAGAAGCTCCACTGTTCTGCAGATACCTTCCTCGCTCTGAACGGCTGACGAGCCTACCGCGCAGTGGAGCGGCGTGTCCCCGTCGGTATCGCGCGCCTTCACCTCGGCCCCTTTTGCCACCAGAAGGCTGACCTTGTCAATATTGCCGCCGGAGCATGCAGTATGAAGAGGGGTGACATTCAATTTGGCCTTCGAGCTCACCTTTGCGCCTGCCTCTATAAGTATCTCTGCGCACTCCATGCCGCCGCTGTCATGAAAGGTGCACATATGAAGGGGCGTCATCCCTTCCCTGTCCTGCGCGTTCACCTCAGCGCCCCTGGCGATAAGCAGGCGGGCCTCCTCGGCATCATTGGAGCGGGCCGCGAAATGGAGGGGGCTCCAGCCGTTCCTGTCCTTTTCCTGGATGTCGGCGCCGCTTTCGAGGAGGAGCGCCAGTACCTCCTTGTGGCCGTGGGCGGCATTATGGAGGGGCGTCTGGCCGTACTTGCCCCGCGCTTTCATGTTCGCGCCTCCTGAGATAAGGGCCGCTGCGGCCTCCCTGTTTCCCTCCGACGCCGCAAGGTGAAGGGGAGTCGTGCTGAACTCGTAATCCTTCGCGTGAACGTCGGCGCCTTTTGAGATAAGGAGCTTTATTACTGCTGCCTTTCCCTTCATTGAGGCGTAGTGGAGCGCCGTGGCGCCGTACCGGTTTTTCGCTTTCACGTCGGCTCCGAGGCTTATCAGATAGAGGGCTGTCTCATCCTTCCCGCGGCCTATTGCCAGGATCAGAGGAGTGGCGCCCTCGCGGTCCCGGGCGTTGAGAAGGCCCGGGTCTTTCTTCAGGAGGGCCTTCACCCCGGCAAGATCGCCCTTTTCCGCGGCATCGTGAATGGGGGCGGAAAAGACCGCTCCCGCAATGATGATGACAAAAACCATTGAAAAGATAAGGATTCTCTGCATTCCAACCTCCCTGCCATTGAACTTCTGAGGGGCTGCGGGTCCTGCAGCTTTCCTCACGGTTTCCATTGTAGCAGAAAAGGGGGCACTGCCGCAATACTGCCGCCGCGGAGGGGGATGGGAATCACCTCCGCGGCATAGGCGATTCGCGCGATGGCACCAGAGCTTCTCAGCGCTCGTCAGCGCCGTCACGACATTCTCTGCGGCACTATCAAGTGCTCCCTCACGTAGTTGCGGATGCCGCGCCGCACTTCTTCGGGCACCCGCTCATCAAAGCGCATCTTCCCGCCCGACAGGCTCACAAGGCCGCAGAGCCCTGGCGTTTCCTGCAGGATCAGCAGCAGGCTCTGGAAGATCTCGTCATCAAGGGCCTGCCCGGGATTTTCGCAGACCTCCCATTGATAATCACCTGATTCCTGCCCGGGGTAATCACTGAATCCGCGGAGAAGAAGGCTCAGGGGAAAGGTGAAATACAGGCTTTTCACATTTCCATTGTCTTCAGAAGGGAGGGCAGAGTAGCGCTTCCAGGCCCTGGAAAGCTCGCGGGGCTCGGGCGAGTTCTGCTGGCCGGGCCCATCGCAGTTGACAAGGGCGACGATAGTCTTCACCACTTCAGGGACCGGGAGCAGGTGGCGGTCATTATCCAGCTTTACCGGCTTTTTGCCGCTGAGGAAAACGCCTCTGCCGCACCCGGGGCAGGGCTGCCCTATCAGTTCCGTGAGGGATTTTACTTCCGTGCTTCCGCATGAGGGGCAGGCGCGGGGGTCACGGGCGAGATCAAGGCTCACCATGGTGAGGCACCTGAGGCAGGCGCAGCGCTCCGCAAAGCCGGCCTTGCCGGCTTCCACCGCCTTCGAATAAGGGAGGCCCGTTATCCTGAAGACCTCCTGAATCTCACCGGGATGGGGGCACACGACAGGGGTGCCGGCCTTATCAAGGGCATAGAGGTATCCCCTTCCTCCCGGGGGGAGGGAAAAATCGCACGTGTCACAGAAGAACTCTTCGAATACCGGCATTATATCCCCATGTTCTTCACAGAACCGCGCTTTCCCTGGACTTTTCCGCAGTTCTGATCAGTCCGCTGTGCGGGGGCCAGAGGGAGGAGTCCGGGCGGTCACCTGGTTTTATCTGTCAAAGAAGAAGAGGTATGCCGCCAGCGCTTTTATAAGGGAGCGGTCATAGCCGTCACACTGCATATAGATGCTGCCGCTTTTACGCACGTAGCCGCTGGAATCAACCTCATAGAGGATTGAGCCGTTTGATCTCAGGTAATCCCCGTCAATCTGCCCGATTATCAATCCGCTCCTCCTGATATAGTTGTCATCGCCAATCTGCCCAATGATGCTGCCGCTTTTACGCACGTAGTTCCCGTCATATTCCCCGACGATGGTGCCTTTCACCCTGAAGCAGCTCCCATCGATTTCCGCTACTATGGATCCATTCCTGCGCAGGTAGTTGCCTGCCTGGCAGGGCTCGCACAGCAGAAAAAGCAGTGCCAGCAAGAGGAGAGCCATAACGGCTCCTGCAAGAAAACCGCTTTTCCCCATTTTCGTCACTCCTTCCGTACTGATTCCGGCAGATCCCGGGCTTCCACAGAATAGTATACTATAAATCCGGGAATGTCTCAATCCATCGCAATATCACCCTGCCGCAGGGGCAGGGGCGATGTGGGCGGCCACCATGACTTCAGAGGGGACTGCCCTGAACGGAATCTGCTGTTCCTGGTTTTTCACACCAGGAGAAATTATCCGGGAAGAGAATTACCCTTACTGACACAGGCTTCGTTTCCAGCAGCTTATGCCGTGATTCATTCCATCACCGAGGAGGTACTTTACCATGAAAAGAATCTCGCACACCACGCTCATTCTTGCCAGTGTGGTCCTGCTTGCCGCGGCAATCTTCTGTTCCGGCGGATGCGGGGGCGGCTCAACCTCTTCAGGCACCTGGGGAGACGGCGGTTCCTCGAACACCGCCATTACCGCAGTCGGATGGGCTTCAGGCAACGGCGGGTATATCACTAAAACTGCCGACGGCGGGACTACCTGGAGCCTTCAATCTTCGGGCAGCACCAAAGATCTGAATCAGCTGAATTTCATCGATTCACACAACGGATGGGTCGTCGGGAAAGAAGGCACTCTCCTGAAAACCACAGACGGCGGCAAAACCTGGACAACCCTCGCCAGCGGCTCTGTCCAGGCTCTTACAGGAGTTTCCTTTGTGGACACGAACACCGGCTGGGCTGTGGGGGAAAGCGGAACGATACTGAAGACTGCAAACGGAGGAACGACCTGGAGCCTTCAGGCGAGCGGCACCGTTCAGAATCTCTCATCAGTCTCCTTTGTGGACTCCAATAACGGCTGGGTGACCGAATCAAGCGGAGGAAAAATCCTTCGGACGACAAACGGGGGAGTCAACTGGGTCGAAAGCGACCTCGGACCGACCTTTGCCACCTCTCAGACCCCATTCGGCCCCCCTTCTTTTGCGGCGGTAGAGTTTACCACTGCCACCACAGGATGGATTGGCGGGTCACAGCTGAATTTTAACGGCGCCGCAGCGGGATTCATGGCGCGGACGAGCGACGGCGGAACCACGTGGACCGGTGGACTGGTGGGCGGTGACTTCAGCTCCATCAAGGACATCAGCCTGCTTGGTGTCAGCAACGGCTTTGCCCTCCTGAGCGGCGGGCCCGGCGGACCAAGCGACAGCAACCTGCTCATCTCCAATGACGGAGGCGCGACGTTCACCTCAAAGGCCATCAATGGGCAGCCCTCCTCCCTGTCATTCATCGATACCGCCAAAGGCTGGGTAGCGCTCACAAACGGAAATGTGCAGAGCACCACCGATGGGGGCAGCACCTTTGCTTCGCAGGCTTCCGGTATTTCCCAGATAAATGCCGTCCAATTCATAAGCGTGAAATAGGGCTCCTGCCGCCGGCAGGAAATCGCATTGACTCCCGGGCCGTATTCCTGGTATACTCACCTCAGGGCCTGATCAAAGCATTTATCCCTGGCGGAATCTTTACTTTATGGATTATGGCAGAGTTTTCCAGTTAATCAGGGAATTGAACCGTCATGAGGTTGAATACATCGTCGTGGGGGGAATTGCCCTTGCGCTTCACGGGGTGGTGCGCGCCACGGAAGATATCGATATATTTATCAAGCCGACCAGAGAAAACGTGGAGAGCCTCAAGAGCTCCCTGAAAGCCCTGTGGAACGACAATGCTGTCGAGGATATCTCAGCTGATGATCTGCTGGGAGATTATCCCGCCCTGACCTATGGCCCGCCTGATGACTCCATGTCCATTGATATCCTTACAAGGCTGGGAGAAGCATTTTATTATCAGGATCTTGAATCGGAAACGGCTGAAGTGCAAGGTCTGCCGGTAAGGATTGCGACGGTAAGCACCTTGATCCGCATGAAAAAAGATACCGTCAGGCTGCAGGATAAAGCCGATGTAGAAGCCCTGCGCAGGAGATTCGAAAAAGAGGGGGATGAAAGTGCCTCTTAAGAAGTTCCGCACCATTGAAGAAATGAATGCCGGGAGCGCTCCGGAAGGCGGGAACAGCGCTGCGAGGATGGAAGCTCTGGCAGCTCTGATGGAAACCATGGTTCCCCCCCTGTGCAGGAGGGGAGTGCGGAAATTCAGGACCATCGAGGAAGCCAATGAAGCGCGGCTCACTCTCGAGCGGGAAAGGGCAGAGAAGTTAAGAGAAAAGCGATAAGGTCTTCGTTTTCGGTTACGCCATCTCCGAGCTCGATGATTATGCGAGCGGAGTCAATCAATTGTTTCATTATGGCCACATCGACCGGCTTCATGAAATACCCGAGCGGGTCAAGGTCCTTGGCGCGCTCCATGCGATCCCTGTCGGAATAGCCCGTCATGAAAATCACCGGGACGGAATACTCTGAGGTGATGATGCGGGCGGCCTCGATGCCATCTGTCTTTCCCGCAAGATTTGCATCCATCAGCACAAGGTCCGGTTGTTTTTGAGCAACAGACGCCACTGCTTTTTCTCCCGACGCCACCAGGGCGCATACTTCATATCCCGCCTGCTCAAGCTCGCATTTAATTCCGAGCGCGATAATGGCTTCATCTTCAGCAACAAGGATTCTTACCGGCTTTTTTCTCATCATACCCCCGGGATTTTCGAGGTCTCGGCGAAACGGATCTGGCATGTGAGCCCCCGCCGGGCCTCGAAATAGACTTCTCCCTGCAGCTGATGCTCGGCGAGCGCGAAAATGCTCTGCATCCCCAGTGACTGCTGACCGCGAAAATCGAAGCCGGGCGGCAGCCCGACGCCGTTATCTGAAAAAACAAGCTCCAGCATGGTATCCCCTGTTTTCCTTAATTGAAGCGAGATCTCACCGGTCATGTCACCGGGAAAAGCATATTTCAACGCATTTGACATAAGCTCGTTCACAATTAATGCGCAGGGGGTGGCTATGTCTATGGAAGCTGAGACAGGCTCAAGATCAATAACCAGGGAGATCTTGCCGGGAGACACCTTGAAGCTCTGCATCAGCAGGGTTGCCAGCTCAGAGAAATACTCCCTGAGGTCAACGCGGGAGAGATCCTGCGACCGGTAGAGCATCTGGTGGACCAGCGCCATTGCCTTGATCTTCTGCGTGATCTCCCTCGCGAAGTCTGAAATCCCGGTATTTTTTCGTTGGGCGGCTTCAAGGACAAGCATGGAATGAATCACCTGCATGTTGTTCTTGGTGCGGTGATATAACTCGCGCAGCAGGATTTCCTACTCCCTGAGAGCCTGGAGAATCTTCGCCTCTGCCCGCTTGCGCTCCGTGATGTCATCGTAAATGGCGACGATCTCGCCGCCGGGCAGCTTATATACCCGGTTTTCCCGCCATGTTCCCGGGTCGTGCTCATCGCGGTAAAGAGCGGCAGGGAAATATTCCGCCTGCCCGGTCCTCCACACACGCTGGAAAACCTCAAACACGCCGAACTCTTTCACCCCGGGGAATACCTCCGTGACGCGCTTCTCCAGGATGCTTCCCCTGTCTACTTTCTCGATGAGCTCCCCTGCCTTGTTAAAATCCCTGAAAACAAAATCCTCACCGTTATCGACAGCCCCATAGACGGCCACTGCGCTCGGCATTGTGGAGAAAAGCTGTTTAAAGCGCTCCTCGCTCTCACGGATCGCCTCCTCAGCTCGCCTGCGGTTCGTGATGTCGCGGGTGACTGCCCAGAGGTACCTGGGCTTTCCGGGCGAATCAAAAACCGAAAAGCCTGGAGCTCGATGGGGAAAACCACTCCATCCTTACGGATATACTCTTTCTCAAAGATTCCTGAATAGCCTTCCTTGAAAAGCCGGCGGTTCCAGATCTCCTCGCGCTCCCATGAATGCCATTTCTCAGGCGTGATGCTGTCGAAGCTTTTCATTGCCAGCAGTTCCTCTTTGCAGTAACCGAGCATGTCACAGTATGCCCTGTTGGCATCGACAATCCGCCATTGAGGGTGAGCGCCACCAGGCGCCGGAGGCTGTCTCTTGAGAAAAGAACAGGCTCCGCGCTGGCGTGATCAGCTTAAACATCCTGGAAATAGCTCTTTATCCACTCCGGGCGAGGCGGTGGAGAAGACCTGAGCATATCGCGCCATTTCTCGTCGGTGAGGCGGTCAGCCATGGGGTGCCTGAACTCGTAATAGGAGAGCACGGGGCCCGCGGCAAGCACAATATCACCCTCGGGGCGGGCATAGGCCACAATGATATAATCCACATATCCCGAGGCTTCCTCGAGCACCTGGCCTGAGTTCACATCAGTATGCACATCGCCGATAATGGTGGTCTTCAATCCCTTTTCATCAACCTCACCGATGGCACCCTTCAGAGCAACGGGAAAGCTCCCCAGGAAAAGGTTGTCAGCCTCTGTAAGGGGAGTATTCTCCACCTGGCGGATGCAGATCTCATTGAGCCTCTCGAGGGTTTTCACCAGCGACAGAATTCTCATCTCGGACTGCGCGTCCAGGACACCCAGCTCTTTCAGTCCCGCGTGGGCCATCCTTGCCGTGGTGAGCATTTTTGCATAGAATTCAGGAAGCGGCTCCACGATGCCCTTTGGCGGCGGCGGCGGAGTGGGAATGACCGGTGCTCTCACGCAGGTGGTAACCTCCATCCGCATCGTATAGCTCTGCTTGGCATAGAGGATGGTGTCGTGGCGCAGGGCTGCCCACGAAGAGAGGGCCGTGTCAAGCTGCCGGTCAAGCCAGGCATCCTGCCGCTGGTAGGTCTGGTATCCCTCGCCTCTCTCCGCCACCAGGGATTTCAGGGCATAGAGCCAGGACCAGTAGAGGTTCCGGTTCCAGTCCTCGGGCTTGAGGGAGGCGAACTCGGCCCTGAGCCTTTTTATCTGGGGCGCATATCCGGGCCACTCATCATTTTTTCCCTGCCGGATGTGCTCTTCCGCCCGTCTGCTTCCCAGGACGCTGAACACGTCAAGCCCCATGGGGACACCCCGGGCTGAATAGAGGGTTTTACCTGTCTGTCTGTCCTTGAGGTAGGTAACGGTAAAGCGATCGGGAATCTCACCGGGAAGCATCCCCACTGCCGGAGAAACCAGCTCTCCCAGGATATATGAATCGGGAATATACCGCTGCCCCATGAACCGGAAGCCCATGGTGGCATCCAGGACCCGGTCAAGCTCCTTCACTGATGCCGGCTTTTTCGCATCGAACTCGTTGAGGTCTATGCCGGCATTACCTGTCCCGGAAAAAATTGCCGGCCCTTTAAGCTTCGCAAGCTCAAGAACGAGCCTGGCATATTTCTCTTCTCCCTCCAGGTCGCCGGGAGAGAGCGTGCTTCCAAAGACTTTTCGCAGGCAGTCCCGGTAATCATAGATGGTGAGGTCATCGGAAAATCCGACGTAAAATGCGGTGACGGCATAGATCCGGTCCCATGCATCGGTTATCTTTTTCCCGCCCCCAAGGGTGAGGGTGCCGCAATATTCCGAAATGAGCGAGGCCTGGATGGTCTGAATCTTTGCATTTTGCCTGTTTACCAGCGCACGAGCAGGAGGAATGAGGGGCCCGCAGATCTCATTCCCTTTGAGCAAAAAGGTCATGCGGCCGAACCACATCATTCCCCTGAAATATTTTTTCAGTGTCTCGCTCCTGGTATAGTGCCCGCGGGGCTTATACTGGCTGTAATCCTCCGGAACCCGCATGAGGGCATGAGCCTGCGCGTCTGCATATTCGGCAGGTCCCTTGTGCTCTTCTATATTTTTGCACTCCCATTCCACTACCTCTCTTACAGAGGAGGGAGGCCGAAAGGCAGGATCAAACTGGCACATGGCCACGGAAAAATAGGCAACATTCCGCTTTGCGGCTTCCCTGAGATCACCTGTGAGGGCAGTGTAATCCTTCTCCGACTGCGCGAGCAGCGCCCTTGTCACGTCCATAATCTCGGGATAAAAAACCTTCTCCTCCATATTTTTCAATGTTTCGTCAAACTGCACGTGAAAAAGATGCAGCGGTGTATCGGCGGTCACATAGATGGGAACCTTCCGGTCGATGATCTCCCTGTAAGGCGCCGTGATGTCTTCCTGGGGGCCGCCCTTATAGACCACAAAGCCGTTCTTTCCCAGAAGCTCTTTGCACCTGGCATTGGTGAGATAGGTGCGCTCCAGGTCTTTGAGGTTGGATACCTTTGCAAAATCAAGCGGGAGGGTATAGGCAGGCATTTTCAAGGTAAAATTCTTTTTTTCAGGTTTATAGTGCTTCAAAAAGGCCTTTGTCATATCCTTTGCCCGCTGAGGGGTATTTACCTCAGGCTTATTCGTGCTCCGTGGAGACGGTTGCACTGATGGTTGCATTGACAGCTGCGGTGACGGCTGCAGTGCCCCCGTTTCCTGCTTCATGCACCCCGGGGAAAGCAGAAACAGTATCACGCAGAAGGAAAGGCAGATCGTTAAATTGAGAGCCTTACTCATATAATACTCCTCCTTTATTGCTCAGCACATTTTCCAGGCCTTTCAATCAGTCACCGGAATTGACATTTTATTCCTCAACAGAAAAATCTCATAAAGGACAAAAGGCGTAAATCTTTGAATAAGAGAGCGCACCCCAAGATGTACTCTCCCCCAATGAGGCTTTATGACCAAGAGCATTACTCCCGCAGGCAAATGGAGATCCTCTCCAGATGACCTCGTGGAGATCTTTCACCAGACCCTCCAGGACGTTCCAGAGGCTGAACGGCACAATTGGAAAACATCAGTGAAACATTGAGTATTCACGCGTTCAAATCAGCCGAATATTGACTTTTAGGAGCCTTGACCTTATAATGCTTTCAGGGGCACAACGCAGAGGGGACTTTTCAGCATGGACATGAGAATTGGCATTGCAGGGAACAGGGCGCTGCAGGAGAGCTTCCGTGAGCATGAGAGCGCCGGTAACCCGCCTGTGACTTCAGCAGCCTTCCCGGGAATCTCAGACTCTTTTGCCGCTTCTGAGGCCCCGCAGCCTCAGAAGAAGCCTTTCATCATCGGCCACCGCGGCGCCTCGTCGCTTGCCCCCGAAAACACCATGGCATCTTTCAGGAAAGCCCAGACCCTCGGGGCCGAGATGATAGAGCTTGATGTCCACCGGACCAAAGACGGCGCCCTGATAATCATGCATGATGACACGGTGGACAGGACCACCGATGGCCAAGGCGCAGTGAAAGATCTCACATTGAGAGAGATAAAGGCTCTCGACGCCGGCTCGTGGTTTTCACCTGACTTCAAGGGGGAAGGGGTTCCCACCTTTGACGAGGTGCTTCAATGGGCACGGGGGAAAGTAAAAATTGACATCGAGATAAAAAACTCTATGCAGTACCCCGGTATCGAGAAGGAGATCATTTCACTCCTCAAGGCGCGGGGCATGGAGAAGAACGTCATCATCACCTCCTTTGATCCGCAGTGCATAAAGAACGTGAAAAAAGAGGACAGCACCATAAAGACAGGCGTGCTGCTCCATCCCGAACCGCTTGTCACTTCCCTGAAAGTCGGAACTCCCCTGGGGGCCTTCGCAGGCCTTGCAGGCAGCCTTCTCGCAGGCTTCCACCCCGCCGTCACGGCGGGGCTTGCCGTGGCCGGCGGGATAGCAGGCTTTTTCGCCTCAAAGGCTATAGGAAAGAAGCTGAGCCTCAAGGATGCCCAGGACAAGGATGCCGATATCCTGCTGCCTCACTGGTCCATAGTGGATAAGCAGTGGGTCAAGGACGCCCATTCCCAGGGCACCGAGATCTTCGCTTACACGGCCAACAAGCCCAAACTCGTGCACAAGCTGCTGGACTACTACGGCGTGGACGGCATCATCACCGACAACCCGGAGCGCTTTATCGAGAACGACGACAGCTTCTGGCCCTTCTGAATGATGCCTTCATTTTGCGGACCCTGACGTGGAGGCTATCCTGCTTGATGCCGGTTCAGGGAGCGAGAGGGACCTGGATCCCAAAAAACTCATGGAGCTCGTCGAAGAAGCACCCATGGTGCGGTGAATTATCCTTCTAAAACTCATCTACTTTCTCGATCTGCACCTCAAAAGTGAGGGTGCCTGTCGAGGCTCTGAAAGTCCTTGTCGTTTCACTCTCCGAAAGCTCAAGGGTCCTTGTCTTTATGAGCCTTCCCGATTCTTCAGATACATCGGCATGGAGCGCCTTAGGCCTCCCCGTGTTCCCGTCAAATGAGAAGGTGCCTGTTATACTGCGTCCGCCGCCGAGTCTGTGGGGAGCGGCAATGTTCACCTCCCCCTCGCAGGGTTGCCTGTCGATGCTTCCAGCCGGAACCATCCTGCCGTTCTCTTTGACGAGCATCTGAAGAGGAGAGTCATCGAGGCTCCGGAGATCATGGGCGGCACTGTTGACCTCGTTCATCAAATCCCATGCGCTCAGGTGCTGGAAAGCTTCATGGAGGGAGTCGCTTCTGCCCATGGTGACCCGGTAGGTGACACCTTCCATGGAGACTGAGCAGGTTGTGCTCGTGGCGTCCTGCGAGTATTCCACATGCCGTGTCACCTTTTTTCCGGCGATTCGGGTCATTACCTCTGCGGAGATTCTTTGCGGCTCTCCGGTCGTGCGGTCATAGCTCATGGTCCCTGAAACGCTTCTGCTTCTTGTGATGACCTGCGGTGTCCTGATGGAGACTTCGCCCATCCCGCGCAGCTCATCGACGCTCACCTTCTCCTGGTCCGCACCGGGGAACGGTGCAGGGGAGTCATCGAGCTTTCTCAGATCCTGCGCTGTTTTCCCGAGCTCATCCAGTACCTCCCCTGTAGTCATCTGGAAAGCTTGCTCTCTGAATGCCGGGAGTTCCTGACTTTCAATGACACGCTCATTTACCGGCTGCGCTGCAGGCTGTGCCACCGGTCTTACTGCCGGGGCAGCGGAAAGAGCCGATGGAAGCATTGCAAGGCCTGTCAGGCCAAGAGTCATTGTAAAGGCAAGCTTCCTGAGAAATGATCGCTCTTCCCCCCTGCCTTCTTCACTTTCCACGCGGGGATTCAATGAAGCCATGAAATTTTCAGGGACTTTGCCTCCCCCCGTCTTCTCGCCTGGAGTATATCCATCAGGAGGGCAGGTTTTCTGCCCCTCGCCTTCCGGCAGCGTGAGGCGCCTGGGAAACTTGTGGACAGTGGCTTCCTGGAACGCAGGTCCTGCTTTCTCAATGGTCATGCTAAGTGCCGTCCTTTCTTGCCCGGGTTTCACTGGTCGCGGGACGGTGCCGGTTTCACCACGGGTCTGGTCATGAGAGCTGCAGGTGCCGGGACAGGGGTTTGATGCGGTGAATATGCTTCGAAGAAAAATTTGTTATTTACCTTGCGCGGGTGCAGGTGAAAATCTGGTACCTGAATCTTCCTGATGACAGTATAGCAGAAATTCTCTCAATGCTTGTTGCCATTATGTTAAATCTGGGATCGGGCAGCGTCCGGACTTTTCACCTCCTTACTTTCAGTTCTGCATCTTCGTGGGATTGCGCCCGATCAGAATCTTTTTTGGAGTGAATTTTATTTTACCCGGCAGAGGCTTCGGTTTTCAATGCATGGAAACCGGCACAATCTTTTGCCAGATGGCCTTCAATAGGCTCCAGGATCATTTTTGACCTCTTAGTCCCTTCCGGACCCTTTGGATGGCATCCTGTGATGTGCTTATATTCTATCTGTGACAAGCTTTTTTAAGAGTGCATTATTTGATATTTCATCAACGCTGTGATATGATCTAACCATGGATACACATGAAACCCACACAATCTCTGATCTGTTCCTTCCCGATGAAGAGGAGCTTCTTCACCTCGGTGAATCATTTTCTTCACAGGATTACGAAGATATGCTGCTCCTCCCCGAGCCTTACGAGATCCCTTCGGGAACCACATGCAGGCCGGAGCACTTGATCAAGATAACCAGGGAGGGCCTCATTCCCGAAGCGGAAAGGCTCACGGGGGACATCACCTTCGGCTCAATCGACAGGGATGAGCGGGCAGAGCGCATTGATTTTCTGCTCTGCGAGGCAGTCCGCGGCCGCCTGGCACTTGATCTTACACTCGGCGGCCTTCTCGTCACTCTGAAAACGAAAGGGGTTGATCAGTTAGGATACCGCTCCATGGGCACCTTCGCCACGGAGCATCTCTCGTTCTCCGGGCGCACCGCGTCGGAGCTGATGCACAACTTCGAGCTCCTCAAGGCGCTCCCCCTCACCCGGGAAGCCTATCTTGAGGGCAGGATCGCGAAGAGCGCTCTGAGGTTTCTCTCGAGGGTCGCCACCCCCCAGAACGAGGCTGAATGGCTCGCCATTGCAAGTGGGCGCTCCCTGTGCGGCCTTGAGGGGGAAGTGAAAAGGGCCCTCGCAGAAGGGAAGGCTCCTTCGGCTCCCGCTTCTGAAGAAAGCCTGCGCACGGCGGGCGGGGCGTGCGATGATGTGCACGGTGACGAGGCTGAGGGCACGATGATGTATTTCAGCGTGCCGCCCTCCCTTGCCCTCACCTGGGACTTCGCCCTCTCCCTCTTCCGGGACAAAGAGCACTATG